>QMQO01000012.1 GCA_003650545.1 Candidatus Woesearchaeota archaeon | reverse complement strand
TTACAAGTTTGTAAAGAATTTATTAATAATTTTATTAACGAAAAAGACATCCATACGATTAACATAATACCTTATAAATCTGGTTTACTAATAAAATTTTTAGTCTTGATATTATATAAATAATTGGAAACATTTAAAAGAAGTTATCTTTTTTAGATATCAATGAGATTAATTGCAGGAATAGAGGAAGCAGGTCGTGGTCCTATAATTGGTCCAATGGTTATGTGTGGAATTTTAATTGTAGAAGGTGATGAACTAAGATTTAAAGCTCTTAAAGTAAAGGACAGCAAATTATTAACACCAAATCAACGTGAAAAATTATATAAAGAAATTCTAAAGATAGCTAAAAAACACGAAATCGAAATTATTACTCCGTCTCAGATAGATGCAGCTTTAAAATCTGACTCATTAAATCTGAACAAGCTAGAGGCAATAACGAGTGCAAATATCATCAACAAACTAAAGCCTGACAAAGTTATTCTAGATTGCCCAAGTAATAATGTAAAGATGTATGTTGACTTTGTGAACATACATCTGAAAAATCCAAATATAGATTTACTAGCAGAACATAAAGCTGATGTTAACCATCCTGTTGTTGCCGCCGCGTCAATTATAGCAAAGGTAGTACGCGATAGAAAAATAGAACAATTAAAAAAGAAAATAGGCCAAGATTTTGGTTCAGGTTACACAAGCGATCCTGTTACTCGTAGTTTTCTTGAGAAAAATTGGGAAAAATATCCTGATATATTTAGAAAAACATGGATCACTTATAAAAAAATCAAAAAAGCAAAACATCAAAGAAAATTAGAAGGGTATTAGCCTATCTAAGTTTCACATCTAAGTCTTTTCACATAAGTTTTTAATGTTTTCAAAAACTCAATAGTTTGTTGTTGATATCTATCTGCAAACCTTTTAGATAAAACTAATTGTCTATTTCTCATTAGACGTTTGTCTTTATAAGCTTCCCTTGGCAAGTTTTTATATGCAAAATCATAACAATATTTTTCAAATAGAGGAACCATCTCTTTACCAATCCCTATCTGGTTATTCCCAGTTAGTCCATCTTAATGTGTTACTTGCGCACCTTAATATAGAGTAAAAATAAAACTCTAATCTTTCATTCGCTTCTATAAATTTAAGAGGAAAAATATTCGATCTCATTATTCCTGAATCTGTATCTTCCCAATCAAGATATGCACTTTCATCATTTTTTACAAGCCCAATTAAATGGTTCAAACCAAGTGCACCATTAATCAACATATCTTCATCAACCCCTTTAACACTCTGAATTTCTGCTACGGGTTTTCCAAAGTATGGCATTTCATATTGCCATGAATTCTTAACTAACATTAATGGACTCCTACAGTAAGACTCTTCAGTGTGAAGTATAACATGACTAAAAACTTCCTTTTCTTTTTCAGACACAGGCTTAAATGGTCCATCTTTAATAGAATATGAAACATCTACATCAGGTGTACTCAATTCAGTAGTCTTCATATAAATCTCTTCTATTTTATTATATTTTTCTTTAGTCATATCTCCCTCAACAATGATAATCGTATCAAGATCATTAACACTCTCAATAATCCTATCCCTGTCAGGTTCTTTACCTATCAAAGTTACTGATTGAACATAATTTAACTTTTGCAATTCTTGTAATGCCATATTCTTTACAGCTATCGCTACATCTCTTGCGCTTTTCATTTACACCACCTAAACTAATTCATTAATCACTGATAAATGACAACTACAAACACATGAATATAAACTTTTGCCCCCACTTAAGTGGTAAATTAACAAAAAATTTATATAGAAAAGAAAAATATTAACTAATACATGGATTTCAAAATCCTTGGTTTGAACAAATACGAGAGCAAGGTTTATGAAGCTTTAGTTAAGTTAGGTAAAAGTTCAGCCTCAAAAATATCTTCACACAGTGGCGTCCCTTATAGTAGGGTTTATGATATATTAGAATCTTTAATCAGGAAACACCTTGTTAAAATCGTGCCAGAGAAAATAAAGCTATTTATAGCTTCTGATCCTGAAAATCTTAACAAACTTTTAAAAAAAAGAAGAAGTGAGTTGGAACAATTGAACAAAGATATAAATGAACTGAAGAAGCATTATGAAGAGAAGGAAAGAGAACAAATCTTTGTTGCAAAGGGTGCTCGCAGCTTTAACAAGCTAGTAAGAGAAGTCAAAGCAAGAAAATTTTCATATAAAATAAGATACACATCAGAATTCAGTCATCATTTCATAAAAGAGTTTAAAGAAGAAAAAAAGAGGGGGGCTATATTAAAAACATTAGCGCGATATGATAAAGAAACAAAGGAAAATTTGAAGAAGTGGTTAAAGATTGATAAAAACATTCGTGCTTTTGATAACGATGCTGTCGCTATTAAAATTTATGAAGGAGGAATTTTAATCAGTTTAATAAGCCCTCCACATCCAGGAAATGAAATGGTTCTAATAAAAAACAAAGCAGTAGCAGATGTAATGAAACGTCTGTTTGAAGCCGCGTATGAAAAAGCTCCAAAAATACAACAAAGGTGATAAATATGTTAAAAACAATCTCTCTTAGAACCACATCAAGAAATCAGCTAGTGGACATAACATCTCAAGTAGAAACTATAGTGCATGAATCAGAAGTACAGAACGGAATCTGCATCTTATATGTTCCACATACAACAGCAGCCATAACAATAAACGAAAACGCAGATCCCGATGTTAAACATGATATTCTAAACAAGCTAGCAGAACTAGTACCAAGGCTTAATGATTATGCACATACAGAAGGTAATTCTGATGCGCATATTAAATCTAGTTTAATTGGATGTGCACAAACAGTACTAATAAGCAAAGGTCATTTAGTGTTAGGTACATGGCAAGGGTGCATGTTTGCAGAATTCGATGGTCCAAGGAACAGAAAAGTGCATGTTAAAATAATTTCTGATTAATAATATTTTTTAATTTTTAAATAAATTTTAGATATAAAATAAATTTTAAAATATAGATAAATAAGAGCATTGAATCAAATAATGCAACTAAAATATAGAATATCAGAAAATAATATCTACAAAATAAATATCTATCAAAGCAGATACAAGCCAATAAAAAAAAATAAAGTAATATGACAAGAATCAATAAAAAATAAAACAAAATCTTTATAAATAATCTCTTTATTATTACCACTGGGAAGAACTCTCAGGTGATAGGCACTATGACGAAGATTAATAAAATGGTGATGCGAGGCTTCAAAAGCTTTGCCATGAAAACAGAAATTCCGTTTGGAGGTACATTTAACGTTGTTCTTGGCCCAAATGGTAGCGGGAAGTCGTGTAGTTATGACACAGAAGTCCTTCTTGATAATGGTGAACTAGTTAAAATAGGAGACATTGTTGAAGACAATCTAAAAAATTCAAGGTTTCATATAAAAATGGACGATGGTGTCTTTACAATAGATAACCCTAAAATTATTCGCTGTCTAGGCCTCGACCCAAAAACGATGAAGATTGTAAAGAAAGACATTTCTGCTTTTATTAAAAGAAAAGGAGAAAAATATTTGTATGAAATAACAACTAACACAGGTAAGAAGGTTGTTACAACAGGCTGTCATCCTGTCATGACGCTTCAAGGAATGGAAGTTAAAAGTGTTTTAGTTCGAGATCTGACTAAAGAAGATTTTATAGCAACGCCAAGAATCCTGAAATTCTCAAACAAAAAATATGTAAATCTGAATAATGTAAACAAAACAGATTTCAAAATAGATTTTCCCAAAAAAATAACCGAAGATTTTGCAAGGTTTTTAGGCTATTTAATTGGGAAGGGTCATCTGAGCAAAAACAAAATTGAGTTTGTTAACTCCGACGAAAATCTTGTTGCTGATTTTAAGGATCTTGTTCAGAAATTATTCAAAAAGGTACATATACATGAAAGAAGAGAAAAAAACATAGAAAAAAACATTAAAAAAATTTCATGTTTTAGTACAAACATTTCTGATTTTTTAAGTACTCTATTCAGATCCCCACTTAATAAATTAACAATGTACAAGAATATTCCTCCCGAACTACTAATTTCGAATAATTCTGTAATCTCAAATTTAATTGCAGGGCTATATGATTGTGGCGGTTATATAAGGTCAGGCACTTCCACAATAGAGTACTGTACTAAAAATAACAAATTAATTGATACATTACAACTTTTGCTTTTGAGATTCGGAATAATTTCAAGAAAAAAAGAAAAAAGCAATTGTGCAACAAAAACTAAAAATAAAACCAAAAGCGACAAATATTTTTATCTTTATATAGATGGTTACAGCAACCTACAAAAATTTTATCAAAACATCATTTTAAAATCATCAAAACAAAAAAAATTAGAGGAAATAATAATCAAAAAACTGAAATCAGATTCTACAAATTCCAATGTGGATGTGGATGTTCTCCCGCAAAATGTGAATGTGTTTATTAAAAAAGGCGTTCAGGACTTGAGGTTATCCTATAGATCCTTGAGAAAAAAATATCCTAAATTAATAGCTTATCTTGAAAACAGGAGTTGCCCGACTAGAAAAAGCCTAAAAGAAATAATAGCCATGTTTAAAAACAGAATAAATAAAATTAGAAACATTCATAAAAACATGATTCTAGATCAGGATTCTCTTTTGAACACATTAAAAGAGTTGAATATATCTTATGATTTCGTAGGTGGATCTGTTGGATTCGGTAAGTCAAACATATCTTCAAACCGGAGAGGAGATTCCCAGATTGATTCAAAGACAGATTCAAAGATAAAAGCCAAAACTTTGAACCTTAAGAAAATATATGATTTTATTCAGAGAGAGATAAGATTAATGCTTAATAGTTCTATTAAAATTGTTAATTTTTTTGAAGTCATATCATCTTCCGAAATTTTTTGGGATAGAGTGACCTCTATTAGAAAAATTAAAGGAGAACCCTTTGTTTATGATTTGACTATTCCTAACTGTCATAACTTTATTGGCAATAGTATTTTCATTCACAATAGCAATATTTTAGATGCTTTGATATTTGTACTTGGGAAAAGCTCTGCTAAAGGTATGCGTGCTGAGAAGTCCAAAAACCTAATATACAATGGGGGCAAAAGTAAAAACCCTGCAAAAGAAGGAGAAGTAGCAATCTACTTTGACAACAAAAATAAAACATTTCCATTGCCAGATGAAGAAATCAAAATAAGTAGAATTGTAAAACAGTCTGGACAATCTATTTACAAAATAAATGATAAAACAAGAACAAGGCAAGAAGTGTTAGAACTGTTAGACAAATCAAAAATAAACCCTGACGGATATAACATAATTTTGCAAGGTGACATCATAAGATTTGTGGAGATGTCACCAGATGAAAGACGCAAGATTATAGAAGAAGTCGCAGGTATTGCAACATATGAAGAGAAAAAAGCAAAATCAATTCGTGAACTAGAACGAGTTGAGGAACGCCTAAAGGAAGCCGAAATCATTCTAACTGAGCGGGAGTCATATCTAAAAGATCTAAAAAAAGATCGTGACCAAGCTCTAAAATACAAGAACCTAAATGACCAAATAAATAATTATAAAGCAACAAATCTCCATATCCAGATCAGGAAAAAAGAAACTGAAAAAAACAACCTTGTTAAACTTTCTGAAGAGAACAATAAAAAAATACAAAAACTAAAGAAAGAAATCCTTAAGTACAAAGAAAAAATATCAAAACTCAAAACTGAAGCCAACAAGATTTCAAAAGAGATTGAAGAAAAAGGTGAAGCCGAGCAGCTACAAGTCCATAAAGATGTTGAACGCATACGAATAGAGCAAGCTAGTAAGCAGAACAAGATAGAAAGTCACAAGAACGAAATTTCTAGGATCAAATCAAGGACTGAACAACTACAGAAAGCACAAGCAGAAATAGATGAAAAAATATCTGCCTTAAAGAAAAAACAAGAGGTCAGAGAAAAAGAAAAAGCGCGCTTACAAAAAGAACAAAAACTAGTAGAAACAAAAATAACAGAATTCAAGAAAAAACACAAGCTAGATGATGTTGCAACAGTTGAAGAAGAAATGGACAAAATAGATGAAGAAGCAGATGCGATCCAGAAACAGATTCAGGAGATGCGCGAGCAACAACAAAATCTATTGCGTGATAAAGACAGGATCGAGCTTCAAATACAGTCGGTTGATGATAAGATAGAAAAAATCCTAGCAGTAGAAAAAGAACAAAAAGAACAGCTTGCTATTTTAAGGGAAAAACGCCAATTGTTCAAAAAAGCAACTCTTGAACTTAATATAGCAATAAGAGAAGATACTAACAACTCTATTAATCTTAACACGTTAAAAGAAGAACAAACAAAGCTAAATGAAGAGCTTGAAAAACTTAAAGCGAAAAGCGCAGGAATGAAGGAATTCGTTGCTGGCGATATTGCGGTTAAACGTTTGCTCGAAAACAAGAACATTCGCGGAATTCATGGCACTCTATCACAACTTGGCCAGGTTAACTCAAAATTTGCACAAGCATTAGAAGTAGCAGCAGGTTCTAAAATAAAAAGTCTTGTTGTTGATAACGATGCAACAGCCGCCCGCTGTATTAAGTATCTAAAAGAAAATAAACTTGGTGTTGCAACATTTCTTCCATTAAACAAGATCAAGCCTGTTTTTATTAAACCTGAAACAAAAAACCTTGCCAAAAATAAGGGATGTCATGGTCTTGCTCTAGGTTTAATCAAATTCGATAATAAATACAAGAATGTATTCTCACACGTCTTTGGTGAAACCCTTGTTGTTGACAATATAAATGTTGCTAGACGTTTAGGAATTGGAACAGCAAAGATGGTGACCTTAGATGGCGATATTTCTGAGCTGAGCGGAGTAATGAAAGGTGGCTACAGACAGCTTAAAAAAACAGGGTACGCTTTTCAAGAAAAAGAGCTGCAGAATAATATCGATGAGATCACAGCAAACATTGCAAAAATAAGTTCTAAACTAACAGTTATTGAATCAACTAAGAAAGAAAATGAAGAAAAGATAATGCGCCTACGTGAACTCAAAGCGGAATTAGAAGGTGAGATTATTAAGCTGGAAAAATCTTTACATTTAGACTCAGGTGATGTTGATTCAGATAAGGATCAGAAAAAAAATCTACAGAAGCAGCTGGCAGAGAAAGAAAAGGAAGTTGATACTCTTATCTCAAACATTTCAGAAGAAAACAAAAAACTTGCTAGGCTCAAGATAAAGAAACAGGAGTTGCGTGAGAAGATCAATTTACTACGCCACCCAGCAAAGATTGCAGAGCTGAATGCCTTTGAACAAAAGAAGAGAGAGATTGCAGAACAACTAACAACTCTAAACAATGAAGCTAAAGGAGATGAGATGATGCTTCAAAACATACTATTGCCTGAGAATGATAATATCAATAAGGTTCTAAAACAACTTGAAAAAGAAAAAATCAACTTTGAATCCGATATAAGGAAACTGAAAAAAGAAATAGAAGTAATGTCGAAACAGCTAATAGAAAAAGAAAAACAAGAGAAAGACTTTTACAATCAGTTCAAAACGCTGTTTAGTTCACGTCAAAAGTTGAACGATGAAATCCAAGAGTATGAAAAATCAGTAATACAGAGAGAGGAACGAATCATTTCTATCGAGGAGAAGAGTGGCGCTGTTAATGAGGAAATAGGAAGATTACTTGCAGAGATATCAGCTCTACAAGATGAGTTTAAACGTTACGAAGGAGCAGAAATTCAAGAAGATCTGTCAGAGTCGCAGTTAAAGAGACGGATATCTGATTTTGAAAAATTGGTAGATAATCTTGGCAGTATTAACATGCGCGCTTTAGAAGTATATGATAATGCTGAGCGAGAATATCGAAATCTATTAGAAAAACGAGAAACTTTGAATAAAGAAAGAAATGACGTGCTTGCAATGATTGATGAGATAGAGGGAAAAAAGAAAGAACTTTTCACTGCTACATTTGAACAAGTTAATAAAAATTTCCAGAGATTCTTTGAAGCTCTAACAACTAAAGGTAGTGCATTCTTAAAGTTAGACAACTTAGATAATCCATTTGATGGGGGTGTTAACATAAAGGTTCATCTTTCCGGTACAAAATTCTTAGATGTCCGTTCATTATCAGGAGGTGAAAAGACGTTAACAGCGCTAGCATTTATCTTCGCGATCCAAGAATATGATCCTCACACTTTCTATGTGCTAGATGAAGTTGATGCTGCTTTAGATAAGCATAACTCACAGAAGCTATCAGAACTTATAAAGAAATATTCAGAAAAAGCTCAATATATTGTTATAAGCCATAACGATGGTATAATTGCAGAAGCTGATCGATTATATGGTGTTAGCATGAACGAGCATGGCATGAGCAAGATCGTCAGCTTGAAGATATAAAAGACTATTATAAAAGACTATTATTAATACTCCATAAGTATCCTTTTAATTTTCCTGTAAGTTGTGGTCCATGTAAATCTCTTCTCAACAGTGAATCTTCCAGATTCTGCAATATCTTTCCTTTCGTTTGGATCGTTTATAAGAATTTCCAGTCTTTTCTTAAGAACATAAACACTCCTTTTAGGGAAAATCATCGCATTAAATTTGTTCTTTAAGTACGATGCAAATCCAACAGGTGTCACCACAACTGGAACCTGGCAAGACATTGCTTCTAATATGGTTAAACCTGTAGTTTCGGTCAATGACGGCAAAACAAATATATCCATTGCATGATAATAATCAACAACATTTTTCACAAAACCTGTAATCCTGGTGTTAGGAACTTTACCGATAGCTTCTTTAATATCTTTCTCTCCTTCTCCTACAACGAGCAGGAACAAGTTTTTATATTTTTTGTTAAGGTCTCTAAAAGCTTCTATAAGAGTATCGAGACCTTTTTCCTTGCTAATCCTACCACAATAACCAATCACAATCCTGCTTGGGTCTATGCCAACAGCCTTTTTTGCAGATTCTATATCCTTTGTAGGAGTAAACTCATCGACATCGATACCAAGAGGCGCTTGAACAATATCTGATTTTATCTTAATGCTCCTAAGAATAGTTTCGATTTCCTTACTAGGAATAATAACCTTATTACAAAGGTTGCTGAAAAATCGCGCATAGTTCTTAGTGAAACATTTTAAAAAGAGTTTCCACCACTTAGGACCGTGAGCTACATGGGCTAGTTGTTCCCAACCAATCTGGTGCATGTACATCACAACAGGCTTTCTAAGCAGTTTACTTATCAGAATAGTTGCTCCTCCAATTAAAGGCCCGGACTGCACAAACACAACATCTGCCTTTTCGATAATACGCCACATCCGACAGAATCTAGGAATAGGGGTTGGATAGCCAGCAGCCTTAATCAGCCTACACACTGGCATCTTTATTATGGGTATCCCTTCCCAGACCTCCTTCTTTGTTTTATCATATGAAGGAGCGATTATGGTTATCAGAAAATCATTCTTAAGCCTAGGTACGATCTCACCAATGAATCTAGTAACTCCGTCATACATCGGAAAAAATGTATCGGATGCAATAACTAATCGTTTCATTTTGAACCATTTTATTCTTATTCATTTAATTTTCAGGCATTCATTTAATCTTTAGGAAGACCTCTGCAAATTTATAACCATAGTATATACCATTAAGTATTGCTCTAAGATATATAAGAGGGGTTAACAAGATTATTGCATTGGCTTTCTGGCTTTTGAATATTTTAATTGCTTTGATTTTATCTTTAAACTCTTTGCTGATATCAACAACTAACTTTGGTTGATTTCTACTGCGGATATTAAATGGATTCCATATATCAAAGCTATACAAGTCACATTTATATTTCATTTTATGTAAGGTTTCTGAAACAATTCTGTGAACAGCCCTATGATCCGGAAAAGGATCGTCTTTTGAATGCGTGAATATTTTCTTTGGTTTATTTTGCTCAACAATTTTCCTTATACTCTTTGCAACAAATGGTTTTTTTACACCACTTTGCAATGTTCCATCTTTTAGGCCAAGAAAGACATGCTCTTCGCACCCAATGATTTTTCCAGCTCTTCTACACTCTTGGACACGGGTTTTAGCAATAAACTTTTTCTTTTGCCAAGGGTGACTACCTTCCCCGTATGAAAATATTATTGCGAGTGATGTGAGTCCTTTCTTTTTATAGTGTGCAATAGCTCCACCTGCACCAATAACTTCATCATCAGGGTGTGCACAGAATATGAGAATTTTTTTTGCCTTTTTCTTTGTCTTTCTTGTTTTTTTAGTATTTTTTGATTTAGCCATTAACAATACCTCTTTTAGGCAAAAAATTTCATTTTTTACTCGTTTGTTCTTAAAACTTATATTTTTTTATTATGTATTTTATGTTTATTTATTATGTACTATGTTTTATTGTGTATTTTACTGCGTGTTTTATTATGTGTTTTATCATGTTGTTTTATCATGAATCACTTATTTTGATGATGATCATCTTAAATAATGGAAATTAAAGCAGCTGCCTTATTTATCTGTATTTAAACAAAGATACTCATTATTTGGTGCTATGAGTGGGATATTTATAAACTTTGTGCCCTTTGATTTTTATGTCACACTCGTCACACTAAAATTTATATTTTCTGAAATCTTAGGGTTAATTAATTGATAAAGGTGTCACAATGGTCTGTTCAGGACACTTAGGACTTGTAATTACTGCGTATGGCAGAGTTAGTTATAGACCTTTCAAACAATACAAGCAGTACGATCCATTTGCTGTTACAGCTGGCAGAGAACTCTATAATAGCTCTGATTATCGCTCTCGTTACTCCTCTAACTATTCTCTAAAAACCAAAGAATTATTCAGCAAGCAATATACGACAAACACTACAAACACTACACCAAACATAACATCAATGTACTACGAAAATAACACTCCATTAAGATCAGTAGGTGACTCTAAAATGCTGAGTGAATTTTATCTACCAGACAAAAATAAAGAAACACTGATTATTACACCAGAACAATCAGCGACAACAGAAACACAAAAGTTCGCTGCTATAGATAATGCTGTTGTAGTTGCGCACCAAACATTGCCAGAAGCTGCAACAACGAAAGCTTTTGCAGATGCGATTCCAAAGACAACACCTATACAAATAACAACGCCACAATACACACTGAGTTTAAACTACTTAATCCAACCAAAACAAAGTATCCAAGAAGAACGCTCAGAGTTAGCAGGTAAGATCCTAAAGGAACTAAACAAACTGGGGGTAGACGAATTCAAGAACTATGAGAAATTCAAAGAAAAAAAACAAATGATGTTGAGGTATATATAAAATGTGTACTGAAAAAGATGCTGAAGAAAAAATCAAGCAAGCAAAAGCGGAAAAAGATCCAAAAAAAGCAAAAGAGCTTTTCCTGAAAGCAGGCGAGATTTACATCTCGCTTTCTGTGAGCAATAATACTCGCGAAAGAGAACTAATGGATAAGGCGAAACAATGTTATAATAAAGCCAAAGATATTTCTGTTGATAGCAAACTTAATAGCAAATTCTTGACAGATAACAAAAAAGAAAATATCCGGACACAAACAAGAAAAACCAAATTATGTTTTAAGGATATAGGAGGTTTAGAGCAGCTTAAGGATGAGATTAGATTCAAGATCATCAAACCCTTTCTTTATCCAGAAATATATGAACATTATGGGAAAAGGATAGGTGGTGGTATCTTGATGTATGGTCCACCAGGCTGTGGTAAGTCTTTGATAGCAGAAGCCACAGCTGGAGAAGCAAATGCAACATTTTTTCATGTAAAAGCTTCAGACATAAAGAGTAAGTATGTTGGTGAAGCTGAAAGGAACATAGCAGCATTATTTGAAGAGGCAAGAAAGAATCAGCCAGCGATTATTTTTTTTGATGAATTTGAAACATTAGGGGGTGATAGGAGCCAAACACCAGTAAATGAGCGTGGTGCGATTACACAACTATTGGCAGAGATGGATGGTTTCGGAACAAAAGATCAGAAAATATTACTATTGGCAGCCACGAATGAACCTTGGAATATTGACTTAGCATTAAGAAGAGAGGGCAGATTTGGCCAAACGATCTTTGTGCCGCTTCCGGATAATGACGCTAGGAAGGAAATATTCAAGATACATCTAAAGGGAAAGCCATTAGACACAAATATAAACGGAAAAAAACTCCTAGAGTTAACAAAAAACTTTTCCGGTGCTGATATAAAGGCAGTGTGTGAAGCTGCAACAGAGATACCATTAAAGGAATATTTCAAAACGAATGTAAAACGGAAGATCCAAGAACAGGATTTTGTAGCAGCTATTGAAAAGCACGAATCTATTATAAAATCATGGTTTGCTAAAGCAATAGAAGAGCTAAAGACTAAAAACAGACTTAATTATTTTGAAGAGTTGATCCCTGCTGCGGAAAAAATATTGGGAGAAAATATTATGATAAAAAGTAAGGTTGTTGGTTGATTGGTTGAGTTGGTTGAGTTATGGCTTATGTGTTGCAATGTTCCAGAGTCTGTCAAAAACTTCTTCAAATGTTTTTGCAAATATCTTATCTTTTATCAAGAAGCCATGAGGTTTTTTACTTATAGCATATTGCATAAAGAAATTATCTTTAACTATGCCCCATTCAGCATCATTTTTTAAATCTAGAAACTTTATAATTGTGCGTTTAAATTCTCTCTTTCTTTTTTTTGCTAACTCTAAGTCCTCCTTTGGATATATTAGCCATTCCTCTACTTTCTTCTTTTGTCTTGACCTATGGTGTTCAGTATAAAAACCAACCAATCTCTCGTAACTTCCCTTTTTGGCTGTATGAATTTTTATTATATTTTCTTTGCTCATGATAGAATTTATTTCATACCACATTGATTTCAGTCCGCTTATACCTTGGTAGTATTTATAATTAGAGTATGGTTCTTCTTTAACCTTTCTTTTTTTAAGGCTATGTATAAGCTCAGCTATCTCTCTTCTTTCTCTATCAAGATTTTTTTGTTTTTCAAGAAATAACTCATTTAACACTTCTGGCGGTGAAGGTATAAAAACTTTTATATTATTTTCAACACGATAACTAACAATACCTTTCTTCATCAGGGAATCTAGAATGTTATATATATTAGAACTTGCTATCTTAGTGAACCTGCATAAAGCCCCTGCTTTGGCTTCTTGCAATTCCAACAATGCAACATAAACCCTGGATTCTTGTCTTGTTAACCCAACTTTTTCAAGGATCGGCTCAATTTTTTTCATACTACTATATGCATATAGTAGCAAATATTTAAATGTTTCTTCTTTGGTTATCACTATTAGCCGGTGACGATAGATTACTGGTTGAGGTGTAAAAATGAAAAACATACATGTAGTACTTGTGTTAGTTATAATTGGAGCTATTTTGTTGTCTGCTTGTACTACAACGCATACTTTAAATAGTCAAGAAACAATAAAAACATTAAAAATTGGAATAATCACACCCTTAACAGGGTGGGGTGCGTATTGGGGTGTTCCTGTTATAAACGGAGCAGAGATTGCAAAAGATAAAATAAGTTCAGAAGGTATGAAACTAGATTTATATATTGAAGATAGCAAGGCTAATGGAAAAGAAACCGTAATGGCGGCAAAGAAACTTATAAACATAGACAAAATAGACGCTGCAATAGTTGATTTCTCAATGCCATCATTAGCAGTTGCGCCTGTTTTTAAAGATGAAAAAACACCTTTTGTATATGTGGGATATGTAAAATCTATACTAGAAGAAAACGACTACGCATTCAAATCATTTTTGGATGTAGAGTCTGATTGCAAGAAAATGGTTAGATATGCAAAAGTCAATAATAAAACTAAAAAACTAGGAGCTATCCTAGCTCAGACAGAGTATAGCCATCTTTGTTTAAAGGGTGCAAAGGAAATCGAGCCGAACATAAATGAATACTGGTACAATTTTGGAGATACGGATTTTAAACCATTATTCACAAAAGCAAAAGATGACGGCGTAGATACAATAATCATAGTTGGATGGACAGATGAGTTTGTACCGTTCTTCCAGCAAATGGTTGAGATGGATATTGATTTTAATATTTTATGTGGATCAGGTTCAGAGTGTGTGCCTAATGAAGTTTTAAAAAACATACCTGAAGAAACACTACAGAGGATAATAACCTTTGATTTATATGGTTTGGAAGATACAGACTTTGCAAAAAAATACAATGAGAAGCATCCTAATGCATCTAAAGCAGATTTGGTTGCTGCAGCATATGGTTATGACGAAGTAATAATTTTAGCAGAAGCAGCAAAGCACTGTAACCCTGTAACTAAAGATTGTATCAAAGAACATCTACTAACTATTAAGGATTACCCTACTGCTTTGAATAGCAACGGATTTAAGGATAGGGTGCTACAAATTAAAACAAAATTATACAATGTAAAAGATAGAAAATTATCTGTATTAGAATAATTTTTTTAATATTTTTATATTTTTTAAATTACTTTTTAGTTTTTAAATTATTTTTTAGCTAAATATTTTTTTTCTAAATATTTTTTTTAATTCTCGTAGATGTGTGGACCGTATGCGGCGGCCGGGACATTCGTAAGAAAAGCCATGACCCTTCGAAATTCGAATTTCCGAATGCACGGTCCGAGACATTTCCCGGATAAGCGGCTATCTTCTTATAAGGATTGGAAGGCCGCTGTCATAGCCATTAGACCACCGCCGCACAGATAATTAAAAAAAACATACAATATTTAAACATTACTCAAATATTATCTTCAATTAGTTTGACAAACCTATCAAAGTCCTTTTTCTTTACCACAGCACCACAGGCATGCTCGTGCCCACCACCATAACCCTCTATCTCAGTAAACACTTTTTTTACAATCGGTGGCAACACCACATCCCTTGCCCTCAAACTAGTTTTCATCTCTCCGGCCTTTTCCCTGGCTATTAGGATAACTTTATCTGGAAACAAATATAATAATTCATTTGCAAGTTCCTTTGTAAAACAATGTTTTATCTCTTTGTATGGGAACACAAGTATTTTTTTCCCTTTTTTTGATTTTAGTATTCTTCTAAGCAGAATTTTGTATTCCTTGTTAATTTTCTCATATCGTCTATAGATATATTTTCCTTGAGCTGTTTCTTGGTTAAGAATTTCGTACGGTGATTTGATTCTTGTGAATATTTTTACACATTTCATCACTTCTGAAATCTTACCTTTAGTCACAAAAGAAGAAATCCTTATTAAATCTCCCAATCTTGTTTTAAACAACGCGTCTTCGGGTTTTTTAATATTTGCAGGTAATAAGTCAGGATATCTTTTCATAAAAGTCTTGGCAAATTTAGGCATAAACCAGTCTCCAACAGTACCAAGCATAGCAATCCATAGCTCTCCTTTGACAGCTAAATAGCAGATATAACTAACAGGAAAATTATCTTTTGGATTTCTGGTACGTGGATTAAAATATTTAACACCTCTTCTTTTCAACGGCCCGTGATGATCTATCCATACAACAGGCACTTTTACAGCATCAATAAACTCCTGATCAACTAATGCTAGGTCTAATATAAATACTTTATCAGCATTGTAGTATTTAACTTTTTTTGCGAATTCTTCCACAATTTTAGGATGACTTTTAACAATAACACCATGACCATCTTTTTTATATCTATACAACAATAAGAATGAAGCCAAACCATCTGGATCGTCGTGGAAAAAGAATATTGGATTTGCACAATTGTCCAGTTCTTTTCTGATCTCCTTTAATTCTTTTCTTGTTAACATAATGTAACCTCAATTAAAAAAAATACAATATCTGTTTAAATCTGTTTAAATTCTTAGGTATTTATAAGTATTTATAAGATTTTGGGTTAAAGGTCAAGTTGTATAGATTCAACATTGTATAGGCTCAATATAATCTCTCTTCCTTTTTAAATAAGGTGATATAAATGAGAAAAGGGTTTTCAAAATTATTTAGAAAGGAAAACCACATAAGGATTTCTTGTAAGACCTTGAAAACGCTAGTAGAAGAAATATCAAAAAGATAACCCCAAGGATAAGAGCAGAAACAAAAACCCATACAGAGTAGATGTATACAGTAGATGTATACACAGTTAGATCAAAGATTTGTTAGAATTTGATGAGTTAAAACAAAAAATAGAATAGCATTAACATCTTTTATTCAACATCGCTTAGAATGATATTTTCTAAATCCTTAAAATTAATCTCTTAAAATTATATACCTTATATTTTTCTAAAAAATCTGAAAATAGAAAATATATAGCAAATGTTATATTGCCCCAGAAAAATAAACAAAAATTTATCTCTATTGATACCTTATACAAACCCAAACAACGAGTTATCATAAAAGTTTTATAAGAAGTTATTGAAGTTATTGTTATTTTACTTGAAGAGTCATAGTAATTATGTATATTTATAATTATTTATTTTATTGTATCCGTACCACTACTGCACCTTTAACAGATTCTTCTACAAGCCAGTTAACATCTAACCTTTCTTCTTGCTTTTTGATTGCTGTTAACTTTGCTTTTGTTACAGGTTTTTTTGGTAAGTACTTACAGCGCCAATTAGCTTCAGTAGAGATACTATAAGTGCCAATTCTTTTAGCAATCTGTATTGTCTCTTCTTTATCGTAGCTTAGCAATGGTCTTAAAACAACTAATTTGCTAGCATCATCAAGCACAACAAGGTTATCTAATGTTTGACTAGCAACCTGGCCGAGACTCTCACCAGTTATAAGAAAACTGCAATTCTCTCTCTCAGCAATCTTATTAGTGATTCTATACATCATTCTTTTGCAGATAACACAAGTAAATCTTCTGTTTATTTTCTCTATGATGTTCGTAATAAAGGAACTGTGCTTCACCACATATAATTTTTTTACGCCAATTATCTTACATAACCTTTTAACTTTACTAGCTGAGCCAACCTCGTTATCGAAATGCAATCCAATTATATCTAGTTTTTTTTTCATCAACCAGCCTGCAACAGGACTATCAATCCCTTGGCTTATTAACAACATAGCTTTCTTTTTTCCTTCCTTTTTTCCTTTCTTTTTCTTTTTTCTTTTCTTTTTCACTTTCTTTTTCCTTTTTTTCCTTTTTTTTAAATTTCATTCTTTTGTAAACCACATTAATATTGCTCCCAAGCCAGCAATCACAAACAGGATTGTGAATGCTAGTTTCATCTCAATATACAAGAATGCTAGTATCGCAATGAGCAGAGTAAGAATCCTTCCGCAGTTAAGGGTTATAGCTCTGAATATCAAATATTCCGGTTCTCTACTAGCTCGTTTGTACATGCTTGCATGAAAAGGTACTATTAAAAAAGCAAAAGTTAAACCACCTAATATTGTTGTAGCATAGAATCCATACACATTTGCAAATAAGGCTCTTGTGCCTGTAATAATTCCATTGCTAATTGTGCCAAATGTAAGAAATTTTTGTCTGTTTTTTCTTTTATCGCTCTTTTTTCCAATATAAAACATCACAGCTGCCATAACTAAGTTAGCTGCCGAAAAGATCAGGCCCACAGAAGCAACACCAATCTTTGAGATGAATATAAACAATGGCCATAGAACTTCCACAGGTGCAATCCTAATTCCTTCACCAAGATGTGCAATAAATTTATTTGTGTTTTTTCTTAAAAACAAATACTTTAGTTTGAATTTTATAGGTCTATGAACCTCATTAGAGAAAAACAGGGGTATGGTGGACACAAGCAACAGCAAACTAGCAATAACGAATGTCGCATGAAAAGAAATTGAAGCTAAAACTCCTCCAACAACAGGTCCCAATACGCTCAAAACAGTGGTGATTGCTTTTAATAGTCCAACCTGAGTTCCTCTTTTACTCTTTCTTGTGAATTTTGAAAAATCAAAGTGAAATGCCATCCAAAATAGCAGAGCTGAACAAGAACCAACAAATGCAAATATTGCTAATATCGCTGGCATAGGCAAAGACCATGGAACTTTATCAATGGAATAAAACAGCATGTAGAGTAAGACCATGCATGGCATGCTAGCTAAAATAGAATGTTTAAACCCAATCTTATTTGCAAATAGGGATATTGGATAATTAAGGAACAATGCGTATGTATAAAAGAATACATAGTATAATACAATGTGTATTAAAGAAATACCAAGTTTATATAGGTATATAGGAATAAACAAGTTAATCATAGAAATAGCAAATGTTCTGATTGCAATCGTTATGTATATCTCATTTAATTCGCGTTCCCTTAAATACTTGTACTCATGTCCATGAAAATTCGGCATCTTTCACTCTTTTATATTTTTGGTTTAACTATTTTTGGTTTAACTTTGCTTTACTTTCAGACAACAAAAAACAACAAAAAGAAAGTTTTTTATATGCTTTTTGATTTTTTATAAAGAGATGGTAAAAATAAAAACAAAAGCTATGATTGTCTTGCTGATTTTGCTGACGATAGCTGTGTTACTTTTAACAGGCTGTGTGAAGTTACAAAACTTTGGTTCTTGTTCAGCAGGAGACAAAGATTGTCAGCAACCATTTCTCATGAGCTTTAGCGTATGTCATCCGGCACAATTACAAATCAATAAAGTTTCTAATTTATACGATCTTTCTATGATTGTGAAGTCAAAAGGTCTAAAGAGAGACGCTTGTAAGGTAGAGCTTATTATTATAGATTTAGATCTACATAAGTTCGATGCAGCAGTAAAAGCAGAGATAACAAAAAATCCAGAGATAAAAGAGCAGATTGAACAAAATGCAGCAGCTGCAAAAGAAAAATTAGAAGACATCATGAATAATAAGATTAGTTGTAAGATCCCTCTTACAGAACTACAGCAGATAAATGACATTGAGCAGCTAAATTTCTATTCTCATTATTGTAAGGGAGAACTAATCACTGCACAGTAAAACATTTGCCAATAGATCTAATGCCAGTAAATTTAACTAGTAATTTCTAGTGATGATTCCTTGTTTTGTGATTTCAGAATAAAAGAAGGAAAAACAGACAACCAAATCACACGCAATAACAAATCACACGCAATAGCAACAAAACAAAACCAGCCAACAGTCAAAACCAAAAGTTTTATATATAATTTCTTTAACAACCAATAATATGCTACCACTTCACAATAGTCAAATATTGCAGATGTTGGATGGGTCAAAAGGTTTAGTGCTAAGTATGCCTAAGGGAATAAAGTATGTGATTAGGGTTTGCCCTGATCAAGAAATCCACATCTACCAGCTTGAGAAAAAAAGACACGATTATAATAAAGCCCTGGCAGCTGCAGTTATACCATTAACACTAGCAGCATATCTTGCAGCAACAAGAACAGACCAAAAAAATATAACACAATCTACAGCAAAAACATACATACAAAATATAACAAATATAACAAATAATAAAGTGCATCAAGATTTTTCAACAGAAAAATCAGAAACTATTATCAGAACACTTAACGAGCCGGAAATAAGTGATTTTCTTAATGAAAAAATAAAACTTAATAAAGAACCAACTCCATTAGAGTTTCATTTAACATATTATGATGCTTATGATCCAACACAAAATGGTAAAACAATCGATAGCATTAATCTAGGCAGAATGAAATGTGGTAGATTTGCAAGAGAACATCTAACCGTGGCTGTACCGAGGGAGCATCTAGGAAGTATTTTCTATATTCCTGCCCTTTCTGATACTAAAGGGAAGGGATTTGTTCTTGGTTGTGATACAGGCAGTGCTATAAGCAAAAATGAGATGGATATTTTCACAACCGACCCGAAGATTAAAAAAAGAATTGGCAGCTCGATGCAAAAAATTTATCATCTTGGTGTGATGCCTCAGTTTATCAGGTATAAAGAAGTTGACGATATTAGTGATTTCGAGGCAGTAATCCCTGATCTTGAATTGATATATAAAAATTTAAAAATATAATGGCATTAGGCATTAATCAGAAAGGCATTAGACATTAATCAGAAAGCTTTAGTGTCCTTTTACTTGACTCGTCTCAACATATGTCAACATAAATTTAATATATTCTTATACTCTAGCATATAGTATGAAGATTCCTTGTATACAATGTAAAGGGCGCTACCCAAAGCAAGCTTGTGGGCGAGACTTCTGTCCAATAGTTGTTAGAGCTGAAACTTTAGTAAAGTCAAGACAATTTAAAGCAACAGATTTCAGCTCAGTTAGTCCTACAGTATTTGTTGGAAGATATGGTTATCCCTACGTAAATGTTGGTGTGATGGCTCCACAGGAGCTGACAAGACCATCAGACACATTAGATAATCCTAGTATGTGGGCTAATGAAGGTTATGACATTCGTGAACTCATAGAAATAAGATCTAGTTTAATCAATTCCCGCTTTAAGCAAAACATACGGCAATTCGACAATCGCTTTTTAGAATTGGGTCAAGAGATAGGAATGGCAAGTAAACCTGTTGGTGTAGAATTAAAACTAAAAGATAAACCCAAATTTAGATTAAACACAGCTCACATCGAAGCTCCTCATGGTCCAAACGCAAAATTACAGCAGTTGGAATTGACAAGCAATCCAAAGGTACATACTAAAGTTGACAAGGTTGTCAGTGATGTTGATTTAAAGACAGCAGACGCAATATACTATCTATTTAAGTCTGGCTTTGATGAAAATTTTTTGAGTAAAATGTTGAGTATAGGTAATCTTGGTGTTAAAACACAACGTAGATTAGTCCCAACAATGTGGTCGATCACAGCATGTGACGACACAATTGCAAAAAATATTATGAAAAAAATTAAAGACTATAAGGAATTGGATACCTATACAGCTTTTTTCGGTGGTTACCTTGGTAATTACTATCTGATTCTTTGCTACCCTGAAGTATGGAGTTATGAGTTATTCGAAACATATGCACCTGGCGCTAGCTGGAACAAAACTAACGAACTAGCATTTACAACAGATTATGAACCTTATTCTGGCAGAAAAACTTACGCAGAGAATTGTGCAGGAGGCTTTTATGCAACACGTATTGGTATAGTCGAGCATTTAGCAAAACTAAAAAGACAGGCTTCTGTACTAGCTTTACGTTTCATCACAGGGGAATATGCTGCACCATTAGGTGTCTGGGTTGTACGAGAAGCCACAAGAAAAGCAATGAAAGCTAAACCAATAGTGTTTGCTTCAAAAGAACTCATGCATCTTTATGCTGAAAAACTCGTCAAAAAAAAATTCAACTATGATATAAACAACTTACTAAGAAACAGTGTTCTTCTAAAGAATCTTAAACACCAAAGAAAGCTTAGTAGTTTTATCTAAACTCTTCCAATTCTTCTTTATAAATATTGATAACTCTGTTCTTCAGTTCACGGGGAATATCAGGTGTATCATAAACAGAGAAATATTTTTTATACAATTCATCTTCTCGATTCTTAGCTTCGTCTAAAAACTTTCTCTTAAACAGATCAATCAGATAACCTTTATGTCCATTCTTATAAGCCATATAAAATCCAAGCATTTGCTGTTCGATTGCAACGTCTGTATAATCATCTGCATCGACATCCTTACTCTTCCTATCAAACAAAGTATAAAATTTTTTATGTTTTTTATCAAGGAACTTACTCCTAAGGCCAACTAATTTTGGATCGATACCTAAAGCCAAAAGATAAATACTTGTTCTTGTACAGCTGCTGCACTCATGACACCATCTTTTTTCATCATTTACATCTAGACAACAACAACTGCTGTTATACTTTGCAATTTCAGGGTATCTGCTGAACAGAACTTTAGTAATCGCAATATTATATAACGGTCTTATCAGAGAATAAACGCCCGTCTGGTTGCTAGTCAGTAATTTAGCCATCCTATTATGTTCTGTAGTCGCTTCTATTGTCTGATCTGTAGACGGATTCACAACATAACCATGCTTTGTCTCAAATGAACTGCTCATATCTGCTTGGTTACCAATAAAAATATACTTGGCTTTATAGCTATGTGCAACAGGTAAAGAAGCAAACACAAAGCTTGTCACCAAGTGCATGTAGTTTATACATGTTTCTTGACTATCCCATGTTTCAAAATCATTCAGTATCTCTAGTTCATTTTTAATCTCAACAAAATCAAGACCAAGGTCACGGGCAGTTGCTTTGCTATACTCAATCTTTAGTTTATTCTCTGATGGTGAAACCATGTCATTCACATAAATTATTACAGGTTTTAACCCAAGCTCATTTGCAACTCCTAATGTAAGCTGACTATCTTTACCAATAGAATATGCCACAACCGCTCTATTCTTCATCTTATGTTTATATTTAGGAATCTGTTTTATCTTGAAATTAGCAAAAGAATAATTAATGTTAACAAATCTTCTATAAAACTCTTTTGCATTTTCACTAAAGTCTGTGTAAGCAGAAGGGATACCTTCATAGATTATTTTATCAAAACTAGACTTAAAAAAAGGATAAGATGTATTATACCTTAATGAATTAACACGTGGATTAACAAAAGGAAGAACCAATGTTGATAAATAGGCGAAGTTATCAAACCAACTTTTTTTTATAGCCGTTGGATATTTTTGGAAAATTTTTTTTGGATATTTCAGATTATATATTCTATTCTCGAATTTAACTCTAATACCATCTTTTTGCAAACTAAACAAGATATCCATATGATTTTTATTTTTTTGTTTTATTTAAATTTAATTGTGATGAAGAATAATTAACTTATACATAACTTATACATCTTATACATTGATTTATAAGTTTTCATCTAAGTAATTCTCAATCATTTCTTTTTACGTGAACAAATTCTCCTAAATCCTTTTGCTCTCCTTTAAAGAAATCAGTTATTTTTCTCAAATAATTTTTGCTAATCTTCAAATCAATGTCGTCAGGAAAACATCTGACGTAATTAGGCCATGCGTAACGCTCGTCCAAAAAAACAATCGCCCCTTTATCTTCGCTGCTTCTGATACATCTTCCTGCAGATTGCAACGCTTTAGAAAAAGCTGGAAACACATAACCATAGTCCCACCCCTTACCGAATTTCTTATCGTAATATTCTATCAACTTCTTCGTTTCAAGATCCGGCCGTTGTAAAGGTAGTCCGACAACAATAACTGCTTTTAATAAGTCTCCAGGGAGATCTATACCCTCTGAGAAATTTCCACCAATAACCGCCAGAAGAACAGCACCAGTGTCTTGATACTCCTTAAAACCGTCGAGCATGCTTATTTTGTCTTGTTTAGTCATTTTCTGATGCTCTTCAAACGTTGTTTTTTCACAAAGATTAACAAAGAACTTATTAACAGCATTCAATAAATAGTAACTTGGAAAAAAAATAGCACAATTCCCATTGATATTGTTCACAATATCTGAACATACTTTTGCAATATCCTTAAATTGTTGCTCATTTCTCATTGTAAACTTGGTTGTTGTCTTTGGCACTATTAAGTTAAGCCTGTTCTTTTTTGGAAATGGGTTGTCAAATTCTGCTAATTCAGCTTCTTCAAAGCCAAGTAACTCTTTATACATATCTGTTGGCATTAATGTGCCACTCATCATTATAACAGAGTGAGCTTGGTCAATCACGTGTTTTGTTGCTAAGCTAGGATCAAGACAACGATAGCTAAGAACAACCCTTTTTTCATCTTTGCTGATTATTCTGACAAAACCATCGTCTGGGCCAAGCCATTGTTCAAGAAAAGCAGCAACAAAACCGATTGCGCTCTGTTTTTGGATTTCTCTTATTTCGTCAGCAACAAACTCAAGATCCGCAATCAACTGTTCATAATCGATATCCAATATCTTCATTTTATTCAAGAAGTCTTCCTTTTTCACATACTTTTCATTTTCGACATCCTCTGCCATACTTATAATAATCTCTTTTATATTCTTCAATATTTCAGCAGATTCTTCAAACCTCATTTTTTGCGCTTCCTTAATCGCACGTTCTAATATAATATTACTCATCTTCGCTGTCATTAAATCGCGAATACGTGCTGGCAGATTATGTCCTTCATCAATGATAACAATGAATTCATTTAAACTTTTATTGATCTTGTTGAGGAATCTATTGCTGATGTTAGGATGGAATACATAATAATAGTCTGCAATTATAACCTTAGATCTCTTTGCTAGAGCAATTGATATTTCATAAGGACAAAGTTTTTTATCTTTAGCATACTCAACAACATTTTCTGATGAAAGTGGACTAAGTTTTTCCAGTTGTTCAACAAGCAGCTTTGCTTTAAGCGTTAGATCTCCTTTCTTCGTATTTAAATAAAAGTTACATTTGTTATCTTCGCGAACCTTTCTACAATACTCATTAAACTCAGAACTTCTTAGTGTTGCAACACCTGGCTGCACACAAAGCCACTTCTTTCCAACCATACTAGTTACAACAATGTCTTGCTTAAATTTTTCTTTTATCAACTTTAGTGTTTCTAATGCAATCAGATGTTGTGTGTGTCTTGATGTTAGAAATAAAATAGACATGTCATTCCTTATTGCATAGTCCAATGCAGGTGCTAGCGTTGCAACTGTTTTTCCTAAACCCGTAGGAGCGTGTGCAATCAGATTTGAGTTGCGGTTGATAACATCTTCAACCAATTTTATTAATTTGTCCTGTTCCTTTCTAACATTTTTGTAAGGAAATAACATCTTTATGTTTTTCAATTTGACCAACTTATTTAAGATTATCGCGAAGGCTATATTGCATTCTCCAATATATACATCGTAGTAATAGTAACTTTACTCACTAATAAATAGAAACATTTAAATATTACTAGTTGATTTCATTATATATACTAAATCATATACGAATTATTATATATATCGAATAGGGGGTTATAATGATGATGAAGAACAAAGCAATCTTTAATGTTTTTTTCCGAGAAAAGCCAGCTATGATGTTAGTTCAGCTAAAGAATGCAAAAGCATCGATTTATGCAAGCTCTCTTGCTAAAAGCATCGATTGTACCTATTCACATGTTGTTAAGATTCTACAGCAAATGGAGAAGTCTCAGTTGATCAACTTTGACAAGCAAGGGAGGCTCAAACTTTTATCCTTGACAGATAAGGGTGAAGAGATAGCAAACAAAATTGAGCAGATAAGAGCGATGTTATAGATAAATTTTTTATTAAATAAAATATTTTTTATTAAATAAATTTTATATTATTTCTATGTTTCTATATTTTTGTTTCTATATTTTAACATTAAATTTGTTTTGAGAAATTGAATTTTAAATTGAATTTTTTATCATTAAAAATATTTTATGATTTCTTCAGTTTAACATTGTTTACCACAACTTTTAAATAGCAATCCTCATAAACTAGAGTCATGAAATATTTAAAAGGAGGTGTTAACTACATAAGGCTATATGCTGCAGAGATTCTAATAATTATTTTAATTCTTCTAAATATATTTGATTTTCTTGAGCTTCTCCCTGCAGAAGTAAGCTACATAAAAAAAATAATCTCTTATACAGCGTTATTTTACCTTTTATATAAAATCAGTATAACTAAGATATTCTTTAATAATGAAAACAAAAATTTAGACTTCTTAATGATCTTTACTTATTTTCTATTCGCGTTTTATAAATTCATAGGTTCTATAGGAAAACTTACTTTAAAAATAACGCCATACATTGTTGAGCAGGTTCCTCTTGGTGTAAAAGCAGCAGTTCAGTACATTCCTTCTACTGTTTCTCCTACGAACCTTAGCTATGTTATATCTACTAATGTAACTAACCTTATTTCTATAACAAATCCCTCAATCTTCATTAAGGTTACAAATGGGATTGAAAGTGCAGTATTACTTCTGAAAGCACGTACAGCAACATTAAACTATTTCTTTTTCCTAATATTAAAATATGCTCAAGTGTATGAAAAAGTACTTTTTATCATAGCAGGGATTTCTATGATCGCATTAGCGTTTTATATAGTAAAGCATCTACCCGCCAAAAAACCAAGTTTGGTTTACTCTATTACAAAAAATATGAAATCATTCCCTAAATTCTGTGTTGTGTATGCTATATTAGTAGGTTTTTACATCATCATTGCTAATCAAGCCTTAGAATGGCTAACAATTGGCATTGATGCTCCATTACTAATGACTGGCATTTTTTTCTTTGCTTATCTAATATGGAAACACAAGGAGCGTTTTAGAGCGAAAAACATTTTATTCAAATTAGGTAGCTGGGGGGATGCTTTTTATGAGAAATTTCTAGAGCTTTTTAAAGATAAAAAAACATTACCCCTTGCATTTTCAGGTATTCTGATTTTATTCATGATTGTGGATGTTGGTTTATTCGTACTTCCTTACACAATAGGCTATGACCGTGGTCCAGATAAAGCGCCAATTCTGATAGATACATTGTATTATGAGAAACTTAATCCTGAGCAACATCAGCCAATATCCAACTTAATAATAAACGATGCTAAGTCAGCAGAGCCGTTGTACAAGAAGATCTTATCGCCAATACTTTACATCTTAAACATAACTGGTTTATTCTTCTTAATGGTTATTCCTGCTGTGATATGGGGTGTTATCTATAAGCGGAAGCACTTTATCGTTCCTAGAAAACTTGTAATTTTATTTTTTGTATCAGTCACTACATTCTTCACAATCCCTGCTTTTGCTATCAGGCAGATCCTAGCAAAGAATCTTGTAGGTGTTGATATAATTTCACATACAATAATCAACCAGAATCTTCTATTGCCATTGTTATACATCGTGATAGCTATCGTTGTTGGTTATTATCTTACAAAACACTTCTACAACGCTGCAATAGTAATCATGACTGCGTTATCAACATTATTTTTTACATATTATGTGTTCATTTATTTTATGAGCATATTAGACTATAATTTATCCGCAATAACAGCAACATTATTAACAAATCCATTCATAACATTTTACTTTATATTATTCTTTTTGATATACGCTGTTTTCTATGTTACTGGCTATCTGAGCTTCATATACGAAGCGTTTATTAAGAGATAGTATTATAGAGAGATAGCCTTACAAAGAGATAATATGAGAAATAGTATTATAGAAGAGATGGTATTATGAAGAGATAGTGTTATAATTTATTAGCAATCTTCCATAAACTATTGAAAAACGCTTTAAATGAAATAGCAACATTCTCATCTTCTATAGTAACTACACTGGGTGTTTTTTCATAACTGAATATCAACACAGTATCACCAAAAATGTCTACAGCATTGGGTGTGATATTTTCTAAGTACCTATTTTCAGTATATTTCATTTTTTTAAATTCATCAATAAATTCACTTTCCTTCTCAGAAAAAAGATTTCTTACTTTTATTCTACGTCTGATTCTTTCTTTTGAGAAATTCAACCAAAATGTGTTTAACGCTTTATTTTGTTTTTTAGATGTTATCCCCATCCCCAATATAACTTCACCTTTTTTCATACAGTCTAATGCGTCATAGACCGCATTCTTAAACCCCTTTAACCCGACATACATTCTAACTGATGGAATCTTTTCTTTCTTTATTCTTAATTTACTTATCTGTGGCAATAATCCCTGAATAGCTTTTTGTTTTAATCTCCATTCATTTTCTTTCTCTTTTGCATAATCTTCTAATCTTTGGAGATTTGTAGCCTGAAAATGTTTGGTGTTATTGGTTATGTTTACACTTACTAGTCCTTTATCTATCAGCTTGTCTAAAGTCTCATATATTTTACCACTAGATATTTTAGCTTGTTTTATTATTGAAGAAACAGTACTATTCCCTATCTTGTTTAATGCTAAATATACGGCAATTTCATTCTTTGTTAATCCAAGATCTTCAAGTATTGGCTTAATCATGGGGATTACCATGGGAGTTAAGTTATTCTTCTAATATATAAATCTTCTTAAATTACATACCACCGAGTGGGAGAAAGAATATTTAAATAATTATTTGTTGCTATTGTTTAATAACACTTGTTGGGTGATACACATGAACAAGATTACACATGCTAAGGTTATAATTACACTGATGGTCATTTTGATAGTTGTGAGTCTGTCTGGTTGTCAAACCCCAGAGGATAACACAATCAAGATAGGCTTTATTGGACCCCTGACAGGTCCAGTTTCAGCAATAGGGATACCCACATTAGAATCTATTGAGCTATCCATAGATCAGATCAATGAAAATGGTGGCATAAAGGGAAGGAGATTACAATTAATAGTTGAAGATGGCGCTTGTAACCCTAAATTAGCACTCACTGCAGCGAATAAACTTATTTATGACAACAATGTTAGTGTAATTATAAATGGAGTTTGTAGCAGCTCTATGTTAGCAATGGCACCACTGACAGAAGAAAATAAAGTTATTCTAATATCGCCAATAGCAGCAAGCCCAGATATAACTAACGCAGGAGATTATGTTTTTAGATTATCTAGCTCTTCTGTCTATTTCGCTAAACAAGCAGCAAAACTTGCAAACATCTTAGGCTATAAAAAAATAGGGGTTATTTATGAAAATAATGCTTACACTATTGGCATGAGAGATGAATTTGAAAGATCGTTAAACGCCTTAGATGGAGAAGTAATTGTTTCGGAAATTTATGAATCTACAGACCAGGACATCAGGACACAAATAATCAAAGTTGCTGCTAAAGAACCTGATGCTATTTTAGTGGTTCCATTATCTGCACCAAAAGCAGTATTAATTGCTACACAAATTAAGGAGTTAGGTATAGATCTGCCTATCTTAGGCGGAGAAACATATGATCTGAATTATGTGTTGAAGAATGGAGGATCTGCTGTTGATGGCATAAAATATGCAAGTTATGGACGTTCAGATAATGACAAAGATTTTATGTACTATAAAAGCTCCTTCAAGGCAAAATATGGTAAGGAGATAGAAGATGATACTTTTGGTGCAAATGCTTACGACACAGCTACCATTATAGCAGAAGCAATGCAACTTTGTGAGGAAAACACAGATTGTATCAGAGATTATCTTTACTCTGTCAAGGATTGGAAAGGAGCTTCAGGTAAAATTTCAATAGACGAAAATGGCGATGTGTTAAGAGAATTTATGTTTTATGAACTCAAAAATGGAAAACGAAATATAATAGGATAGATTTTTTTTACAACTTCTTTTTAAATTCATCCAATTCTTTTAAGAATCTCTTAACAGTATTCAATAAATGCTCTGGCTGAACACGAAGTATCTCACATGCTTTGGCCAAAGCATCGCCCTCATACACCTTAGTGGAACTAAGCTCTAAACTTTCTTCTAGCTTTTTCCCTTTCTTAATAGCTTTCTTAGCTTTCTTCCATTTTGTAAACAATTCTTCAACTCTGTCAGGAACCTGTTTAGCATTAACACCTAAATTAGCTGCAACTTCGTCAAGAATCTTACTTTCTTCCTCTTCTTTTTCAGATGCTGCTCTACCCGCAGTGAAAAACAGTCTGACCACACCATCTTGAATCTTAGTGCTCTTTAGCAATTTTATCTCTCCAACATCCTTAGTATTATTTACATGAGTGCCCCCACACGCTTCAACATCCACTTCTGGAATCTCAACAATTCTTATTTTTTCTCCTGGGACAGCTCCACCTTGATAGATGTTCATGCCAAACCTTCTTTCAGCTTCGTCTCGAGCTAAAAAATACTTATTAACTTCAATTCCTCTTTTTACAATTTTATTTGCTTCAGTCTCTATCTTTTTTAATTCATCTTCGCTTATCGACTGGTAATGGGTTATATCAAGATGTGCTTTTTCTATAGTTTTCTTAGCTCCTGCTTGGTTAATGTGATTGCCTAGAACTTTTCTAGCTGCAGCATTAACAATATGCGTAGCAGTATGATGTTGTGTTAACTGTTTTCTATGTTCATCATCTATATAACATGTCACCTTGTCCCCTTTCTTAAAGTTTGGTTTTTTATCAAGAACATGAACAACAACTCCGTCTTGTTTTATAACATCCACAACATTCCTACCATTTATAGTACCTATATCGTGATCTTGGCCTCCTGAAGTAGGATAAAAAAATGTAAGGTCAAGTATAACAGCGTTATCTTTGACATCCAAAACAGTTGTGTCAAATTCTCTAACTCTGTCATCTTCATAAAACATCAGTTTAGTTTCTGGTAAATCCTTAACGTCAAATCTTTCTTCTCTAACTCTAACTATCTCTTTTTTTTCATGTTTTTTTGCAACTCTCGCGTAGAAATCTTCAGGTATAGAAATTACCTTCCCTTCTGCTCTAGCTTCTTCTGCAACCATTTCAGGGTTGATTCCATTGCTATCGTAAAGTTCTATAAGTTTTTCATCTGAAATTTTAATCTTTTTCTTTATAAGGGTCTGGACTATCTTTCTGGATTTCTCCTTTGTTGTGATATATTTTTTTCTTTCAACTTCTAATATCCTTGCAACATTATCAAGATTCTTCGTCAGTTCGGGAAACAATGGTTTTAGATATGAAGCATGCCATCTAGCTACATCTTCTAAATTGATCTGCCATTTGTACTTATCTATGAAGCCTAAAGCTCTTCTTAGGAGAACCCTTAGGTTATATCCGCCACCGACGTTGCTAGGTAACACACAATCGTTTATAGCAACAAGCAACGATCTAGTGTGTTCTGCAACAGAGAATAATCCTTGTAATGGCAGTATTGTTTTTTTAAGTTCGTCAACCTCAATGTTTATCTTATCTGCAACGAATTTCCAAGTCTTTTCTATATTATCTACTTCATCGATGTTCAAGTAAGATGAGTAAGGTAAAAACTTTTCCATCACATCTTTATTTACTTTTAGATCGGTTATTTTCATAAGCTTTGCAATAACTGTTGGAAATGTGGTCTCATAGCTTGTTGCTTTTCCAAGGGTGAACCATGCGTTCCTTTCGTGACCCATTCCCATATCCAAAACTTTCAGCTTTAATTCTTTATTACCGCGAGGTGTCTGCTGAAACATCATGTAAACCTGATTACCTAGCTCAAGACCGCGGGAATAAAATTCCATCGAAGGCCCAAAATTACCACCACCAGCCCATGCATCTTCGTGATAAGTTATCTCTTCATTTGACAGACCGATTCCTTGCTTTAACCAGTTGTGTATATCGGTAAAGTATTTTTCCTGTTGCCATTCTTCTGGTGGAACAAATGTATGCTGACCAATCATCACAAAGCCAGTGTAATGAGCACCTGTAATGCCTACATTATCGATATCATTAAATCTCAAACAGAACTGCGGTACAACCAAAGGATTGGCAGGTGGTTTTACAACACCATTCACAACATAAGGCTGAAAATCGTAGATACTAGCCTGCACAAAATCTGTATCATCCCTCCAACGAGCTGCAACAGGGTACCTCTCTATTGGTGTATATCCCCATTTTTTAAATAACTCTGCAAACCTCTTCCACACTTCGATATAATCCATCTTATTTTTAGCAGGGCTTTGATTGATAAAGCGAAATCCTCCAGAACAAGCAGGATCATCGCAAGTTTTAGCATCAGTTGTAGTCCAATAATAAGTACCACATTTACATTTTTTACGTCTAAAACCTTCTTGTTTCAGAATTTCCACAGCGTAATAATTCTCTGGCTGCTTACTTGCTTTAACCTTAAACACTTTTTTTTGTTGTTTATCTGTTAGCATCTATCTACCTCTATAAAAGAATAAAAAAAGCTATTTATATGCTTTTTGCAAGTATATGCTTTTGGAGAGTTAATTAGTCTTCAATTAATGAAAATTTATGAAAGTTAGTAGATTAACAAAAGTTAATGAACATTACCTAATGAACATACTTAATGAATATACTTAATGAATATACTTAATGAATATACCTACTTATCTCTCCTATAGAAACAAATCTTTGAACGATTTTGGCATCAAGTTTACCTTCCTTCATATCTTCAACCAGAACTTCTAGTGCTTCGTTTGGCTTGAAGCTACCTTCAACAATCAATTTTTTGAAATAACGTGGATATGGTCTATACTCTGTTAATGCGCCAAAACTGTCAAACACAGCAACTAATTTTCCAAGTTCACTAACATCCCCTGAAATGTGAGGATAAGTTGGATGATGTTCTGATGTGCATGCTATAGCAACATCGTCTTCAAATCCTGCACCACTTAGATCATCATAACCAAAGGGAGCATGTAGTCTCATCACACTAAATTCTTCATCATTCAATTTTTCAGGCTTATTTATAATATCAACTGGAATAAATCTCTTGCCATTATCGTGTATAAATCCACCTTTTCCATAGAGCAGACATGTGGCTTCGTCATGCTTGTTTGCAACAGCATAACTAATACCTATGAGTGCAACATCTATCGAATGGTACAACACACTCTTATGTTTAGGTTTTCTTAGATGCCACGCAACATATTTAACACACGGATCATCTAGTATTCTCTCGAAATAATGCAACACCTTTTTTTTTGCTTCTTCAGTCCAGACTAAAATCTCAAATTTTGGCTCACGCATCAATTTCTTGGCATATGCCAATAGCTGTTCTTTTTCTTGATCAATCGTTACAAATATCCGGGATGACTTTTGTTTGGATATTTCATAGTCTTTAGAACTCATTCTAAGTCAACCCCTTTTTAGAAAGAAACATAATGACACTTAAAACTAACAAAATCACCACATTCACAAAAAATGAATTAGTGGTACTTATCACTTCAAGCAAATGATTATGAAAATCATTAAATTTTGTGTTCATGTCATCACCGTTTTACTAATCACTCGGACCCCTGTGATGGTGATAGGCTGCATCTTCAGAGATGCAGCCTTGTGATGTCTGTATATAATGCTAAGCTCGGGGGCTTAGCTAGCTTTATCACCACTTTATTGCTTTTATAGTTGAGTGAAAAAATCTGCAATAAAGCAATGATCACGAATATGATGTGGCTCTCCATAGAGAGGTTGTGAGGGAAGGGTTGAGAATTATGTAGTGGAGAGCCAGCTATCATAATGCTATAAGTTTATTAGTGTGCCAGATCCTTAATTCTTTTAAGGATCTATTTGTTGAATTTATTACTTCTGTATACTATAAAATAGGAAAGTTAAACTAATATATAAATTTTTCTATTAATATACTAATTTGTATATAAAATTAAAATTATAAAAATTAAAAAGGAATAAAAATTTATTAAATTAAAATAGAATTAAACAATCAATATTAAATAAAAATCAGAATTAAACAATTAAACAATGAAACAATTAAACATTAAACAATGGATTAAACAATTTCTTCCATTGTTTTTTTATCAAGAACAATCATAGCTTCTTTAATAAATTCTTTTTCGCGTTCAGTTTCGAACAAGGCGCCAGCAGCTTGCATATGTCCACCATAATCCCCATCTACTTTAGTAGCAATCTCTTTTATTATTTCACGCAAATCGTGTTGGCTTTGTCCTGCGACTCTTAAAGAAGCTTTGGTATAACCATACATGGACTGTGCTAATGTTAATATCAAGAATCCCTCAGGATGTTCACCACTTTTGGAGATCATGCTACCAAGCGTACCAATTATGGTGTGCATCACATTATCTTCTGCATTGATTATCATATACTTTCCATTTGTGATAACATTTTTCCTGTTATCACGATACCAGTTAAGTGCATTAACAAGCTCTCTGCGATAGTCTTTTAAGCTGTCTAGGGCTTTTTTTTTAAGTTTTTTATCATTCAGCAAAGCCCCAATTCCAAAAGAAGCACGGTTCAGTCTACCGCAACTATTAAGCAAGGTTGCAAACTCTTTTGCATTTTTTAGTGGTCCTTCAGTTTCATCAGGCAGCACATAAATATTGCCAAAGATATCTTCGGGGTTATCTTGATCAGCTCTTTTCAGGATGATTGCTGCTGCCAGTCTTTTCTTTTCATTTGTACTTAGGTCTGAATATCGTCTAAATTCTTTTTCATTACGAATCTTTATTCCAATACTCTGTAAGAATGCAACAGACGCACTCTCGCTTCCAGAAACACCAGGTATTTTTATGTCAGAGCTATACTCAAGCACTTTATGTATTGGTCTACTATCTAGTCCGTACAACCTTAGTCCACGTTCAATTTTGAGTTTGCCGCTTTCAACAGCGTCAGTCAAGATTTTACTATTCATTCCTTCAAAGCCTTGGTCTTCTTGAACATCTCCAATAGCACCAATCACCGCAATGTGAGCAAAATCTTTAATCTTCTCATTAACAGCTTTTGCAAAAAAATAAACAACACCTGCTCCAGAAATACTCTTGTTACCATCTAAGCCAAACAGATGTGGATTTACATGTAATAACCCATCGTCTCTGCCTGAAATCTCATGATGATCTATCACAAAAACCTTTTTTCCAGCTAAACCCTCCTGAATTAAATCCAGGTTACCCGATCCAAGATCTGTGAAGAAAATAACATTAAATTTCTCTTTTTTAATTTCATTTATCAACCGTTTATCAAGCTGCTCTATGATGTTTAGTGTAAATCTGATTTTTTCAAAATCAAAGAGTTTTATTAGCAATGCAGCAGCACTAATGCCATCTGCATCAAGATGGCTGACTATCCTGATATTCTCATTTTTATCTATTTTTTTAAACTCTTTTGCTAATTCATTAATTCTTTCAATAAATCCATCAAACCCCATTTTTTTTCAAATTTAGAATTTACAGTTGCTTTAAATAGATTTCTAATACTAAAAAGAAGTGAAAATCAAAAGATTTATTTTATTCTTATTCAGCTAAAATCTTAACCTGTTTAGGATCATACTTCCAATCAGAAGGCAGTCTCCCAGACCTTTTATAATACTTCACCAATCTAAATATTTTTGATTCAGTCAATGTTAGCCCGCGTATAGAAGGTTGATCTTTATGGTTTGCCTCTAGATGTTTCCTGATTTTTACAGATTTTCTTATCAATGCAAGCAGGTCATCAGGTAACTCAGGTAGTAAGCCTTTATCAGACAAAATCTTGGATATCCTTTTTCCTGTTAACTTCTTGATATCTGGAATGCCATAGACATCTCTCATGATCAGACCAATCTGGGCAGCACTCTTCCCTTCCTTACCCAAACGTTGGATTATGATTTCCATCTCTTTTGGTTTATAGCGTACCCATGAAGCCTTACTTTCAACAGGCTTCTTGCTACTGGATTTACCTTTTGCTCTTGAGTGCATTCTTGCCATTGTTCTACCTTTTTAGTTATTTTTGGAGAAATAAGTTTTTCTTATTCTCCAGTATAAGCACGCCGAAACCTGCTTATCTCTCGAATAACCTATAAGATTTAGTTACGATTTATAAAAGTTTTGTTTAATTTGATTTTTCGATTTCAAATTGGCTAATCCTATTAATCTAAATAGCCATCTAAAATAGCCCTGGGCGGACTTTCGTGAGCAAAACAACTGTCATTTTATCATTTCGAACCGCCGTCGCCAGGTATTTCCAAAGCTTTTCTTCTTCTCCAGAGCCTGACATGATTAGCCTTCTTAGCCAAGAACTTGGCCACTACACTACAGGGCTTTAAATTTTACAGTTTTCTTGCTTTATTTTTATATCTTATTATTTTTTTTTCTTACGCACTTTTACTCAAGCAAAATTCTATTTAGTCTTCTAGCCTGATGTTTCTCTCTAGAATAATCTTAGAACCACCTCTTTTCTTAGCTATACATTTTATATGCTTTATTGCATTTTATATGTATTTATTGGTTGT
>QMQO01000011.1 GCA_003650545.1 Candidatus Woesearchaeota archaeon | reverse complement strand
AGCCGAAACAATTCAGCATTACGTTTCACATTCCCAAGGTCATTGGGATTTACCACAGCAAAAGAAGCTCGGCTCTTTTGCTTAATCGATACCTTGGGCTTTAGCCCAAGGAGGTTCATTTTACCACTCAATATTTGTTATCTAATAGTAGTAGTAGAGACTCCTGTTTAAATATATTATTTCCTCAGGGTGGGGCGAAATAGTAAAAAGTTTGCTTAGTAAAAAGTAAAAAGGTTGATAGAACTGTAACAACAAAAAGAGTTTTGAGACTAAAGATCTGTCTAGACAAAAAAAAGTTTGTAGACCTGTTTATGCTGAAATTATAGATTAGATAGGCAGATGTATCCTTCATTGGATTCAAATTTCGTTATGTAACTCTTGCAGAATACTTGTATAACCTTCTATGTGTTGTGCTCCTCTATTTGAACCTGTTCGCATAAAAAACTCAATGATCTCTTTTCTTGTATGATTTGGAAACATCGTTCTTTCTAGTATTATAACTGAATTAAGAAAACCTTGTTTTATAAACTCTCTCATTAAGTGATAGTCAAATGTGATTGTATTCGACATCTTGTTCATGTCAAATTTACCGTTTTCAGTCATACCTCTATTAATAATTAGCTTATGTTCTGCATCAGGAAAGTAATGCGTTGCATTGTCAAATGCATTGCTCTCCATCTTTATCAGAAATCTTTTGTTAATAGCGGAGATTAAAAAGTTAAGATCATAATTAAAATCACATCTGCCCTCAAAGAATTGGTATACTTTTTTATCTTTATAGAACTGTTTTAACTCTGCTTCAGAACTATTTTTTAGTTTTATATATTCATCTACAGTGTCGTCTATGAAAACTCTTTCATTAGGGTTTGTGTTGACAAATCTGTTAACTGTTTTTACAACTGCAACAAGGACGTCAAGTTTCCTTTTAAGGCTTTTACCATTTTCAAAGGTAAAAATGTTGTCCATGTATGTTGAATAGTGCCTTCCAGGAAGCGGCTTAAATGTTATTTTATCAAGACAATAACAAATTGCTCTGCCTTTATCACCTGCAGCTAGAAGAAGATCGTTCAGAAAGACTGCGCCTTCAGGAAGTTTCCTTAATTGACCCTGCTCAGGATTATAAACGAGAATTTTTAACTTGAGATTTTTATGGTCCTCGTCAAGATCGTGCGTCCAACCAACAAAAAGTCCGATTTCTTTGAGATTCACACCTGCAAATTCAGAGTCTTTTAGTATCTTTTCAAGTTTCTCGTTGATTTCTTGAAAGTGTGCAATAACTTTGTTGCCGTTCTGACGCAGTTCGCCTTCGTAAGCCATCTCAACAAGATTTCTACCATACAGAACAAGATCTTGGTCAGGTGTGTAAGGTTGTATAGTTGCGCCCATAACATCAGAGCTTTTTTTGAATATTAAAATTTTTCTATTTTTTACTCATAAAATCTAGGCTTATTCTGGCTCAACTTACTTGGTTACATGATCGCGGACTTAGTCACTGCTTCGTAATGCATTTCTAATTCGTATCCGCATCAGTTATGAGGCTCAATAAAGGATACTGTCTGGATCTATTGTTAATTATTTGGAAAATTAGTTAACTAGGATTTAAGGATTCATTAACAAATTCAGATGATCTTATGATTCTCAAGTATAAAAAAGAATAAATAGTTTAACACATACACCCGATCTACAGGTTGAAATCATGCTAATGTACGATTATTTGAGACCAAAATCTATGAAGAATGAAGCGGCTTTTGAGACTTTAAAATTAATTTACAGGTTGGAGCATAGATATTTGTCCTATCGAAAAACAAAACAAAAAGTGAATAATCTTGGTGATCAACAGGAAGTTTTTACTGATTTAGAGGGGGTTAGACCAATGTTTATTGAACCTAAAAAAGCAGAAGACAGGGAAAACAAAAAAGTACAAAAGTCTACATTAGATATGTTCTATGAAGCACTAGAGGGTTTAGATTAACCTTAGCTTTTTTGCTTTTCTGTGTAGCGTCTCATATCTTATTTTAATCTTTTTTGCAGCTAATACTGTATCCATGCTATTCTCTTCAAGAGCTTTCTTTAAGTAAGCATGCTCAAATTCTTCTTCAGCTTCCTTTAGTGTGAGAGGATCTTCAGGGAGGTCTTTTACTATATCCCTGGAGATGATGTTTACATTTTTGTAGAACTCTTCTAGTTTGTCGGGATGAATTATTTTTTTTTCTTTATAATCATTTAGTGTGTGCTCTATTATACTACTGACATGCATCTGTTTGACATAGCTGGGCTTAAGCATTTCTTTTCTAATCTTTCCAACATCTATCTCTTTTACAAGCCTGTGAACAGACCTCCTATCAACTTTTGCAAGTTTGGCCACTTCTGAAATGTTGCCATAGTTGCGCTCTAATAGCCTCTTTAGGTATTCCTGTTTGAACATACGTTTTGCCAACTTGAATGGAATTTTCGTATCTATCTTGAAATCTAATAATGGACTTCTTGTGAGTTTAGCAGATATGTCTGTATTTAGCTCATTTATGCTGACACCTGTGAATCTGTGGAATGCGCTGTCTACAAGAGGCTTTATTTTCTGTTCAATAACGATCTCCAACTCTTGTTTTTCCTTTGATTTTTTTGTCTCATTCATATAAAAAATAGATGCTGTATGCCTATATAAATGTTTCGCAAAGTGGGACATTTTTGTCATAACGTTAATTTTGTTTGTTTGGGTGGATTATAAATTAAATATAAAAAATTCTGATGATAAGATTATTCTAAAATACTTTTAAAATTCTAAATTCAAAAAAGTAATTTTAAATAAGTAATCTAACCTAGAAATTATTTTGTCTCTACTCCTTAACGCTCACAAAACTTAATAAACACAATATCTTCTTTTCTTTTTCGGGTGGAGAATGAAGTTTAAAGTGCAGCAGAAAAAGCAGCCAAATATAGAGCTTTATAAGAAATCGGATTATGACATTGCTTCTGATTTTGCTAAAAAGGTTCTCTTAGAGTTTAAAGAATTTATAAAATCAGTTGTGTTGTTTGGGTCTGTCAGTAGGCATAAACATCCAGAAGGTGATATAGATGTACTTGTTGTTGTTGATGATACTATGCTAGAGCTCACACCAGAAGTGGTTGAAAGCTATAGAATAATACTTGAGGAGATTGTTGCTCAGGTTAGTTTGAAGCTACACATCACAACACTGAAGATGACGCATTTTTGGGACTTTGTTCGAAATGGTGATCCTATAGCTATAAATATTTTAAGGGATGGTGTTGCTTTATACGATACCAGCTTCTTTGTTCCTTTGCAGATTCTACTAAGAAGGGGAAGGATTCGACCAAGTGAGGAAAGCATCTGGACATACTATGCTCGTGCACCAAATACAATAAAAAACGCAAGATGGCATGTGATGCAAGCTGTTCTTGATTTATATTGGGCTGTTGTAGACGCTGCACACGCAACACTGATGAGAATAGGAGAGATACCTCCAAGTCCAGAACATGTAGCTGATCTGTTGAACGAAAAACTAGTTAGGAAAAAATTACTTGGTAAAAAATATGTTGATGTTGTACGTGAATTCTACAAGATTAGTAAAATGATTGTATATCGTGAAGTACACGATATATCTGGAAGAGAGTATGATCGGTATAGGAAAGCTGCAGAAGAATTTGTAGATAGAATGGCTGATTTTGTGGAAGGGAGAAAGTTTAAGTAGGATTTTATGAATCCAAAGAGATCTGGGATTAGTTTTATGTTCAGTTTTATATGTCAGTTTAATGTGTCATTGATTTATGTCTGATTTTATGTCTGGAAAAGATTTTGTTGTTTTTAGATATATTTATATTTAATTAGATTTTTAGTTGAAAAAAGGAGCTGCTATTTTTAAAATAAAGTCGTTTGTCTCAAAAACCAAAAATTATGGCGGAGATAGTATGGATATTTTTGATGAAGAAAAAAGAGTGTTTCTTGCAAAGAAGGATAAATCTAAAAAGGGGAGTATAGATTCTGGAATTTTAAATTTGGTCAGTCTGATTAATTCTCAGCAGGATTATTATAGTACAAGCAGTTGCTCTGGAAGAATCGTTTTGATAGAACGAGAGGAAGCAAAAGAAAAAGACAAAGCAAAGTGGTTGTTTAGTAGTCATGATCCTGTTAATAAGTCTTTATTTTTAAAAAAATTATATGAAATAAATTTACCAGAGAAAACAGTTTGGCTTAGACAAGAACCTTTGATTTTACATATTAGATGTAGAACATTGCAATCTGCATTCAATTTGCTTAATGATGTTCGCAAGCTCGGCCTCAAACGTTCAGGCGTAATCGCGGCTAATAAACGTGTTACAATAGAAATAATCGGTACTGAGAGAATGGACGTTCCTATTGCAGAAAACAGAAAATTTCTGATAGATGAGAATTATCTTCTTTATTTGATTGAAAAGGCTAATGCAAAGCTGCTTCTAACAAAAGAAAAAATAAAGATGCTGGAGAAAATATTCTGATTATAAATAAGATAAATAAGATGGAGAAAGATGAAGATGTAGGTGTTATAGAAAGGTGGAAATGGTTTTAAGATGATTTATGATGATTTGATATTTTTTAACAGGACAGGCTTTCTTTCTATTGGTTGGCTTAGGTTGGCTTATTGGTTTGCTTCAAGCTTTGCGAGACACTAAGACCCTAAGTCGCAATATTGTAGTTTGTAGTCTTATCAAAAAAGCAAAATTAAAAATAAGTTAAAAACAAGAACCAAGCTCAAGCCCTCTTCACTTGTGTGAGGAGCCTTAAGAGCTTGGTCACCAGTTGGCCCAGCTGGAATTGTGGGACTATGATTGGAATGTTAGATTGTATTAGATATATAATTCTTGTCCTTCTCTTGCCAGTGCTATGTGTAGCTTGCTTGCTCCTTTTTTGCTTATCAGGTATCTGTTAGCAAGGTCTAGTTTCTTATCAAGCATAATATCGTTGTGTGTTGGTTCATGGTGGCCAAGAACAACATATTTTACATTAGCAGCTAGGCAGAAGTCAACTGCTTTTTCATAAGTACTATGCCCCCAACCCTGTTTGCCATTTTTATATTCTTCAGGTAAGTATTGTCCATCAAAGTATAGCACATCAGCATCTCTGATCCACTCGATGAATTCTTCGTCTTGCTTATTATGTTCTACATCAGTTGCATAGACAAATGTTGTTCTGTTTTCACTAAGTTTGTAAGAGACAATTCCATCAGGATGCATGTCTGTAAATTGTCTGAAGCTGATATCTAAGTTGTTCTGGATGAAATGACCATTTTTTAGATCATTGAATAGGATATTTGATGCCATTTGTTCTAATCTTACTGGAAAAACATACCTTGATTGTTGCATCTCAAATGCGTGGTTTGTTACTTTATTCATTGTTGCATTTTCGATTGTGGCTTTGAGTGTCTGGTTTTCTTTTTGGCCAACAAGTGTTTCTTCTAGCTTGACTTTGCTCCTGGCACCACCATAAATCTGAAATCTGTTGTTAGGCATATATGCTGGAACAAAAAATGGCCAGCCTTGGATATGGTCCCAGTGTACATGACTTATTAGAATCTTTGCTTCTATTGGCTTTTTTTTGTATTTATCCCTACAAAGCATATCAAGACCTAGAACCCTAATACCTGTACCTGCGTCGAGTATGTATTCGTCACCTTTTGAAGAAAGAACTTCGAGACAAGTAGTGTTTCCACCGTATTTTACAGTATCTGTTCCAGGTGTTGGTATAGAGCCCCGAACGCCCCAAAATTTTATTTTCATTTTGACACCTTCTACTTTTTATGTTGTTTAGTCTTGCTATTTGTCCCATGTTATTGTCCCATGTTATATGATGAGTGTGCGTTTTATATAAAACAAATGGTTTTGTTTTTCCAGAAAACACTGAAAATTCCAATAAAATTTCAGTTTTTTACAAATTATTAGAGAGAAAAATAGAAAACCAGCTATGGTGCTTCCGATGTTTCTTGCTTGTGATGTTTCTTGTGATGTTTCTTATTATTATAAAAAGATTTTATATTATAAGAAGATTTAATTATAACAAAAGATTACGATTTTAATTAATAGCTAAATTCACAGCTCAGCTAAAATTAATAGCTATAATTAATTTAAAATTAATTTAACTTATAATTAATTAAGCTATTTAATGCTTATCTATTGAGCTTTATCTGCGTTATTTAATGTGTTATTTACTTATATCTAATGTTATCTATGATTGTTTCTTCGCATTACTTTAGCTAAATTAGCCAAAATTATTTAGCCATTATCATGTACATTATAAGGAACACGATTAGACCAAACACAATCACTATTCCGATAACCATCACTAGAATAAACCAGATGCTGTTTGTGAATGATGTTTGTGAGAGTCCTGTTTCAGTGGTGTCTGTGCTCTCGCTTTCAGTATCCCATGTTGTTTCTTCTGTTGACATGTTGTTGTCTCCATTTTCAGTGTCAGTATCACTATCTGAATCTTTTTTGTCTGTCTTACATTCTTCAACAGTTAGCTTGAATGCGTTACTAATAACTTTCTTATTATTATCATATCTGATTTTTGAGTTAATCTGATAATCACCAAGAGCTACATTGCTTGCGTCTATCGGGATTGAGACTGTTTTTCTGCTACGTCTGCTTGTTAGGTCATTGTCCAGTTCAAACGAATCAACAAAATTTAGACCGAGCTCTGGGGACCAAGCTGTTACACGAACATCTTCCTCATTTCTTCCAACATTCTGAATTTCAAAGGTAAGTGTTGTTTGTCTATCACAACTAACTACAGTCGGGAATAGCTTGCCGCCACCCTCAACATGGAGTGCGTGGGCAGGTAAATCTACGGTAATATATTCACTTTCATCTTTATCGTAAAACTCTTGCGTACTGTCATCATTGTTATCCCCTTCTACTTCTACCTTTATTGTGTATTTATCATCGTCACTTAGTTTGCTCCATGGCATCTGGAAAGTAAGTGTTCTAGTTGTATCTTTGCCTGCACGTAGCGAAAATGTTGAAGATGTATCTTCAAGCTCATCATCATCATCGTCCTCTAGTGGTGAGTTCCCATCCATTATAGTGACTGTGATCTCAACATCGTCTAGGTCCAGTTCAAGATCATTGTCTGCGTCTTCATCATATTTGTTCTCAACAGTTACTTCGACATTGATCTCTTCACCAGGTATCACTTCGTTGTCTCTTCCTTCGGAAGTAACTTTAATTTTTTTAATGACAAGTATAGAATCTAATATCACTGTAACATTGATTGATTCTAATGTATCTTCATTGCTGATATTTACTAGGCCGGAATATACGCCATAGTCCATCTTTAGCGGTGTAACAGCAACAAGATCAATTGTGGTTGTGTTTGTTATATTTATATTTGATGATGGAGAGAAGTATAGTTTAATTTCTTCATTGTCATCATCTCTAAAGTCTGCAGCATCATAATTTATGTTTAAACCATATACATTAGAGCTGACTTTAGAGAGTGTGAATGAAGCAGTTGAGTTTCTACCATAGTCTCCTATTAATGTAATGTTTGTTGAACTAATTGTAAATTCTGGCGCCGAAGTTACGGTTATTGTAAAAGGAATGTCTTTTGTGTTAGAATCATAATTAAGTGTAAGATTCCCAGTGTAAGTGCCTATTGTCTGAGATACAGGAACTGTTATGTTAAATGGTATGTTCACGGTTGAACCGTTTTCTAGATTAGTTATGTTGTCTATGTCTATATTTAATGTAGCTATACCATTTGATAATGTTTTTCCAGAGAATGTGATGTTAATTGTACTATTACCTGTGTTTGTTATTTTTAGTATGTCTGTTATATTTGTGCCAGCACTGACAGTTTTACTGACAGAACTGTTTGTAGTTATAGCTGCTGATACAGAACATGCTAAACATAAAAACAATATCACAACAAAAAATGCTAATGTTTTTTTTGTTTGACTCATTCGGCTCCCCCCTTGATCAGGCTTGATTCTTTTTATTAGGTTATTATTTATTAAGCTATTAAGCTGTGTTATATTGATGTTATCAAACAGTAGTTATTGATTTATAAAGTTTTATATTCTTAAGTATAGTTTGGTTATTATTATTTCTTTTTGTCCCGACTGGGGAGTTAATACTAATAAATAAATAGTATATACTAATTTGCATATTTAGTATGACGAATGAAATAATATCAACAGATGTAGATAGATTAATGGCTCTTGTTAAGAAAAGAAAGGAGATTTCTATTCAAGATGCTTCAAAAGAACTTGGCATAAGTGCTAATACAATAGAAGCATGGGCAACTTTTCTTGAAGAAGAGGGTATGCTTAAGATTGTTTATAGTTTTACAAAGCCAATACTTAAATATGTAGAAGTGAAAAAAATAGTGCCTGAAGAGATCAGGCTAGAGGGTAGGGCAGCGCCAGAGCTAAAAAAAGAAAAAGTAGAGGTAAAAGAAGTTATAAAGAAAGGAAAGGTTGCAAAGGTTTATGAAATAAAAGAGCCAAGGGCAGAGATTTCAGCAGAAAGGGCTGTTGAGCACGAATTAGCTGCAGAAGAGGTTGAGCAAGAACTTGGGAAAGAAGTTAAACTTGGGAAAGAAATCAAAAGACCAAAAATAATGAAAGCAAAACCAACAGCAACGATTAAACCTGTGATTAAGCCAGCAATCAAATCAATCAAAAAAGGAGTTGAGCGTAAAGTTATAAAAGAAGGGCCAAGCGAAGAGATAGTAAAGATAGCAAAAAAACTTAAAGCACCTCAGAGGCCTTCAGAGGAGACTAAGATTTTAGACAACTTTACAAAACTATTCCAGCAAGCAGAGGCTGCAATTGCAAAAAAACGTTTCAAAACCGCAAAAAATCTTTATTCTAAAATGAAACAAGAGTTTCAGAAGTTGCCTGATAAATTCATCGAGAAAAAACGCGAATACCTTTACGATATGATAAAAGTGAATAAGGATCTATTCCTTGGTGTTGATAAAGCCTTATCGTATGAGATGAGTGTTAAATCAGCTGAGATTGATAATATTCTTAAGCAGGTAAAGGCTTCGATAAAACATGACGATTTCAAGCAAAGTAAGAAACTGTTAGAAGATGCAAAAGTTTTGTTTGGAAAACTGCCAACTGGTTTTCTGAAACAGAGATCAACAATGGAGAAAAAACTTTTTCAATTACACGATTCATTGATTAATCTTAGAATTAAACGCTATTCTAAGATTATGAAAGCTAAGTCAAGAGAGATAGAAAATCTTCTTGTCAAGGCACAAGCAGCAATAAATAAGCGCGATGTCAAAACAGCGGATACACTCTTCAGCCAGATTAAGGAGATTTTTATATCTTTGCCAGCAGGATTTATAAAAGAAAGAATTGCTTTGGAAGAAAAAATCCTAAGGTTGCACGAGTCTCTTATCAACCTAAAAATTAAATATGCAATAGATGAATCGAGCCATAGACTCTTACAAATAGAATCTTTATTGAATGATGCGGACAGACAGATAGCGCACAAGAAATTCGATGTGGCAAATAGGCTTATTGAGAAAGCTAAACAAGAATTTAAAGAACTTCCTGAAGGTTTTTTGAAAAAAAAGACAGAGGTTGAATCCCGTCTGATTAAAACTAGTAATAATTTACAATCTTTAAGATACAAGGTTGAGACAGAACGAGCACATAATATACTGAAAGAAATTTTAACTATGATGAGGAGAATAGACCGTTGTCTTAGAAGGAAACAGATTGATCTTGCGCACGAATATTATTCTGAAGCTTTAGTTTTATATAATGATATTCCAAAGGGATTTCTTGATATGAAAGTAGATGTGCATGTTAAGCTATCTGAGTTTTATAAGAGAATATTATCTGCTTCTGATATGGAATTATTAACAAAGATTGGTCCTGATGTAAATCGTAAATATGATGAGATGCTTAGGCTGATGGTGCAAATACATAAAAATATAGAACAAAATGATTTTGAAGACATCGAGTCAATTTATACGAAGATTGTTGATGTTTTTAATAAATTGCCTGTTGGATTTGTTAGCATGAGACCTAAAATAAGGGAAGAAATTCTTGCTTTGCATGATAAAATTGAGCTTTATAATAAAGCACTGCAGCTAGACAAATACAAGGATGATGATAAGAAGGTCACAAAGATTCTTCAAGAGATAAACTATATGAAGACAAAGCTGCGCGATACAACCGAGGATAAGCCATTACTTGACTTTGTTAATAAGAAATACCTTTTGTATAGCAAGGGTGTACCAAAGAAAAAAGTGAAACTTGAACCGTCCATAGTTAAGAAAATGGAACGCGAGATGATACTTAAGCGCAAGAAGGAAAGGGCAGCACGGCTTGCACAGATTGAAAAGCTTGAGAAACGTAAGACTGAACTGGCTGAACCTAAGCCCGAATTTCTATCTGCAAGGTCGCTTGAACGTGCGCTTATTTTAGAGAAATACAAGACAGGTTCAGAGTCAATAGCACGGCTTGAGAAAGAAGAAGCAGAGATTCCTAGTATAGAAGAAAAATTCAAAGTTCAAAAGGCTAAAGTGGAACCAAAAAGAATCAAAGCAAAAATCACACCAAAGAGAAAAATTAAGGAAATTGCTGCTGAAGTCAAAGAAGTAGAAGAGATTATTAAACCAGAGGAACTTAAGAAAAAAGAAGAGCAAAAGAAAAAAGTTAAGGCAAGAAAAATTGAACGTGCTTTGTTGCTGGAAGAGTTAAAGCGTGTTAAACAGCTAAGAGAGATTATAAAGCAAAAGAAAAAGGAGCTTGAAGCTGAGGCATCTGTAAAAAAGGGATTATTCTCTGGTGTGTCTAAGAAGACACCTACAGAGGTAACAATGGAAGAATCGTCAGAGACACCAGAAGAGAAAGTTGTAAAAGTGGAGACTATGGAGACTTCCAATAGAAAAATGGCTAGAATAGAAGAACGCGAAGAGATGCGTACCAAGTACTCAAGGCCAAAACATATCAGTCTATTTAAAAAAGTTGATGTTAAACCAGCTCCGGTTAGAGAGACAAAAATAATTACACCCGAAGGAGCGGCTTCTAGAATAAGGGAACGTGAAGAACTTCTAGAGAGATATGGTCGCCTGGGTGTAAGAGCAAAGCAGTCTGTTGTAAGTGGAAAAAAACTGAGTCTTAAAGCTAAAAAAAGAGCAGAAGCCAGAGAGCAGTATTGGAAAAAGCTTGGCCTGAAATAGGTGTTAAAATGGTAAAAGAAGAAACAAATGATACAAAAGTAAAACAACTTGATGCCTACGAGATACGGGTTGGTGATACTGTAATCGATGTTAAGATTTATCAACATCCTGATGATTTTGTTCCAACTTATACGAGTTCTGTGTTGAATGTGAGCAAGACAACCGCTCTGATATTGGAGAAAATCAGAGAAGAGTTTGTTTCTAAGATAACTTTGCCAAAAGCAGAGATAGTTGACATAACTGGTATAGAAACTATAAAATCAAAGTTTAAAAAAGAAATAACCCGATTAATCAAGAAGTATTTTCCAACCGTTGATGAACGCACTTCGAATTTGTTGATAGAATATATAATAAGACAAAATATTGGTCTGGGTGATGTTGAGCTATTGTTAAAGGACCCTAATCTAGAAGAGGTGGTTGTAAATTCATCTAAAGAACCTGTGTATGTTTATCATAAAAAGTTTGGATGGCTGAAAACAAATATCTACATGCCGAATGAAGAAAAAACAAGACATTATGCAACAATGATTGCAAGGGATGTTGGTAAAGAGATTACAACTTTGAATCCATTGCTAGATGCCCATTTGTTGACAGGAGACAGGGTTAACGCTACTCTTATGCCCATCTCAGATCGAGGTAATACAATCACAATAAGAAAATTTGCAGTAAAGCCATGGACGATTACAGATTTCCTAAGACTAAAAACAATAGATTATGATGCTGCAGCATTCTTATGGTTGGCAATTCAACACGAGCTAAGTGTTCTGGTAGCCGGCGGTACTGGGAGTGGTAAAACTTCTATGTTAAATGTTGCTGCTAATTTTATCCCACCAAATCAAAGGGTTATATCTATAGAAGATACACGCGAGTTGACCTTGCCAAAATCATTGCATTGGGTGCCAATGGCAACAAGACTGCCGAATCCGGAAGGAAAAGGTGGGGTTAGCATGCTAGATCTAGTTGTCAACTCGCTTAGAATGAGACCTGATAGGATTATTGTAGGAGAAATTAGAAGGCAGAAAGAAGCAGAGGTTCTGTTTGAGGCAATGCACACAGGTCATAGCGTTTATGGCACAATTCACGCCAATAACGCTGAAGAAACCATAACGCGTTTAACAACACCACCGATAAATGTTCCCAAAGCAGTTCTGCCAGCACTATCATTGATCCTTGTGCAAAATAGAAATAGAAGAACTAACTTGAGACGAACTTTGCAATTTGCAGAGATTACTCCCGGAGGTGATCCGCGTGTGTTGATGCAGCTTGATCCCAGAACTGATAGGATAAAGAAACTTAGGGAATCGATAACAGCGTTTGAAACATTGAACCTTTACACAGGAATGACCAGGCAAGAGATGAAATCAGATTTAAATGAGAAAATAAGGATTCTGCAATGGCTTGTTAAACGTAATATAACTGATGTTCATGAAGTAGGAATGATATTTGCTAAATATTATACTGGAAGATTGTAATTTTTATTACAAAAAAAAGCTGCGTTTACTCATGGCGTATATGTGTCAAAAATAGCTCATTCATTAGAAAAAAAGTAAAAAAAAATTTTTCCTTGACAATGAAAAAATTCATGAAAAAGTTTATACAAATAGGTGGTTATCATCGGGCTGATCAAGGCTTATTTAAGGGTATTTCCTAAAATAGAACGCGATCTAAAGATTGCACACGTCAAACAGACACCAGAGTATTTTGCAAAGAAAAATCTCTTGGTGCCGCTCTATGGTGCTCTTGTTTTTACTTTTCTTGGTGTGCTTTTTTTATTAAAGTTCGAGAAAAATATCTTATTTGCGATACTCATATTTATCATTGTTTATGCTTTTGGCTTCTTTTTTATAATGCAAACACCACGTGTTTATATACTTAAAAGAAAACGCGCTGTTGATAGGGAAGTGTTGTTTGCAGGTCAGTATTTACTTGTTAAGATGCAATCTGGTGTGCCCTTTTTTAATGCTATAGAAGATGCGAGTAAAAGCTATGGTGTTGCAGGTCAATTTTTTAAGGAAATAGTAGATGATGTAAATCTCGGAACTCCTTTAGAAGAAGCTCTGGAAAAAGCAGCAAGAAATACACCTTCAGAAGGTTTTAAAAAAATACTGTGGCAGATTATAAATGCACTTAGAACAGGTACAGATACAACAAAAGCTTTAAGGACTATACTTGAACAGATAACTACAGAACAGATGAGGCAGATTAGAGCGTATGGTAAAAAGCTAAACTCTTTGGCAATGTTTTATCTTATACTTGCAGTTGTTATACCTTCTTTAGGATTGACCATGCTTTCGGCAATACTAAGTTTCTTGCCAGGTATCAGAGTGAACTGGAGTATGCTAGCACTTATTTTGACGATGCTAGCTTTCATACAATTCATGTTTATATCACTATTTAGGCAGATAAAACCAACGGTGAACATCTGATGGGATTAACAGAACAACTAGGAAAGGCATTTACACCGACATTTTTACGCCCAGGGATGAGGAAATATTTTCTCAAAGCAGGGAAGGCTGAGATTCCATATAAAACATTTGGTGTGCTTTTCTATGTTAGCTTTGTGCTTACCTTGCTGATATATGTTCTTGCAGTTTATCCAGCATTAACTACACATACACTAGTTGTGGTTGACGATAGTGTTGACGCAACTTTGTTTGCGACAAAAGAATTAGTTGTTACTGGTGTGCTCGAGAATAAACGTGGTTTTACAGTTGAAAACGCACTAATAACTGTGAATGTGTATAATAGAGGAAGAGGTAACACTGAAATACTGGCAGGCACATACAAGGATAGAATTAGAGTAGATATTCCCGCAAAAGGCACGAAATCATTTGAAGTTTCTTTTGAGGATGTTGAGTGGGATCGTTACAAAATAGATGTCGGAGCAATTAATCCTGATTATAGAGTTTCTGGTTTGGAAGTCTTAAGACTCCTGGTGTTTACGTTTGTTTCTTGGGTTTTTGTGCAACTTGTTATCGCATTATTCTTTATGCTGCTTATCTATTATGGGTATGATGTGAAGATCTACAACAGAACAAAAAAGATAGAAAAGGTTCTGCCAGATTTTCTGCAATTTGTTGGTGAAAACTTGAGAGCAGGGATGTCTTTTGACCAAGCATTGTGGAAAGCAGTCAGACCAGAGTTTGATGTACTTGCCGCTGAAATCAGAATTGCTTCAAAAAAGGTGGCAACAGGTGCCAGTGTCGAAAAAGCTTTAACAGAGTTTACTGAGAAGTATAAATCCCCCACATTAAGAAGATCTTTTGTGTTGATAACAGAAGGTATTAGGGGAGGAGGCAGAATGTCAGACATCATAGATGGTGTTGTGGAGAATCTGCGTGATACTTCTAATTTAAGAGAAGAAATAAGAACAACCTCAATGAATTATGTGTTTTTCGTTTCATTTATTGTGATGTTGGTTGCACCATTCTTATTTGCAATGGCTTATCAGCTATTAAGATTGATCACTGGGTTCACAAAGACTCTTGGTACCACAATGACAACAACTAGTTTTATTCAGGTATCAACAGAGCCCGCAATCCAGTTGCCTGATTTTGTTAATTTCTCTAGGCTAAGTATCGTCATAATCACATTTTTTGCAACAATGATCGTGTCCATTATTCGCTCAGGGAATATTCGCTCAGGAGTCAAATACATCCCATTAAACGTTGTTGTTGGTTTGGTTGTGTATCAAATCGCTATGTGGGTATTTGGATTGTTCTTTGGAGGGTTGCAATTCGGATGAAAACAGTAAATGTGTTAATGTTTCTGTATGTATTGTTGGTTTTTGTTTGTGCTGCTTGTGCAGATGAAAAAATTTTTGACAGGAAGGTTTACAAAGACGATACAATTGAAATTGACGATAATATCTATACTATATCAACAGATCAGTATGACACAAAAATAGTGTTGTTTGATGAACAGTCTTTTGTTGTTGATATCGGAAGCTGTGAGGACTCTCCTGATGGACAGTACAGATTTTGCTTTACTAATGTATCTTATGCGCCAGAGGACCTGAAAATAGACCCTATAACTAATAAAGGCTACCCTGCGCTTAAGCTTGTAGTTTACTCTTATGCGCCGAAGATTAAGGTTGAAAGAACGTTAGATAAGAAAAAACTCTTTGTGGGGGATGAGGTTAAAGCGACAGTTGTTATAGAGAATAGAGGCGAAGAGGCTGCATCAGATGTTACATATGAAGAGATCTTGCCTGAGGGGATTAGTATCGTAGAAGTCACGAATGGTGCTTATTTATATGGCAGAAAATTGATGTGGAAGAAAACTATCGGTGGAAGAAGGGCTATGTCATTCACATACACTTTCAGGGTTGACTCTGAGCTGGATGCGAAGGTGAAAGCTGAAACAAGGTATGTTTATGCTAGCACAGAGAGAAGCTTGACTATCACTAATTGGTATAGGACAGAAGCTTTGCTAAAGATTGATATGAGTTTGTCTCCTGCAAGCGTTGGTATAACGGAGAAGTCTAAGTTATTTTTGAAAATTATAAATAATCTTGATAGCGATGTTGATGTTAAGAGTGTGAAACTTACACTTCCAAAATTAGTGTCTGTGTTGGATAGTGCTGGATTTAGAAGAATAGACGCTAGATACCCAACTCAGTACTCAACAAGCTTTTTGTTAGACGAGTATGATGAAAAAGACTTTGAGCTAGAGTTGCGAGGAAATTACTTAGGCAGATATGAGATTCTACTAGAGGTTGAATATTCTTCTAAAGGTGAAGATTTTGTCAATAAGGTTAAGAAGGTGTTTACTGTTAAAAGCAAAAAGTTAAAACCCATTATTGAGTTTTCAAATAAGGTTTTGGGTAGTGGTCTTAAGGGCAGTGTTAAGGCTATACTTGAGAATCCAGATAAGGCTGCAAGATACTATAACATAAATGTAAATTTTACTTCTGGTTTGTTTGATGCTGAACCTGTTATGCTTGATGTTATTTCTGAAGGAGGTTCTAGGATCCCTCTTAATATCGAGTTCAAGGCACCTAAAGTAAGCAAGAAGACTAGTTATAGTTTAAAGATGGAAGGAAGCTATCAGACTATAACTGGAGAAACCTTGCAGTTTTCAAAGACAAGCTCTGTATCTGTCATACCAATAGATGAGGCATTTAAGATCTCTCGAAGTTTTGAACCTCGTGTTTTGAGTCCAGGAAAAACTATCACAATAAGAACAATGATAGAGAATATGCTAGATAGAAGGTTCACTGATCTTAACATAATGGATAGCTATGACTCTGCATTTGAACTGGTCGAGGGGAAGACATCAACAAGGACACACATCGATGGCAATCAGAAGAAGACAGTATATATATATAAATTGAACGCACCTATGAGTGCTTCTATAAAGAATTATGCTATTAGCACACAAATAACATTTTTTGCAGACGATCATTTTTATAATATAACAAAGCTGGGCTCTTTCAATTTGAAAGGGATAAATCCCAGGCTTAGTGTGAGTCGGAGAGTGACTAGACCATTTGTAGAAGGTAGCTTAACAGAGGTAGAGTATACAGTAACTAATACAGGAGATTGTGTTGTTAATAACATCGTAATTGATTTACTACAACCTGACTTTGATCTGGTTAATAGCGAAAAGGACTACAGGATAGACAATCTTGCAAAAGGATCTAGACAGAGATTTAAGGTGCTTATGAGACCTAAAAAATCAGGGAGGCTTGAACTTAAACAGAATGTTTTTAGTTATTTAGATACTTTGTTGAGAGAGCATACAGGCATGATTGGAAGAATGAATGTAGATGTTATTAAAGGAAAACTCACTGGTCCTGTCATAATGATCGCAAAGACCATTGAAGCTGGCAACACAACAATCGAAGTATTTAATCAAGGAAATGCTACTAATGTAGAGCTTATTGATGGTGACAAAAGATATTCATTTGCAATCAACTTTGCAGAGAAAAAAATATTTAGCTATGAAGGGGAAGGTTATGGTGTTGCTTTGTTGAGTTATGAGTTCGACGATAATAAATATTTAGCCAGTTCAACAGCTATTGAGAAGGTAAGACCTACTAAGGTTCCTCAAACCAGGCAGATTGTAAAGAAAAAATCCAAGAAAGGAATCTTAGAGTGGTTAAGAGAGTTTTTTGCAAAGATATTTAGTTTTATCTAGATATCTAGATTCTAGATTGATATGGTCTAGGTTTGGCATAAAGATTTGATATAAAACAAAAACACCTAACTAATAATACTTAACAATTAACATAACTAATTTAAATTAACATAACCAATTTAACATAAAAACTAATAACTAATAATACTTAACATAACTAGTAATACTTAATAATACTTATATCCAACAAAATACAGCCAAAAGCTATAATGGTAACGATGAGCAGGCTATTACATGATAGTCGCTGTTACTTAACCTAATTTAGAAACATTTAAATATTTAATGGTAATATCATCATTAAATCATAGTCAAAAAAGGAGGTAGATAATTATGAGAAAGAGCAAAAAAGCTCAAACTGCAATGGAGTTCTTGCTTACGTATGGCTGGGCGATCCTAGTTGTGCTGGCTATCATTAGTGTCTTCTTGTTGTACATAATGCCGAGGATTTCTACGCCAAACGTGTGTGATGTTAGGGGCAAAGTTGATTGCGTTGATATTAGCTATGATGATGTAAATGGTGTGACTGTCTTGTTTAAGAATATATATAGTACAAGTATTATACCACAGAGTGGAAAGTTTGTTGCAAGCACAGACACAGAATTTGCAGGAATAGAATGCGATCTGTTTTATGATGGAGGGCTTCTCAGAGCAGGTGAGGGATCAAGCATGTCTGGAAGTTGTAGCGGCGGAATAGAGCTTAAATCAGGAGACTCAGTATTAGGATCACTGACAATAGTATATAGAATCCCTGGCTTTGGAGAAACTGATATAAGAGATACAGGAACTGCCCGCTTTAGAGTTCCTTAGAGTTCCATAAATTACAAAGTTTTATTTTTCCTTTTCTACTTTTAAATGATAATAAATGTTTATAAAACTAGTTCTAATTGTGATTAAGTGTGAATATGAAGGTGATATTTTGAAGAAGAAAGCACAAGCAGCAATGGAATTCTTGCTTACATATGGTTGGGCAATACTTGTTATTACAGCTATTATTGGCGTTATACTAGCATTTGTAGACTTTAGTGGTTTTGTTCCTGAGCGTTGCGAGGTTAGTAGTGATTTCAGATGTGAAGGAACCAGTCTTGTATCTTCAGATGGGGAAACACAACTGACCTTGTTGTTCTACAATGGTTTGGGCTATGAGATAGAGATAGTAAATGTTAGTGTTGATGGTGCTGAGTTTGATTGCACAGGAATATCAGAAGCGCTTGTAATCCCAAATAGTGAAACAGGAAGTTTAATTGTAACATGCGATGACACCATAAAAAAGGGTGATGTTTTAGATGGTGATCTTATCATAGATTATAAGATTACGCTCACAGGTTCAAGCCACAGAATTGTTGGAAATCTAAGAACACATTCTAGTTAAAATGAAACATAGAAAAGCACAGGCTGCAATGGATTATCTGCTAACAGTTGGTTTTGCAATGCTAATCATTGTATCTGCGTTTGGTTTGTTTATCTCTGTTAGCCAGCGTTCACAAAAGCAAATAAGTCAAGAGAGAATAAATATCGTTGGTAGAGCCATACAAGAGAATGCCAACTTGGTTTATTTTCAAGGTGAAGATTCTAGGATTACGATAGATGCTGATCTTCCAGATAACTTGATGGATATTTCTGTTTTTTGCTACAATAACAATGGTAGTCTTGGTGATGTTAAAACCTGTATAAATTCTGAGATAGTCTTTACTTTCAATGACCTGAGCGAGAGAGTTTTTTTACTTAAGAATGTACCAATGGACGAATTGATTTCAAGTGATTTTTTAGCAGGTAGCAAAAAATTACAGGTTTTGGTAACAAAGAGTGGCGATAGAGATTTTGTTTTATTGACAGACATGCCGGGTGTTGGTTATAGTTATGAGCAATGTAGCACAGCCGAAGGAAGTTATTGTGATGTTATGGAAAATGTGATGCCGGGTTTTAAATCTAGTTGTTGTAATTCTTATGGCTTCTGTTGTGGATAAATACAATAAATTCTTTTAATTAGTTTTAAGTAGCTTTCAGAAAGATAGCTTATGTTCAAGTAAATTCCAAGTTTAGTTTAAGAACATTGACATCTGTATTAGATAATTATTTTTGCGAGTGTAAAATGTGTTACATTTAAATTTTTCATTTAGATTTTAGGTAATATTTATATATAAAAAAAACATTTCTCATTTAATGAAAAAGAGGTTTGGAAGAATCGTAGTGTTTTTAGTAGTTCTAGTAACACTTCTTGCATTAGTCAATCTGGTTTCTGCTTATTATTGCATCGATGAAAAAACGATGAAAAAGCAAGCACTTGATTATCTTGAAAATGGAGATATAAACAAGTTAAATGATTTAATCTCTCGATATTATTCAGAAGAAAATCTATACCAGAGATATAAAAAACCATGTAAGGTGATAGAGGCGTGGATAAAAGAAGGAGGTGTCATTTTGCCTCAAGAATGCATTAGAGAAGGTGGCACTGTTCCTCTAGTGCCAGAAGCTCCTCCTTGTTGCTCTGGGTTGACTATGATCCCTCCAAAGGATCCAAATCTGATTGGTACAATGGGAATCTGCACATCTAAATGTGGTAATGGTGTTTGCGATGCTCTGACAGAAAGCGCTCATAACTGTCCGCAGGACTGTAGATGTGCAAAAGAAGGCGAATACACAAGTAAAGAAGTTTCTCAAAAGTATGGATATGGTTGCTGTAGAGGTTTAAAAGGGTTTAGCATGCCAGGGATGATTGGCGGTGGTCTTCTGTGCTATAATCCAAGAAAAGGCACACCTGTATGTAAATATGTAGGCACAAAAGCCGAAGGATGGTATTATAATAAAACAGGAGAGTTGTTAAAGCGGGAAAAATGCAAACCTTTACCTCTGCCTATGGAATGTAATGATAGTGACGGTGGTTTGAATTATTATGTGAGGGGGACTGTTATATCTGATAGAGAGCAGAAAACAGACAGTTGTGTACATTGTACAGGACTTTGTATACCAGGAGAGGTCTGCGAAACTTTTTGTGGAGCAGTGACTGAATATTTTTGCGAAAATAACACTATTAAAGAAGTGATTTACAACTGTAAATGTAAGAATGGTGCTTGTGTTAGGGAAGAAAAAATTATTTATGATATAGAACAAGATGAATATTTCATGTTAAGGGCTCCTAAGGGAGCTGTCTCTGGTGATGTTTACATCATTGAATATAGAGATATAGATACAGACAGCAGAACACTTGAATTCAAGGTGGTGAATACAGGAGAAATTATAGAGATAATGTATAAACCTTTGATAGGTACTGGCACTTTAGGAAAGGCTACACTTGTGCTAGCCGGCATAAGTCATGATGTTTACTTAGGGAGGAATAATGTGCTTGGTATTCCAGATGCTTACTGTGATATTAGGAGTGATGTAAAAGAAGGTCAAATGAAGACTTTCGTTGTTGATGGACGAAAATTTGATGTCAGTGTTAGTGTGGTTACTACTGGTGGTAAAGTTGGTTTAAGTGTGAATGGTAAGAATTTCTGGTTAAGAGAAAAAAGTGCAGTTGATACTGGCTTGGGTTTAATAATTAAGGTAGATTTTATAGTTCTAAATACAGATGTGGCTGAGAGAGATTCTGTAAAACTATGTCTGGTGGGAAATAAACCAGTTTCAGTTGAGCCTAATTGTGTTGCGTTAAAAAGAGGTTACTGTACTTATTGGAAAAAGAGATGCAACGAAGGCTACATGAGTATAGGGCCTTATGATTGTCCTGGTGGAGAATCTGAAAAATGTTGTATACCTTGCGCAATAGAAGGCGAAGAGGTTTACGCAACATTAAAGGCAGAAGAAGAATTAGATGCTGAGAAAGAAGAAACACAAATAATACCTATGAAACTTTTCCAGAAGGAATGTTGTCCTGGCCTAAAACAGATGAATTGCTCAAGACCAGTCGGAGAAACATGTGTAACTCCAATAACTCCTTGCATTGTTTGTATTAAGTGTGGGGATGGCGTATGCGGAAAAGGAGAAAATAGATGCAATTGTCCTGAAGATTGCAAGCCAAAGGAGTATTTGTTAAATGATTTTCCAGAACCATTTGTCATTGGCAGAGAGATGAATTCTCGGCTTGTTGTTGGTGTGAATGCGCCAGCCAGTCACACTATTGCAATGACTGATGTTTCTACATCTTTGATGCCTAAAGGGTCTACTGTAAGTTTTTCTAAGTTTGACACAGAGGTTGGTGATAGTTACAACGATATCAACTTAATTATATTCGGTAATTGCGATACAAATATACTAGTAAGGAACCATTTCAAATGTAACCAGATTCCTAAAGCAATGTTTAAGACAGCGATAATAGAACTTTCACAGGTAGACAAAGATAAAGGTAAATACGATTTATTTGTGCTCTCAAATGACGAACAAATGTTAAGGGTTGCTGCAAGAGTTATAGCAAGAGGTATGTTGAGTAAAATTGAGGGTTATAATAGAGTTTATGTGACTGGAACATTAGAAAGACCGAAAATATCAACAGCAATGGTGGTAACACCTTGCAAAGAGTATTCTGTAGAGGATTGCCCATTAGAAAGATGTCAAGTAGCTAAGAAAGGTTGGATTTTTAAGAAAAATGTTTGCATGGACAAGAATGTCTGCATTGACACGGATAATGGAAAAAACATTTATGTAAAAGGAATAACTAGAGGATGTCGAGACGAGAGCTGTAAGAAAATTATTGAACGTGCAGATTGTTGCATTACACAGATCTCTGAAAACAAATTTGAAGGTTGCTCAGACACAGGCGAAGGTGTTGTAGAAGGAGTATGCGAGGGTAGTGTAATTGTTTCTCCTTATGTTAAATGTCCCAGTGGTTATACTTGTAAGAATGGTGCTTGTGTTGAAGCTTCATGTGGTGAATATTCTGCAAAGGAGTGTCCTCTGGATAGGTGTGAGGTTGTTAAACAAGGTTGGCTTATCTTTAAGAGGTCTATTTGTGTTGAAAAATCTGTTACTAAAATAAAAGCAGATGTAGACGGAGATGGTAAATTAACAAAGTACGATATAAAAGCTATGAGTAACTGTAATGTTCATAACACAGATATTAACCAGAATAAAGAGTTGTGTGATATCGGTGATATCACCAAGCTGAATAGTGAGATAGAAATATATGATCTGAATAAAGATGGCAAAATAAATCAGTTGGATGTCAACATAGTATCCAAGTGTAATGTAAAAGATTTAGACTTAAATAAGAACGGCCAAGTTTGTGATATAGGAGATTTAACTTCAATTACAAGACTTAAAGCAGATGTAGATGGAGATGGTAAATTTACTGATTATGATATCAAAGCAATGACAAGCTGTAACAATCGCGATGTTAATTTTAATAAGAATGATATCTTATGTGACTCAGGAGATATTGCAAAAGTTCTTAGAGCTGTTGAAACATACGATTTGAATGGCGATACTAATGTTGACAAGTTCGATGTTAATGTTTTAGTAAAGTGTAACAATGATGATCTTGATTTCAATAAGAATGGCGAGGTTTGTGATGTTGGTGACATAATTTTGGTTTCTAATGCAATAAAGCAAAAGCAGAGAGCTGCAATAACGTAGACAATGATTGCAAATGGCTCTGGTTCTGTAGATGAAAGGTTTAACACAAAGTCAGAACTGTGGCAAGGGTGTGATGGCTGTCATTGGGTAGTTGCACAAGCAGAGATTTGCACTGGTTACATAGATGAAGATTGCAACGGTGATGTTGATTGTGACGATCCAGATTGCACTGGTGATGTTGCTTGTACTGTAATCTGCCAGGATAGTGATGGTGATGGTTGAAAATAGCGAGGTTTCGTAAGAAGCCTAAAGAATTCCAGCCGACAAGCTGAAAGGACTATTAAAGGGTTATTTTTTAACTTTAAACATACCTGCATGACTTGGAATTATATAATCTGAAATTTCTAAGAGATTTTTTCTGGTTTTTTTTAATTTTTCAGGATCATCAGCATACTTATCTATTTCAGGATAATTTTCTTTCCAAAAGACATCTCCACATATTGCTATGATCCCTATATCTGTTTTGACCAAGAGGGTAAGACTAGTATAGTTGTGTCCAGGTGTTTCTATAATTTTAATATCTTCAGTAAGCTGATTTTGCCTATCTTCCACCTCGTTTTTATCCCACACTCCATAATATTCAATTACTTTTGCGTTAGGAAACATTCCTGTATTTCTGTAGTGATCTATATGCGAATGTGTTATGAAAACTATATTTATATCTTCTAATGATAGGCCTTCTCTCTTTAATGTATCAACTAAAATATTTTGGCTTTCTAAAACACCAGGGTCAACAACAATTAAAAAGTTTTTGTCTCTAACCAAAGTTATTGTAGGGCAGGTAGTTTCTTTTTTGCCAGGTTTATCTGCACTTGTATATCCTTCAAAAAATTTTAACTTCTGCCATCTATGAAACCTCGCGGTGAATTTTTTATGTACGTCTAAACCTACATATTGCATGTTTTATCACCTCAACGTTTTATATTTCCTGCGGGGAATATAAAACCGCGAGGTTTCATGCAATCATAATTATAGGTTAAGAATAAATATTTATTAATCTTTCCTTTCAGAAGAGCTGGCGGATTGACTAACATAGTCTAAACAGAAAACCAAAAACTATATAATTATACTAAATTATTATATACTAAATTATTTACGAATAAAATGTTGCCTGTAAAAAAGATGGAACTGTTAAAAAAATCCCAATCATCTTTAGAATTTCTTATGTTGATTGGTGTGATGATGCTCATTTTTGTAGCTATTATAGGGATATTTACTATTAGGTTTGTTGAATTTTCACAAGAAAGGGATAGACTTGCTCTAAGAGACCTTGGAGAGTATATTAAACAAGAGTTGGATGTTGCGGCTGGTGCAGAAGATGGATATGTTAGGACATTTATGTTGCCTGCAAATCTTAATGGAAAAAAATACAGTGTGAAGCTTGATATAATAAATGATGAAGTGGCAGAACTTGTTCTCCAATATGACGATGAAATCTATGATGAGGTTAAAATTATTTCTGGTTTGATTAATGGTGATTTGAAACTAGGTGAAAATATCATAAAGAAAGTAAAAAATATTGTGAAAATAAATCCTTGATCTTCTTCAGACGAGAAAAAAATAATAATAAAATATTTTTTTAGATTTTTGTCTATCTTTATCCATTTTCCTTTTTCAAAACCTTTATAAACTATAGATTCTTTTCTTGGACGAAAGAGGTGCAAAGTGAAATATAAAAAAGCACAGCAGTTTAGCTTTGATCTTCTAACAGCATTTATTGTATTTGGCGTGGTTATAACAATTACTTTGGTAGTGATATTTGGCAGAGGGACAGGTGGAACCCGTGAGAAGGTACAAAGCCTAGATACAGAAAGTTCTGGTTTGGCAGATAGGTTTGTAGCAACTGAAGCTACAGAAGTAGAAGATCCATACACATTCATAGTGAATAATCAGATCGATCAGAAGAAGTTGTCTGCACTGATAGAGAAAGATTATGAGCTAGTTAAAAGAGAACTCGGCTTAAGAAACGATTTTGTGATTTATTTTAGAGAGAGTAATGGTAGTCTTTCAGAGCTAAAAGCAGGAACTCGTGTGTTCTGCTATGGCGGACCAGGAGTAACTGTTAGTGCTGAAGATGGTGGGGCAGTGCCTTGCTGTTCTAAGGTAATAAAAAACATAAACGATATTCCTCTGGAAAGAAGAGATGAACTTAATGCTGGCTGTGAAAAGCTAGCAACAACATGATGATATACTAACATGAAAAAAAAAGGCTATTTTTTTACGATGGATGCTATAATTGCATTAGTGATAATAGTAGCAGGCTTTATTGTGATATTGTCTGCGTTTGTTGGTAGAGCGCCTACACAGCAAACACAGTTTTTTTCACAGGATTTGTTGGATCTTTATACTAGAACTCCTTATAACAAAATTGCAGACGTATCGAAGATTCAAGGTATAATAGATTATGCTGATTATGATTATGCACGATTGGGAGCGATGACTGCCATAGAGATTATGGGTGAGTTATATGAAGCAGGTGAGTTAACGCTAGCGGGGAACATTTCAAAGAGCCTAGCAAAAGTAGGCCTTCCAAAGAACTATGGAATACAGATTGAGATAAATGATACAATTATCTATAGCCAGCCACCACCTGTTAACCCTGAACTAACATTGGTAAAAGCAACCACTGCAACAAACACAGAGTTGCATGTGTTTGGTGTAAAGGGGGACAGAATTTGGGGACCATATAAGGTGGAGGTAAAGGTATGGCATTGAGCAAGAAAGCAGTGTTTTTTAGTCTTGTAGCAATCTTTATAGTTGCATTATTGATAATAGCCTTTTTAGCTATGCAGGCAAGCCAACCATATGCAACAGAAGTTCCTGTACTAAAAACCAAGGTTGCTAGCTTGAATAATCTGATAGCTAACATGAAAGATTATACAGCTACTGTTACTAGGATGTGTGCTTTTAAGAGTTTTAATACAATTGCTTATACGCAGTTTAAAAATGAATCTCAAATGTTGTATTTTGCAAAGTCTAATATTTCTAAATGCATCGGCAACTATGAAACCAAACTGAGTGAATTTAGAATTCCTCTTGGTGTCGAAGTAAATTTTGAGATATTGAAGAACAAGCTTTATGTAGATCTGAATAATTCTATGTCTGTAAAGATAGATGTTGAGGTTAACTACAGTTTAGATAGTTCTGATATCAAATACGAGCCAAGGCATGTCAATATTACAACATACATGTCGATATTTGGGATAAAGGATCCTATGTTTGTGATGAACGGTATTACCGACAGGACATTCAGCAATCATCTAGGTGGTGAGTTTTATGTCGATCATGAGGGTTTTGTTATAAATAAGAATTTGAACGTAAAGGTAGCAGATTCTGTTAGAGAAGGTTTTATAGATGATATGAAAGCCAATGGAACTTATAGTTTCTCTGGATATGGTCCTAACTTTTTTGAAAGGTTTTATTTTAATAAGTGGGTGAGTGAAGGGATGAAGGGTAGTTATTATGGGTTATTTTCTTATGTGAATGATGAAGAAGACTTCACCCATTTCGGAAGCTGTGAGAATGAAGGAGAGACGCGCAGCTGTGGAAGTGATATTGGCGAATGTAGCAAGGGAACCCAGACTTGTTCAGGAGGGAAATGGAGTAAGTGTGAGGGTGCTGTGGTGCCTGTTGCAGAAGTTTGTGACGATGGTAAGGATAATGATTGTGATGAATCAACAGATTGTGGTGATAGCGATTGTAGTAGCTTTTGTATTGCCTGTGAGTGTTCTGGCACAGAATGTAGAATTCCATATGATGGGCAAAGGTGTGATGGCTGTCATTGGGTAGCTGCACCAACAGAGATTTGCATTGGCAACATAGACGAAGATTGCGACGGTGATGTTGATTGTGACGATCCAGATTGCACTGGTGATGCTGCTTGTGCTGTAATCTGCCAGGATAGTGATGGTGATGGGTATGGTCTTGGCTGTGCTTTAGGAAACGATTGTGACGACAGTGTAACAAGTTGTAATGTAGACTGTGTAACGCTAGCATACGAAGATGCTGATGGAGATAATTATGGTAATCCGGATGCAAGCAATAGGGCGTGCGATGCACCTGCTGGTTATATAGATGATAATACAGATTGTGATGATAATACTGCTGCTGTTAATCCTGGTGTAGCAGAGATTTGTGATAATTATATAGACGACGACTGTGATGGTGCTATAGACTGCGCTGATCAAGATTGTGCAGATAAAGTTCCTTGCAAAGATATGCATGGAGAGAACTGCCAAACAGATGTAGAGTGTGGCTCTGATCCACAAGGTCAAAGCTATAGTTGTATTGGAGGGGTGTGTCTGCTTTGTACATATTATTTTTGTAACTATGTTAATCCTGAAGAAGCGCAATCTATTTCTGGCTATGATGACAATTATCTTTATTATGGTATTTCAAGAGTGTTGCCTGATGGTAGCTTGTTGCAGTTAAGCGATCTTGCAGCTGGGCTTAATGTTAAAACGGTTGATGGTTGGACTGACCATACATATACTGTTAACGAGTATCAGGATTATTTATATATTCGAATAGAGAAAACAGATCCTGTTGCAGGAACGTTTTTATGTAAGGAAAATTTTGAGGGCTATTATTTCAGAAAATGCGAATAAAATATTTAATTGCGATTGTTGTTGTAATTGCTATACTAGTTACAGGTTGTGTTGAATTTAAAGAGATGCCTCCTTGTACTGGTGCTGAGAAGGATTGTATTAAATCATGCCCTGATTGTCATATTTGTTGTACTAAGTTTGATCCAGCAACAGTTGCAAGCAACGATACTAATGAATGCAGCATTAAAACAGTAAAGCAATGTCAGGATGCTGGCTGGCTAATAACAGATTTGAGTTATAAAAATTGTGCTGAGAAGTATTGTGCTTGGTGTGGGAATGAGAGGTGTGATCTAGACGAGGATTATTCTATCTGTCCACAGGATTGCACTTATTATAACTATGTTCATAGGACTTGTGAATCTGTGGTTCCAGAATCTGAGAAAGATGCTTGTTATAAAAGGGAGACATTAGCAGCTCCTTATGTAGCAGATATTTGTGAGAATGTTTTGAATTACGTTTGGGGTTGTACCTTTATAAAAGATAGTTATACTCGTGATAGTTGTTACGTTGAGTTTGCACAGAAGTATGGATGTTACCAACTTTGTTCTCCTGAGCTAATTAGTGATGTTGAACTATTGGATGGATGCTTTGGGGCTGGATTAAGAGTATTCATAGCAACATTAAAGGACAGGTATTCTATAGACGAACAGATTAAACTAACCGATCCTCCAGACAAAAATACTGAAGATAATGTTAACGGTACTTTCTATGAGAAGCCAGGCAAGTTAAATTTAGGGAACTGGTCAGAGTTGACTGTAACGCCAAACTTTCAAAAAGAGTCAATCATTGCACCTGAAATGTATTATGGTGAAGAAACTGGACAAGAAGCTGTAGCCATTTTGGGTGAAACATTGCCCGAGGTCCAGCCTCCAAAAGGTTATATTGTAGAACTTAAAAGAGAACCGTTACTTAAAAAAGAAGTCTCATTAAAAAAACTGGCTGAAAAGAATGAGCAAAAGATAGAAGCGATGAGTGATTATAACCCTATTAAATATGTTTACAAGATATTTGCAACTTCAAGTGAGGATGTTCCAAAAAAACTTGCTAAACAAAAAAAACAAATAATGTCAGATAGGCAAAAGATAAAGGATAAAATAAGAAAAAAATTAAAGAAGGCTAAAGTAGAAACCTTAGTGACTGGTAGTGCTGTTGCAGATCTTTCGGAACAAGGAAACACCCTTGTGGTTTTTGGAGAATATGAAAAGGTGTTTAATGGTTTAGCTCTTGACATAACTAGAGAGGAGGCTAAGGAAATCAAAAAGTTAAGAGAGGTAAAAGATGTTTATCCAAATTTAGAGGTTAAGGCAACTTTAATGGGTTCTGTTCCGCACATTAATGCTGATTATAGCTGGAGTCTTGGTTATACAGGAAAAGACATTACGATTGCAGTAATTGATACTGGTGTGGATTATCATCATCCTGATCTTGGTGGTTGTATGGGGGCTGGTTGTAAAGTTGTAGACGGTTACGATTTTGTGAATGGAGACTCAGATCCTATGGATGATAACGGACATGGCACTCATTGTGCAGCAATAGCTGCTGGCCAAGGTACGTTGAAAGGAGTTGCACCTCAAGCAAAGATATATGCTTATAAAACATTAAATGCCTATGGAACTGGCAATATGAACGCAATAATTGCAGCGATTGAGAGAGCAGTTGACCCTAATCAAGATGGAGATTTTTCTGATCATGTTGACATCATAAGTATGAGTTTAGGATCTTATTGCAAGGGATTTCCTAGTGACGAATGTGGCCCAGATGATCCTGAAAGCACTGCTGTTGATAACGCAGTTGATGCAGGTGTGGTTGTAGTAGTTGCAGCTGGAAACTCAGGCCCGGATATAGAAACAATATGTAGTCCCGGGACAGCAAGAAAAGCAATAACTGTCGGAGCAACTTATAAGAGTAATTTTGAGACTTTGAGTTATAGCTCTTGCATAGATACTGACACGCAAATAGACCAAATACCTTGCTTCAGTTCAACAGGCCCTGTTTGGGACATTGATGGCTTAAGTTTGATAAAACCCGATGTTGTTGCACCAGGGGTTGAGATTTGTGCTGCACAATGGGATACTGCATTTGGGATTGATGATAATTATTTTGACCCTGCTAGACCAGATGTACATCGGTGCGTTGATAGCAAGCATATGGCAATTTCAGGAACATCAATGGCAGCTCCGCATGTTGCAGGTGTTGCAGCTTTAGTTAAAGACGTGCATCCTGACTGGAGTCCAAATGATATAAAAAATGCTCTGATGAGATCTGCAAATTACATTGGAGATTTATCAATAAAACAAGGGCATGGTCTTATTGATGTCGAGTCTGTATTTGAGATTGAAGATCCTTCTTTGTTTGCATTTATAGACATCCCTGTTTCAAGAATAAGTGAAACAGTTCAAATAAAAGGAACTTTATCTAGCAAAAATTTTCAAAAATATAACATTGAAATAGGTGAAGGAAGAAATCCGTCTGATTGGGTATTAATAAAAGATTCAAATGTTTTTCCATCAAATAATATTTTGATAGATAGTTTTGATACAACACAGTTTTCAGATGGTTATCATACAATCAAGCTTACACTTACCACAACTACTGGAAAAGTCATAGAAGATAAAGCTATGATTGAGATAGATAACATTAAAATAACAAGTCCAAGAGAAGGCTCGATTTTTGGTCCTTATAAAAATGTGGAAATAGAAGGTTATATTAGAAGAGATTATAATAGCTATGTTATAGAATTTTCTAGAAGTGGTTTAGAGTCTTGGTCATCCGATGGAATTTCACTGACAGGTTTATCAGAGGGTTTGTTTGCTACATGGAATACACAGAATCTTGAAAGTGGTGAATATGATATTAGACTTAAGGTGTTTCATCAGGATGATAAGATTAGTACAGAACAAATAACTGTAACTATTGATTCAACACTTAAGCCAGGTTGGCCTAAAAAAATAGAGAGTAAAATAACAGCAACATATGTGAAAGCTACAATTGCAGATATTGATGAAGATTATCAAGGCAAAGAGATAATACTTGATTATTTGGTCCAGATAGGTGACAAAATAGGTAGGAGACTCTCTTTAATGCACGCTGATGGGACAATAAGAGAAGGTTGGCCAAAAAGTCTTACAATATCAAATTACAAAATTCCTTCAGCAATATCCGATATCAACAATGACGGGAAAAATGAAATCTTGACATTAGGACGTAGTTGGGGGATTTATGGTTTTGATGTCGCAGGAAATTCATTACCAGGACTTTCTTATAAATCTGATAAATATAAACCTCCTGAAGGCGGTTGTTCTTTGAATATTTTATCCATTGGAGACATTGATCCTGATTATCCTGGGCAGGAAATAGTGATGGGTTATTTCTACAAACCATTAGTTACTGTGGTTCATAGTGATGGGACAGTTATGCAGGGTTGGCCTTATCTTTTTGAAGGTCCAGAAGATATAGAACATGCAATTATTTATGGAATTGCAATTGGTGACATCAACTATGACGGATTAAATGAGATTATTGCAACTTACTCTAATAATAATGGAAAAAAAGGAATTTTAGTTCTTAACAATAAAGCACAATTATTGTGGTCAAATGAAACATCTATTTCTTCATGGGGTCCTTTCTTTGGAGTTTCTCAGCCAGTCATTGGAGATTTGGATAATGATGGCGACTTAGAAATAATATTTGCTCCTAAGTCAGACGAAGTGATAGCTTATCACCATGATGGCAGCTTAATGGAAGGCTGGCCACCAGCTAATATCATTAATTATAATGAAGTTACTAATATATTAATAGCAAATGTTGATGATGACCCTTATAAAGAAGTTGTACTAACATTATCCCCAATGTGGATTCCTTCTTACTGGCGTAAAAACAGTCCTCCGCTTGTTTATGTCCTTAATCATGATGGAACCGTGGTAGATGGATGGCCCTATAAAACAGACGTGTTCAATCCTGTGAGAGATTCTGCGGGTATTTGGTGGCAATATTCTACCTCAACATTAGCTGCAGCTGATGTTGATAATGATGGTAAGTCAGAAATATTGTTTGGGACACTCGGTGATCATGGATATTGTGGATTGTTCTGTGGAGGAAATTCTATTTTCTTATTAGACGATAACGGAATGGTGATGGAAGGATTTCCAAAATACACCATGCCTTATTATAGAGGCATGGGTTGGCCTGGTGTAAAATCAGTAAATTTCGCTGACATAGATTATAACAATAAGCTGGATATCATTGCTACTGCAAGCGATGGTTATGTGTATGCGTGGGAACTTGGAAAATCTGAAACTTTAGACTGGCCAATATTCCAGCACGATAACCAACATTCTGGTTTTTATGCTCATAGACCACAATCAAAAATAGAAAATCTTGGAACAAATAGGTTTTCAGGAAAGATAAACATAAAAATTCAAAAACAACAAGGTGCACAATGGACAAACTACCTAAATGTCATTTCCAATAGGGATATAACTGTACCAGAAAATAGCTTAGTTAAATTAGACCAAATATTTAACCAGGAAAATGTAAGGATAAATGAACCTGGCAGATATAGGGTTTGTGTGGAATTAATGTACAGCACTGGAGAACTAATTGAATACGATTTAGGCCAAAGGTGTTGGGAATTTAAAGTGGTAAGTTGAAAATGAACTTCTACAATACAATCGCACCAAGTTATGATGAATTGTATGAGCAAGAACAGAAGAAAAAGCTTGAAATAGTTAAAGCATATCTAAATGTTAAAGAAACAGATGTCTTGTTAGATGTTGGCTGTGGTACAGGCATTAGCTCTGACTTCAACTGTAGGGTGTATGGTGTTGATCCAAGCGAAGGTCTGATTAAACTTGCTAGAATGAAATATGCTGGCGATGATACAAAGACATTCTTATGTGCTTATGCAGAGGATTTGCCTTTTCCAGATAAGATGTTTGATAAAATTATCAGTTTAACAGCAGCGCAAAATTTTAAGGATGTTACAAAAGCGATTGCAGAGCTGAAGAGAGTTGCTAAGGATAAGGCAAAAATCGCAATTTCTCTATTGAAAAAGATTGAGCCAAGGAAGATCGAGCACCTAGAGCATGCTTTGATAAGCAGGTTTAACAGATTCAAAAAACAAGAAGAAGAAAAAGATTTTATTTACCTAATATGATTATGCGTCTAGTCATTTATATCTTAAATATGATTTTATGATTATGTTATAGTTGGTGTGTATAAAGGCTTTAACTTTGGTTATTTTGCTACGATTGTCTGAACACATCTATAATAGCTGTTATACGTTTCAGCTTTCCTTCAGGACCTTCTCTTGTGATTAAGCGTCTTGTTGTGATTATGTCTTCACTGTCAATCCAAACCATCCCTTTGATGCTTGCTTCGCAACCTTCGTCAATTTCATCATCGCCATCATTGTCAATACCATCTCCACAGATCTCCTTATAAGATGTTGCGCATGTGACTGGATCAATTGCATCAACCACACAATCTCCGTTTATGTCAATACAAAGGAATTTGCCAGCGCAACGATCTTTGCCTGCACATTCTGGAATGTCTTTGTAGTGGTCTTTGCAGCATTTTGTTGGGCCTGGACCATTTTCAACAAGAACTTCGTCATCGTCATCGCCGCAGCATTCAGACCATGAGTCATTTTTTTTATCATACCCTACCTTAATGGGAGAGTTTGCTGGAACCTGAGGACCAACGTTATCTTCACCAGCAGGTACCCACTGATTAATAGGACAACAGCCAGGATCGTCCTGGAGGCAGACTTGCTTATTGCCGCACGATATGCCATCACATGCATAAATTTCAGGACAGACATCGTATTGATAGTTTTGTCCTGGCATTAGTGGGTTTTCTATCTTTGTTTCGTCTATTCCGCATGTGAAATTAGTGCCACAAAGACTCACCTTTTCAAAGTACGTAGTTGTAGACAATTTTGGGTATCTGGCGTCATTGAAATTGTATAAGGATATAACCATAGGAAAAAATAACAGAAAAATTATAACTGATATTAATTTCTTCATCTAACTATCGCCCCTTTTTTGATTAATATGGCAAATATGCAACCTTGATTTTAATCTTTTAATTATTTTGGTGTCCAAAAATCTTATACTTTATAAACTACTAGATGATTTTTAGAATATAAAAATGTTTCTGTTGTTTTTGTTGTTTCTATTTTAATTCACTCTTTTATTATACTTGTTGTTCTTTTCAAGTATCACTACAGAGAATGACAGAGTAGGAAGATCTTTAGAAGTCAAGTCAGTGAACTGATAGCGCTAACATTTAACAACTTATCCTCTGTCCTATCCACTCCAGATAAGAAAACTTTTTAAACAACAATATTATTCTGATATCAAATCTTTAAAATCGGTGACAAAATGGATTTTGAACAGATTCAAAAGATAAATGCTTTGGCTAAATCATTGCTTCAAACAGGCCATGCTGATGATCTGGAGACAGCAACAAGGATGGCTCGTGATATTCTTGAAAAAGGCGACAAATCTCTTTCTGAGGTGACAGCGATGCTTGAGGCTGATAAAGAAAAGATTCAAGAGTACTGGCAAGACGATTCCATAAAACAGAATAAAAAACAAACTAATGAAGATATTACAGAACCAGCAAAAGAACCGATAATGGCAGAGGTTGAAGAGTTAGGCGATGTTGAGTCAGCTAAAACACTAGCCAAAGAAGGAAGAGAAGAAAAAGCTACTACAAGTTTTGATCCAGATGAGTTTGCTAAGACATTACAAACAAAACTACAAGCAGTTATCAATGAGCTTGTGATGGAGATAAAAACGCTAAAAGATAAGGTTGATGTGCTTAACGATGATGTTGCAGCTTTAAAGAGTAAGGTAATTAAAGTTGAGTCTACAAATTCTCCAGAAGCTGAATACAATGTTCCAAAAGAAAAAACAGTTGCAGAAAAAGAATCAAAAGAATTAAAACCTGATGAGTCTAAAGAATCCAAAGAGCAAAAGTCAAAAGAGAAAAAAATGCCTCACCCTAAGGTGGGTGACATTAGCTCAGAAGATGTATCGATAGAGAAGTATTTTTATTTTGGTAATAAATAATTTGCTTGGGAAAAAGATGTGATAGATGATGCAACCCGCTCCGAAGAGCGGGTTGCTGAACTTTATTCTAATAATTCTAAATAAACAATAAACAAAATTTATCAAAATCTTATTGCGATTTACCCGTACAGAATCCAAAATTTATATAAAGAAAAAGATATTTTTTTGTAGTAAAGAGGTGATGAAATGTCCGCTTATGCAAATCGCGCTTATATCGATAAGAATTATAAGCCTTCAAGGAATGATGTTGTTGTTGAATATTATATGGAACCATATAGAGTTCAGTTCTGGAAAGCTGCTGTTTATGTTGCAGCAGAAAGTAGCATAGGAACATGGACAACAATCAAAACAATGAATCCTAAAATTGCTAAAAAGTTGAGACCAACGATTTTTTATATGGATTCTAAGAAAAACATCATTAAGATTGCTTACCCGCATGAATTATTTGAAGCAGGTAACATGCCTCAAATTTTTTCTAGTATTGGTGGTAATGTGTTTGGCATGAAATCTGTGAAAAATTTACGTTTGGAAGATGTCAGCTATCCAAAGGTGATAATAGATAAATTTAAAGGACCAAGGTTTGGGATAGAAGGTATAAGAAAACTTACAAAGGTCTACAGACGACCATTGCTTGGTACAATTGTGAAACCGAAAGTAGGCTTGGATGAAAAACAGCATGCAAAAATTGCATATAATGCCTGGGTTGGTGGACTTGACATAGTGAAAGATGATGAAAATTTATCAAGCATGTCATTTAATAAGTTTAAGAAAAGAATAGAGCTGACATTGAAGATGCGTGATAGGGCTGAGAAAGAAACTGGTGAGAAAAAGATTTACATGCCTAACATAACTGCAGAGACCATTGAAATGGTCCGCAGAGCTGCTCATGTTAAGATGAATGGTGGTGAATATATTATGATTGATATTCTAACAGCAGGTTGGGCGGGTTTACAGACTATGAGGGAGAGAAATGATAAGCAGTTTATACATGCTCATAGAGCTGGGCATGCTGCTTTAACCAGAAACGAGAAGCATGGTATCAGCATGGCTGTTCTTGCTGATGCTGCCAGGTTAATTGGAGTAGACCAGTTACATATTGGCACAGCTGCAATTGGAAAAATGCATGGTAGCAAGGAAGAAGAGCTGGCTTTATTAAAGGATATAGAGTATAAGAAGATATTTGCAAATCCGAAATTGCATGTTCTTGAACAGAGGTGGTATAACATAAAGCCTGTGATGGCAGTTGCTAGTGGTGGTCTTCATCCAGGGATGGTGCCAAAGCTTATAAGGACAATGAGTAAGAACATAGTTATTCAGATGGGTGGAGGTGTAACAGGGCATCCTGATGGAACTCTTGCAGGAGCAAAAGCTGTAAGACAAGCAGTTGAAGCGTATTATGCTAAAGAAGGATATGATGTCTATAAGAAGAAGTATCCTGAGTTGTATAAAGCAATAAAAAAATGGGGAAGGGGTTGATTTTTAATATAGCATCATAACATCATGAAAAATCTTATTAAGAAGTGCTTATGTGATTTTGGCTCACTATTCTTTTT
>QMQO01000010.1 GCA_003650545.1 Candidatus Woesearchaeota archaeon | reverse complement strand
GCTCGACTTAAGCAACAGCGTATGCGTGCACAAAAATCATTGGTAGGTTTTTGTGCCTAAGCTTGAATAGCCACGCTACCCAAGCGAAATGCTGTGGGCTTCAGCCCACAGTTGTTTACTTTACCTGTAGGTTATTTTTTTAATTCTGTCGCAGAGCTCACTTGAGGAAAATGCTCTGCCGTCATACTTCAAGATGCGATAGTCAAAATCTAAACCTGTTTTTTCTTTAATGACAGTACCAAGCTGGCCTGTGAAATTATTCTCAACAAGAATTGTTTTCTTTGCAGCTTTCATTAACTGCGATATATCTTTATGCAAAGGATTTATAAATTTAATCTGCAAAAAATTAACTGTAATGTTTTCTTCCTTAAGAAAATCGATAGCATCTATGATCGCGCCTTTTGTTGAACCCCAGCTAACAATTGTGAAGTCTGCGTCCTTTTTTCCAATTATTTCTGGCTTTTGTAGCTCTTTTTCAGCCAACTCCAACTTTTTCATACGTTTTTCCATCATCTTATTTCTATTAGCTGAACTCTCGTCAATCTGACCAATCTCGTCATGCTCATCTGAGGCAGCGTTGTGCATCCCATTTTCCAGACCTGGAAAGGATCTTGGAGAGATTCCATTATCTGTAAACCTGTAGCGTTTGAACGGAACTTCCTCAATTTTAGTAGCAATGAGCCCACGGTCGATCTTAATCTTTTCTTGGTCAAATGGCTCTACTGATTTATAGCTTTCAGCAAGGTGTTTGTCTGTTAGAACTATAACAGGTGTTTGATAATGTTCGGCAATATTAAACGCTTCTGCTGTGAGATAAAATGCTTCTTCTTGATCGCCAGGCGCTATAACGATTCTTGGAAAATCACCCTGGCTAGCATTCATAACAAATTTTAAGTCGCCTTGCTCTGTATTAGTAGGCATTCCTGTCGATGGAGCTGAACGTTGACCTTCTATTATCACAACCGGGGTTTCTGTTTCGCCTGCAAGTCCAACGCCCTCAGTCATTAGACAGAAACCTCCTCCAGATGTTGCTGTTAAAGCTCTTGCTCCCGCAAAGCTGGCTCCAATAGCCATATTAATAGCAGAAATCTCATCTTCAGGCTGCTTTACGACGATGCCATAATCACGGCTAAATCTTGCCATCATGTGTAATATGCTGTTTATGGGTGTCATTGGGTAAATAGAAACAAATTTACAGCCTGCTTTGATTGCACCAAGAGTCATTGCTTCATTGCCATTAACAAGTATGTTTTTGTTTTCGCTTTTTTTCACAAGCTTTTTTTCACAAGTTAAATTGTTCTCCTTGACAAAGTCATAGCCAGCTTTTGCAGCTTTGATATTATCTTCAAAAATCTTTTTTGGTTTTGTTTTAAAACGTTCTTCTAGTATGCTTGTGAGATGGTTTAAATCAGCATCTAGCAGAGCAATTGTTGCACCAATGCTAACAGTATTCATCATAATCTTTTTCTCGCCCAGACGCTTCTCTGCAATCTTTGATAGAGGCAGGGCGTACACTTTAATATCCTGCCTAATGTTATCAACTTTAAAGGTATCATCATGGATAATCACGCCATTCTGTGTAAGTTCATCCTTGTGTAGGTCTAATGTTCTTTTATCTAATGCAACTAGAATGTCTACTGTTGAGATATAAGAATGAATTTGTTTTTCTTCAACTCTGAGTGTGTAGCTATTATGCCCTCCTCTAATCAAAGAAGGATATTCTGTTTTTGAAAAGACGAATAAACCATGACGTATACAGAATTTAGCAAAGATGTAGCCCGCAGACTTTATACCGTAGCCAGCTTCACCTCCAATCTTCCAGACAAATCTGTTAATATCAACCATTTTTTCTTATAGATTAAATTTAGAGGTCATTTAAATAGGTTTTGGAAAGAGTTGGTTAGGATTGGTCATATTGTCATTAATCACATCAAGTTGTTATATTCTTTAGTTATTTTCAATAAAAATAATAAAAGAAATATTAAATGTTTCGTCAATTACAACTCACCATACAAAAAATAAAAATATAAACCACATAACAGATAAAAAAGATCTAAGTTAAACATTTAAAAATTTAAATTAAACAACCTAAAAATTTAAAAAATCTTCTTATTTCTCTAACCTAATGAGGAGTGGAAGCAAAATCTCAGGTCTAAACAAGTTGCCATTTGAAAAACGTAACAAAGCTGTAGTTGTAAAAATAGATAATGTTAAAACCAGTGATAGATTTGGCTGTAAACCAAATGAACGGTCAGTAGAAGAACTTCTTGAATATGGAATAGTCAACTTAGACAAACCTTCTGGCCCGACGAGTCATCAAGTAAGCTCTTATGTAAAAGAAATCTTGGGAATTAAAAAAGCAGGGCACTCAGGAACATTAGACCCAAAAGTCACTGGTGTTTTGCCTATTGCGCTAGGCAGAGCTACAAGAATTGTTCAAACGCTGCTACCTGCAGGGAAAGAGTATGTCTGTTTAATGCACCTGCATAAACCAGTTGAAGCTTCAATCGTCAAAAAAGTTATGCTAAATGAATTTGTTGGTAGAATTAAACAATTACCTCCAATTAAGTCTGCAATCAAAAGACAGCAAAGATATAGAACAATTTATTACATTGATATAATAGAGATCAGCGAAGATAATAAAGATGTTCTTTTTAGAATTGGCTGTCAAGCAGGAACTTATATAAGAAAACTCGTACACGATGTAGGTGAGCGTTTAGATGTTGGTGCTAACATGCAAGAGCTTCGCAGGACTAAAGCAGGACCGTTCAAGGAAGAAGAATCTTTTACACTGCAAGATCTAAAAGATGCTTTCTATTATTACAAAGAAGAAGGTAACGATAAGATGTTGTATAACATTATTTTGCCAGTTGAGTTTGCAGTCAGCCACCTTCCAAAGGTTTGGATTCAGGATAGTGCAGTTGATACATTGTGCCATGGTGCTAATTTAAAAGTTCCAGGGGTTGTTAGCATGAATAAAGAGTTTGACATTGGCGATACTGTTGCAATAATGACTTTGAAAGGTGAACTTGTTGCTCTAGGCAAAGCAGAAATGGTTGCAAAGCAAATTCTTAAAGAAAAAAAAGGACTAGCATTTAAAGTTGACAAGGTATTTATGAAACCTGGTGTTTATCCCAAGATAGAATAATAAAAACATAAAAACTGTACTACTGTACTATCTCTCATGAGGCAAAAGCCTTTTAACTGTTATTGGGATAACTCCAGCTTCAAATTCTTTTTTTGCTATCTCCATTGGATTATATCTAATCCTTTCAAGTTCCTCTTTAGAAATCTTTAACAAAAAAGGAGCGCCCATAGCAAGCTGTAAAGCTCTGCTTCCAAGTAATCTAGCTTTCTCATACTTTGTGTAATGGATCTCTTTTTCTTGTTCTACTTTCTTCTTTGACATTTTTACATCGAAAAATATCTTGTTTATAAAAGTTTCCTAAATTCTTTTGATTTTTCAAGTGCTATACCTATCATCTCATCTATCTGCTCAACTGTTAGAGGTTGATCGCCCCCTTTCTGTAATGCGCACACTGAACCGTCTTCCGTTAATGTAACTGTAAGTCTTGCATCTAAAACTTCTTCTTCTTCCGGCAATGGGTCGACCAGAAAATGATTACCAATCTTAATCACAGTGATCGCGACAGGTAAAATTTCTAGAGGAAGTCTTTGATCTGTTTTAACTTTATAATCTATTTCATCATTTTCGTATTTTGGAAATTTTGTATCCATGAGCGCAGCCAATGTTGCTAACGTAGCCGCGTCAAACAGATTGCCGGCTGTATTGATTGTACAGATATCAACCGACACTTCCCAGATCTTTTCTCCTTTTTCAATGCAAAGTTTTTTCACGTCGATTGCTTTAGCTTCCCTAATGCCACGATCAACAACTCTGGCTAGTTCTATGGCATCTATGTCTGGAGGACCTGGTTCATATTCTGGGCTGGCTAATGGTAAAAACTCTGCACTAACAATAAGATTGCCAGAATCTGGCGAATCTGGGTATGGTGTGCCAATGCCAAGCTTTACGCCGACCATCACTTCTGTATCACCAATCTTAACAGTCGCACTTCCTTCAGCTGTTGCTGAAACACCCTTTATCACTTCTATCTTTCTGTACTCGTCTTTTTTCCTGCCGTCAAAGCGAACATTTTTATCCAGAGCATCCAAAATCTGTTTTCTTTTGTTCATTTTGAACCCTCGTATTTCTGCTTGAGTGCTTTCTTCTGGATCTCGTTTATCTGTGCGCAAGCCTTTTTGGCTATTTCGAGACATTTCTTCAGGTCTTCTCTTGTTATATAGCCATCAGCTTGTAGCAAGGTGATCTGCTGTGAAACATTGCCCATAGCTATAGGGATATCTGCAACATGGCCGTCTTCGTAAATCTCTTCAGAATAGTCTAGATCAACTACGATCTTGTCAGCAACCTTGCCAACAGCAACAGCGCTGATCATCTCTCTCATTTCTATACCTGCATCCGCAAGCGCAATTGCTGCTGCGCATATCCCAGCACATCTGCTACCCGCATCTGTCTGTGTAAGCTCTATAAAAACATCCACAACCGCATTTGGGTATCTGTCTAGATTTATGAAAGGAAGTATCGCTTTCTCAGTGACTAAAGAAATCTCCTTAGCTCTTCTATTTGGTCCAGGGCGTACTCGGTCTCCCATTCCAGCAAAAGGCATCATATTGTAGAGACATCTTAAAACACCTTTTTCAGGATTTTGCAAAAATTTGGGATGCAGTTCACGTGGACCATAAACTGCTGCATAAGCTACAGTTTTTCCAATCTTAAAATAGGCAGAACCTTCTGCGTTTGGAATTACACCTGCTTTTGCTACTATTGGCCTTAGCTCATCAAACTTCCGTCCTTCTGGTCTTTTATCGTAAGTCATTTTTCATCACTTTTTTCTTTTTTTTCCATCCTCTTTTTGAGGAAAATTTCTATTTTTTCAGTTAAGCCGGGAACATGCGCTTCCTGCTCAATCTTCTTGATTGTTTCGATTGCAAGATTCTCATTTATTGTGTCGCCCTGAATCCACACTACGCCATTCTGTCCTACTAAAATCCTACAACCCGTCACCTTCTTAACCATAGAAACCATGCTGCCCTGTTTACCGATAATTCGTGGGACTTTCATTGGATTTACTTTTATTATTCTTCCGGGAGGCAGCTTTTTAAGCCCAGGGCCCTTCAAAGAGACATCAACCAACATCTGAGATGTTACAGCAACAATCTTAACCATTAAGTATTCTCCAATATTGTATATTTTTGAAAGATCGGCACCGCGTTCAATATATTCAGAAGTTGCATCTTTTAATGAGAGCATTGCTGGAAAAGCAGAGTTTGTGTCTAATCGCCAACCATTTAAGGTTATATCGATGACCTTACAGATTATAACATCATTACGCTTAGGCAAGTATTTGCCTGAAAGCGGTGTTATTTTAAGTGCTCTACCATCGACATTTATCAGTCCTAGTCTAGATGCAATTATTTTATTTTCTAAACGATATGTTCCAAAGCCTGGCAAATAATCAAGCCCTATTGCAAGTATCTCGCCAGGAACAACCACATCTTTATCTTTTATGTACAAACTACTTTTCTCTTCTGCCATATCGATCACTCCTCTATTTCTTCAATCAATGATTCGCCATGTGTTGCATCATTTATTTTATCAAAGAACTCTCCTACAAGGCCAGCAGGCATCTCGATGACGCATTCAAAAGAACCATCATTCTTCCAGTCTTCATCAGAAAGTTCTCCTGATTGTTTTAAATTGCGATAAACCTTTCCTGCATAGACTGCAGGAATTACCACGCGAAATCTTTTCCGTTCAAAGCTGATTGGCAACACGGGTCTTATTTTTTTAATTATATCATTTATCTGATCTTCTGCGGTTTTGTAATTATCAATCTTGATTTTGGCTTCCTCAAATGCATTCTCTATTCTTTTTACTGGATGCGGGAGTTTTGTTTTTGGGTCAATACCATTTCTATGAATGATCTCAACGATACGTTTACGTTTTCTTTCGATTAAGCTTCTTCTATATTCTTCGGTAAGTTGAATCTCACCTTCATCAAGAATCTTTTTTGCTACCTGAAGCACATCGATTGTGCCAAAAACAGATTTTAATCTATTTTCCGAAGCAAGCATGCCGCGTTTTGCATCAGAGAATATTTTCTGGGCTGTTAAGATGTCTCTAATATCTATTTCTCCTTTCTCTTTATACTTGATGGCTGCATCTGGATCTATGCTTATTTCAAAAACATCCCCTGCTTTTTTTAATCTAGCAAGATTAAGGTAAACATTCTGCCTTTGATCTATTAATCCTTGCCCTTTTACCATTTTACTTTTCTTTTACGACTCTATCAATTTTTGATTTTTTAATTTTTGTGAATTTCGCTTCATCAACCTTTATATAAGCAGCGTCTATTCTTTCTGAGCTAAACTCCTCCCCAAGTACTTTCTTTAGCGTCTTTATCAAAAGTTTGAGGCCTTCTTCTATTGTTAGTGTTTCTTTATATTCTTTGTTAAGGATTGCTTCAACTTCTTCTTCTGCTTCGCCTATAACTGCTGCTTTATACTGAAAGTAGTTGCCCATGGGATCTGTTTCGTATACAACAGGAACTCCATCATCAACTCCTGCAATAATCAAGGCAACACCAAACGGTCTTAGACCGCCATATTGTGTTGTCGTTTGTTTTAATGTACAGAGGTCCTTTACAATGGTTAGAATGTCAACAGGGCTATCGTATGTCACCTTGTTTTGTTGTGCTTTTACTTGGGCACGCTCAATTAGTATGCGAGCGTCGGATAAAAAGCCTGATGCTGTTGCGCCAATATGATCGTCAATTTGCCACATCTTTTCAACAGCTTCCGTAATCATCAAGGGGTTAAGTACGCGTTTGTCTGTTACAAGCAAAACACCATCTTTACAGACCAAGCCTATTGCGGTATTCCCCTGTCTTACCGTTTTCCTTGCATATTCTACCTGTAACAGTCTTCCATCTGGACTGAACATTGTTATTGCTCGATCATACCCCATCATTTGGTGTTGTAATGGTTGCATAAATATCCCTCCTTATCTTTTTTTTTCTCTTCTTTTATTTTATTTTTTTCTTTATTTTTTTCTTTGTTTTAGTTTTGAGTTCGCTTCTCATTCCTTTAATTGTAAGGATATACCGTCTTGCTTCTACAGCGAGAAGCCAGTAGATTATTGCAGCAAATATCAAAGCAACAACCGCTATCGTTAAGATAAACGCATAGGGATATGGTTTAAATACAATGCCAACTATCAGTCCTATAAATGAGTTTAATACGAAATATGTTAGGCTGATGCTTGTTCGCTGTTTTTTAGTAAATTCGCCAAAATTTCTTGTGTATAAAAACGCAAAAATAACTATTGAAAGATAGATGCCAATCACTCCAAGCACTCCCATTAAAAATCCTGCAGATTTAACTGGTAATTTAAACAACAAGCCTATAAAGGCAAACAGTGCTGTTAAAGCACTTGTTAACAGAAAAAACAAAAATCCTAACAACCACCCATTTTTTATAGCTTTCATTTTGCCTCCAAGTATTTTTCTTTTGCTTTCTTGATCACGCCACTCACACCAAGAGAGCGCACAATTACATTTTGGTTTTTTATTTTTGTGATAAAAATTAGTGCTGCCTTGAGTCTATCGACATGCTTGTGGCCAACTCTAATTAGACCGCGGTTATTATCATGAGTCTCTTTCAAAACTTGAATTCCTGCTTCTCCATATCCTAGAGCGCCTAGATAATCTAAACTAGTTTTGGTTATTACATCTTCTGCAGATTGTGCGTCTATCCTTTTATCTGCTATAATTTCATAAGCAAGATAACGTTTTTTCTCTTTTAAACTTGGTAATATTGGTTTAACCCTCATGGGAATCTCTCCTATCAATATCCAGAAAACGTGGATTCCCTACCCAGCGTCTTCTTCTCTCTCTTTGATTGTAGAATTGGGGTTGGTTTATAAAGATTGTGGTTTTCTGGATATAGCTACTAAAAAATGACAAAATATTTTGAAGATTTAATTACATTTAAAAAACCAAATTAAGATTAAGAACATCAATTAAGAACACTCATCAATTAAGATCACGCTTTATAAATAATGCTGATTATTTTATAATAATCTTTTCACTTTATTGTCACTTTATTGCATAAAGAAGGTTAATTCTGTTTAAGAACAATTAATTTGAAATGGGCCTATCCGGACATCCGTGAAAACTGGATTCCCATATTCCCATTCGAACCGGAATTGCTTGGTGTCTTCTCATTAGAGCCGAAGCCAAGAGTGCTCTATAGCTTGCATAAGTTTGCATAAAGCAACGCAAGTATCCATTACACCATAGGCCCATATACGTACATCCCATATATGTATTGTTATATGTATATAATACATAATTATATCTCCTATTTAAATGGTTTACTATTTTTTATGAGCATTTTTTATATTAAGTTTTGGATTGTGATTCGTGACAAGTTTTATGTCTATAGAATGACAAGTCCCTGGTCTATAGAATCAGTTCCTGAATTTAAACCATAAGAGTGTTTAGCATAAAGCTAACAAAGCTAATAAAAGAAGCTAAGCATAAAAATAAAAAAATATCAAAGAATAAAAATATAAAAGCCATTTTCATCTTTTTTCTATGTTATAAATTAAAATATGTTTTAAAAATTAATAATTTAAAAAATTAATAGTTTAGATGTATTGCTTATATTTCCTCTTTGCAGGTTTAATTTGTTGGAACTATCATTTTAGAAACTTGAACTATCCATGAGATAGTCCAACAATGTTTGAAAGTCCTCTTCATGTTTGTCTTCCCATGTTACAACTTTATATAGTTTTGAACCCCAATTCAAGAGAAGTATCGGGTCAGGATCCTCGATGGTTTCAATTTCTATATTAAAGTCAGATCGTCTTGGTTTCCAAACAACATCGAGTTTGGGTGTACCTGGATTATATTCTATAACATTTGTGAACAATAATTCACCAACAATAGGTGTTTTCATTGCCTTACTATACATCTCATAACAATATGCAATAGCCTCTCTTCCTGCTTCTTTTACAGAATCGCTTAGATGAGGCATCTTTGCTGAAACCGTCACTTCTAGAGTATTATAGCCTATTTTACAACCATAACATTCTTCCCACTGTGTACTTTTTCCAAGTGTCACGCATGCAAATACAGGCAAATCAAGAGTGACTTCCTTATCATTGTAGTCAAATTTAACTTTCCTTTTTAATTCGTATATGTCTTTCAGAACAAGAGGATACCTCTCTCTTATAAGCAAGGAAAGATACTCATTAACATATGTTTTACTATCTTTCTTGATTTTGGCTTCTTCACCTTTGAAAGGAATTGTCCTTAGTGTTTGTTCAAGAAGGCTCAACAATTTCTTTTTTTTCTCTTCTCTGCGTTTATTAATCTCTTCTTGAAACAAAGGCGCTGTTTTATCAATTTTATCAATTAATGCTTTGTCAAGGATGACCTGTGTTGTTTCATTACCAGTTAAAGCCTGTAGGTTTGTGTTCATCTTTTACACCTCTCAGCACACCATTACAATTTCTTTTCCATTTTCTATTACAAATGGTGGTGTTCTGCAGTGTCTATAAAGTTCGTTCCTCACTGTGACATCTCCATATTTCTCTACAAGATGTAGAATGTCTTGTTTTAATGCTTCTAGTGTTGTGTCCAGCTCTAGAACAAACGAGCCATGCTCACCAATAAAAACAAATTCAATTTTTTCCATCTTTTACACCTCCTCTTTTAGTTGTGATTAAATTATATAAGAGTTTCAGTTTAAATAAAATATTGTTTTAATTTTTTATAATAGTGTTTTAAATATCAGTGAGAATTAGCTTTTTCTATGGCATTAAAAGAGGAAGTTATTAAGCAGATTACTGACTATGTTAAAAAAGAACCAAGAACCATTCAAGATGTCTCAAGGCTTATTGGAAAGAGCTGGGTTACAACAGACAGTTACGTAAAGAAAATAAAGGATCTAACAGGATTGGTTGATGTAAAGACATTTAGAAAAGGCACTCAGGGCGCTTTAAAAGTTGTGTTCTATAATCATTCTGATAGTCTGGTAACAGATGATGTCAGAGAGAATTTATACTACCAACTGAGGAACAGCAGGGCTAAGACAGATTTTGATTTTATGGAGATCTTTCAGTATGTGCAAGAAGATAAGAAGAAAGCGATTTTAGAAGAGTATGATAAAGAAGAGGTGAGCAAGAACCAACAGATTGTTTCTTTATTCAGGAAGGCAATTAACCAGGTGTATTGTTTTTCAGGGAATCTGTCATTTATCAATATAGAAGAAAACAATGTAAAGATCTTCTCTGTGATAGAAGAATTGTTAAAAAGAAAAATTCGATTTAAGATATTGACAAGGGTGAATATTGCTTCTATTAGTAACCTAAATAAATTAACTAGCCTCACCGCAAAGTACTCTGACTTAGTTGAGATCAAGCATTGCTACCAACCATTACGTGGTTTTATAATAGACGATAAGGTTGCAAGATTCAAGAATGAAGAACAATTAAAGACCTACAAAAAAGGTGAACTACACAAAAATACAAGAATCTTTTATGAAATATATGATCCCGATTGGATCGCATGGTTGCAGAAGGTTTTTTGGAATCTGTTTCGGTCTTCAATAGATTACAACACCAGGTTGAATGAGATAAAAAAAATATTTTAATATCATTTTTTAGCACTATCCCAGACAAATTTAAAGAACTGTTTATAGTTATCTGCTATTTCTTTCTGTTTGATAAGAATTGCAAGTGGATTTTCGCTCCACAGAATAATCGCAACCTTATTACCGTAAATGTATGTGGCTGCAGGGCTCGAAAAGCCTTTAGGAATATACCTGACTTCTTTTAGAGGAATCTTTTTTATGGCAGGATTGTCTCTGGCATCTTCGCTAAAGATAAACTTAACCTTAATCTTTTTCTGGACGCGAGCTCTATCAAAATGTGGGAAGTAAAACTTAATAACCTCATTAACATCAACATTTGCCCCAAATATTAAGATTTCTTTTCCCTCTTTTAATTGATCTTCAAACACAGTCTTTAGTCCGTTTTTACCACGGTAGAAATTTGTTTCTTGTTTCTCGCGAGTCATCGAGTATTTTAATTGTAGCCGAGGAAGCACCTCTTGAATCTTTCTTTCTTTTTCCTTTAACAACTCTATTAATCTAATTGGGTCTGTTGCTTCGTAATGGCGTTGATTATTTTTTACAATATAACTAACTAAGCCTTTTTCAATAAGTCTATCCAAGATATCATAAACAGACCGTCTATGAATGCCAGATTTTCTAGCTATGGTTCCTGCAAGATCCATGCCGAGGTCCAACAAAGTAAGATAAACTTTGGCTTCAGAGTCTGTTAATCCAGCTTCCACCAGAATTTGGTTCATATCTTTGGTTAGGATGTGTTTGTTTATATATCTTGTGGATGAAAAATTAAAGGTTTGAGAAAAATCAAATTTAATTAAAAAGATTTAAATATTAGTATAACTTTCTTTACTTTAGCTGACGGAGTTACTTAGACACCAATCAATAATAGAAATATTATTGATAAAGAATTTTTCGAAAGAAAAGTTCAGTCTAAGCTTAGACGTCAGCTCCCATGAATTTTTCTATTTAATAATTCTAATCATAATTAAAAATTTTAATTGTAATTAAATCACAATGTGTTTTATTTTTTTTCAGGAAAGATATCAATTGCAACCCTTTTTCCTTCTTCCCAAGTTGCTTTGTTTCGGATGTATTTTATTAAACCACGGATTTCCCTCATATCGGTTGTGAACATTAGTTTTCTAAATCGTGTATTAACCTTTACACCATTTTCTTCTAACTTTGCTCTTATTTTCTGGCAGAGTTCGTTACTCTTATCATTCACATTAAATAGAAGAATACATTCTTTGCTTGTAGATGCTATTTGTTCTATTACTTTGTATTCCGGTTTTGTCAAATAAAGAATGTTTTTTATACCAAGTTGTTCAAGTTCATCTTTGTCTGTTTTGTATTGCACTAGAATGATCTTGTCTTTCGAAGCATTTCTTAAATGATCTACCCAATCGCGAAACACACCCATGCCGCGATCCTGAGGATTTTTCCTTGCCATTTTTCTCACCTCTTTACCAAATTTTCTTGTTTATTTTCAAAGTGTTTCTATTTTTCTATTAAAGCACGAATAATTCTCTTTTGTTTTTATATTTATCTACTAGATTTTATTCATCTATAAGATTGTGTCAAGATTTGTGTTTGGAACTATTAAGAATTTTCACCTAAAAAATTCTACCACTCTCTTGATGTCTAAAAAAAGTTTGATTTTCCAAGTTTTGGAATAACCTCCTCTAAAGTTTCTGTGAATCTATTCTCTATTACTGCTACATCAACCTAACCAACTTGATTTGTATTAGCTCATATTAAACCTATACCAATTTTTAGAGATTTTTTTAATCAAAGAAAAAGCTATTTATTAGTCAGAAAGTTCTGTCTTCTGTTTTGGAATCTTTCTTAACCTAACCAAAGCTGCTTCTAACCTCATTGATTTTTCACTTTTCCTTTTTATTTTATTTAAACTTATATTATATTTTCTTGCTAATTCTTTAATAAATGGTAATAACTCTGGCTTTGCTTTTTTCCAAACACACTTCATTTCTCTCAAAAAAATGTTTACTGTTACTGGGCCAATACCCTTAAAATCGAGTAGTCTATTTTCTAAATCTTTTGGATCTTTAGCCTTTTTATGCACATTTGCGATCTTACCATCATATTCCTTTATCAATTTTTTACATATACTTTGAAGATAATTCGATGTTATACCATCATACCGAACATAGCCGCCTTCGCTCATTATATGCCTTATTAAATATGCTCTGCCAGCTTGCAGTATTCTTTGTGGGGTTAAGAGATTGTGTTTAACTAATGCTCTATATGTGTTCTTTGCAATGGTTTCAGAGATCCTTGCACCAAATAGAACAGAAGCAATGAGCCATTTAAACCATTCTTTTTCTCCTTTTTTAAGATTTATTCCCAGTTCTTCGGAGTACAATTTACCATACCTCTCAATTAGTTCTTTTTCTTGTCTCAAAATAATCCCCTCTTTGATTAAAAGCTAGCGAAACATAAAGCAAGTTGCCCTTTTTCTGCTTTTTTTTTCATGTTTTTATATATTTCTAAGTTTTTATATAAAAAAGAATGTTAAAAAGATTTATAAAAGTTTATTTTTTTCTAGAACCGGGATATGAATGATAAAAACTCTAAATAGCATTTTTGATTTAATGAAGATGCTTTATATAAGTAAAAAAATTGAAAATAACCCTAAAAAATCCAGAAGAGATATAGAAAAAACAGCGAATAGAAAAATAAGAGATATTGTTAAATTTGCCTATTACAATTCTGAATTCTACAGAGAGTTATACGATAGGGCAGGCATAGATATAAATAACTTTAAATTGAAAGATCTACCTATAATCAATAAAAAGATGCTAATGGAAAATTTTGATAGGGTTCTAACTGTAAAAGATATTGATATAAATCAAATAAAAAAGATTATTGAAAAACAAGAAGAAAATCTTAAAGTATGCAAAGACAAATACTACTTATTGGCTACCGCAGGCACATCTGGTTATAATGGTTGGTTTGTATGGGATCGTGATTATATGGTCACAACGACAGCGTTTGCTAAAGCAAGAACACCCGTAAAAATAAATTATCTGAAAATGATTCTAAAAGGGTATAAGTCGGTAGGGTTATTTACATGTAATCCAATGCACCTTTCAACAAGGTCTTTCAGCATGGGAGTTATCCATTTTTTCAAAATGAGAATAGTACCGATACATCAAGATATTAATACTATTGTTGCCGATCTGAATAAGTTTAAACCCGATTTTCTGACAGGTTTTCCTTCAATTATATTCAATCTTGCAAAAATAAAACAAAAAAACAAATTAAGAATTAAGCCAGAAAATATTGTGACAGGAGGCGAATTCTTAAGCAAGAAAGTAAGAGAATATATTGAAGATGTTTTTAGAACTAAGGTTTATGATGTTTATGGCTGTACAGAAGCTCACCCTATTTCTAACATGTGTAAAGAACAAGAACATCATATTAATGAAGACTTTTGTTTGGTTGAAATAGTTGATAAAAAACTTAAAAGCGTTCAAGAAAATAAAGTTGGTTGTTATATTCTTTTGACAAACTTTTATAGTAAAACTTTTCCTATAATACGGTACATGATCGATGATAGAATTTTGATTAAAAAAAAGAAATGTAAATGTGGTTCTAATATGAAAGTCATCGACATAAAAGATGGAAGAACAAGTACAATGTTTGTTTTTAAAAATAAAAGAGCTGAAAAAATACTCATCCATCCTTTTGTTTTTAGCACCATGCTCGAATTAATGCATGATATCGTACAGAAACAGATCATTCAAGAGACTGAAGATTGGTTAATTGTAAATGTCATCAAAAAAGAAAGATCGAGTAAAATAAAGATCAAGAACAAGATTATCGAAGGATTTGAGAAGATATTTGAAAAGCACAACATAGATCCTAGAAAGATTCAATTAGATATTTTATTTGTTGATAAGGTTTATAGAGATAAAAAAACAGGAAAGGTGCAAGAAGAGATTTCTAAAATTTATAAAATATAATTGATCTATACTATATAAATAATTTAAACTTATTTCGCATATTTTATGACCTAGCAGTTGCCTAAGTTTCGGCTGTTCCGGTTGTTCTGTCAACCTTGCAGTTTCACAAAGACAATTTTTTTAACTCTGAGAAAGCTTACTGGAAGGCTTTTTTAATCAGCCATATCTACATGCTTACAATCCAGCAATTTTTTTACTAATGTTCTCCAACCTTGTCTTAAGTTGTTCTACGACTTCTTTTGGAAGATTATACTCTGTTTCAAAAACAGAGATCCAGTTCGTTATATCGCGAACCTCATTCTCGATTTCTTTTAGTTTTTCAGGAGCAACTTCCATGCCTATCACCTCAAATCAGACCTTTTAACATTTCACAATTTTTTATTGCATATGCATTATAATCGTTATTAAAGTATATATAAAAATCTTTTGCTTTTAATTTTTTGATTTTTCCTGCAAACTCTGTTAGTTCTTTCTTACCATAGTTATAGTTATACCAAGATCTTCCATGAAGCCTGAAATATCCTGTTTTGGCTGTTAGCTTAAAATCCAGAGGTAAGTTTGGACCAGATACGATGCAATATATAATGTCATTTTCCTTAAGATTTTCATATACTTCTAATGTGAACCAAGATTTGTGACGGAATTCTATTACATTTTTATAATCTGGATTAAGGACTTTGATGATTTCATTTAATTTTTTCATATTAAATTTTAGTGTGGGTGGAATCTGCCAGAGTATATTTGCTAGCTTTTCTTGCATGATGTCTGATAACATATAGAAAGTTTTGACAGATTTTTTTACATTCTTAAATTTTTTAACATGAGTTATTTGTCTGTTTGCTTTTAAAGTGAACCTGAATTTTTCTGGAGTCTGGTTATACCAATTTTTTAGTACATTTTTATAGGGAAGATGATAAAATGTTGAGTTGATCTCTACAGTGTTGAAATGTCTTGCATAATATTCCAGCCATTTATCTTTCGATAGGTCTTTAGGATAAAATCTTTTAACCCAATGTTGATAATACCAGCCAGATGTACCAAGGTACTTCATATTTTAGTTTGGTTCTTACTCACTTATATACTTTATGATGAGTTTTTAATAATGTATAAAATATTTTGCTGTTCGTTCTCTGATAGCCTCAAAATTAAGAATTCCATGCAGACTTAAACTCAAGTTTGAATCGACCATGCTCAGACAATGAATCACGAATCTGTTAAAATTTCTAGAAACAATGTTGTGTACATCATTATGAATTACAAACGATAAAATGCTTAACCCAGAAAGTATATCCAACGAATCACTTTTTATCACTCTGTCTGTTTCATCAACCAATTTAGAGTATTTCTGTATTTCTTCATTATCTCGGTAATAATTAAAAATCACCCTTGCGCAGCTTGGAGCGTCTGTGCGTTTGCCACGAACATCGCTATGGTCTGGGTGTCTTCGGTTATCAAACCACATAGTAGCTTGCTGGTTATAGGGAAGACCGACTATGATTGCTCCCGGCTTTTCATAATTGTCTGCTGATTTGGCGAAATATACTTCTGAAGCAGGTACTCCTTCTTTCTTTCCAATTAACATGGCTGAGACTAGACCATCTATGTTTGGTTGAACTACAATCGACTCTTCTATTTGTGATTCCATTAGGTGTGGTTTTCTATCCATTTTCACATGTATTAAGCAACTGTTTTTAAACCTTATCTATTTTAAACCTTATTTTTTATATTTTTCAGTTTTTTAAAATCACTTTTGATTAGTTTTTTTATTTTAGGAAATCTCATCCCTGCAGCAGGATGAAATGTTAGAAGATATCTTCTCCCAGACTTTTCTCTTTTTTTTCCATGCATCTCTGTCACTTTCAAAGATTGGTTATCTAGAATACTCTTGATAGCAACATTTCCCATGAGAACAATAACTTTTGGTTTTATTATTTCTATCTGTTGCTCTAGAAAAGGTTTACACGCAAGGATTTCATCTTTTCTTGGAGGACGGTTTTTTGGTGGATAGTGTTTTAGAACAGACGTGATAAAGACTTTTTCTCTTTTGAGATCTGCTATTTCTAACAATTCGTCAAGAAACCGCCCTGCTTTTCCAATAAAAGGTTTTCCGCGAATGCTCTCTATTTTCCCTGGTGCTTGTCCGACTAGCATAATTTCTGCGTCATCAGGTCCTTCGCCAGGTACAGCTCTACCTTGTGTATAAAGTTGGCAGCGTTTGCAGTTACGAATCCGTTTATTTATACTTTCTAAAATCATACTTGATCCTCTAGTGTGCAATCCTTCGGCAATTTATCCGTTCTCAGTCTTAAAAATACTGGCGCCCTCATTATGCTTTCTCTGCTGAACTCTAAGAAACGAATTTCTGCTATGAATATGGGCTTAACATAATGAATCTTTTTACTCGTCTCGATCTTAATTAATGGTTTCTTTAGTTCGATCTTTTTTAGTTTTTTATAAAATTCATCAATAAATGCTTCAGTAAAGCCAGTCCCAACCCTGCCGATATAGGTTAGTTTACCTTTTATGTATAACGCTGTGACAAGCGAACTTATCTTACGTTTTTCCTTAGTATAACCAACGATAATAGCGTCGATTGTTTTAATGTTTTTTATTTTTAGCCAGAGTGGTGTGCGTTTACCTGGATAGTACTTACTGTATTTCTTTTTTAGCACGATACCTTCTAGCTTTTTCTTTTGGATATGTCGCCACAGGGCCTTTATGTCTTCTGTATATAACACTGTTTCTATTGTTTTATCTTGCTTTATTATTTTCTCCAATAATTTTTTCCTTTCTATTAAAGGAAGCTTTTTTGTATCTCTTCTTTCAAGTTTAAGAATGTCAAACACTACAAATGTTGCAGGGTACAACTTTGACCTTAGTTCTATAATTGTTTTATTTTCAAGTTGGTCACGTTTTTGTAGCAGGTTGAAATTTGGCAATCCATCTTTATAAACGACGATTTCTCCATCTAGGATGCAAAAATTTGCTTTTATGTTTTTGTCAAACTTGAACTCCGGATAGCGATAAGTTATATTTCTGTAGCGTCTGTTGATCAGCTGGATTTTTTTGCCTTTTTTGATTAAAATAGCTCGTGTACCATCTAGCTTAGGTTCTGAAATAAAACCTTTCTTATTCAGATCACTTTTCTCTCCTAGCTTTGTAAGCATAGGTGCAATAGAATTCATTTTTTAATGCTGGCTTTAAGTGCCTCCATCAAAGTTGGTTCTTTCTTATGTTTCTTAGTTGCCTTGATTTCTTCTATTAATTCTGTTTTTATACCTTTTTTAATTAACCTTTTTAATTGTTGTGCAAATGTATCTTTAAATTCAGATACATCAAATTCTTTTTCGTATAGTTTGTTGATTAATTGTCGAGCCAGTTTAAGTTCTTCTTCTTTTAACTTTGGAGGATTCTTTAGTTCTTCTATTTTTTTAATATCACGAATTTCATAAGCATAGTTCAGTGTAGTTAGAAGCAGACCATTGATGTAGCTTTCTATTGCGCAGATATATTCTTTCTCTCGCATTATAAAACGGCCGATTGCAACCTTTGCAGTATCTTGTAGAACCTCTTTAAAAAGGAAGTATGCTTTTTCTTTTTTTTGTATGGGAGCTACATAATAACTTTTATCAAAATAAATTGGGTGAATCTGATTCATGTCAACAAACTCTATTATTTCTATTATATCACTTTTTTCTGGTTTTAGTTTTTCGATCTTTTCCTTTGTCAGAACATAGTATTTACCCTTGGCTATTTCAAGACCTTTGACTACATCTTCCCATTCAATTTCTTTTTTGCATTTTGGACAAAAACGGCGGTAGTGAAGAGGGGTATGACATTTTGTACAAAGTAAGCGGAAACCGAGAGCTTGTGGCTCGGTAGCTGTATATAACTTTATAGGAATATTAACCATGCCAAATGAAATAGAACCTTTCCAGACAGCTTTCATACTATCACCCACTGTCAGAAAGGAGAAGTTCTTTATTAAACTTACTTTTTAGATTAATTAAAATTTCTTTTATATCCATATAATGTAATCCTTTTCCAGTCTAGTACTTCACGCTCTATCTTTGTTAGTTTTCTTAGCTCTGTTCTTCTTTTATAGGGATTATAACACTCAATCAATACTTGCGTTCTAAGCCTGTTAGCGTATTCTTCGAGCTCTTCTGTTGGGCAGCGGAATGGATTAATTAGATAATACTGTCCTTTTGTTTTCTTTTTTATATCAATCATAACCTCCCAAAAGCCAGCAATCATGTGCTTGCATGCATTATATGTACCTCTCTGGGTTCTTCTATGTAAACCAGAATCAATTCTTCCTTTACAATCGTGTAAACTGTGGATCCTTGTCCAATTTGCATAACACGAGTAATCTCTAGAGTGTTTTTTTCTAAGTGGAAGATTATCAATGTCAAATTCGTAAATATCGCGTTCTTTCTTCTCAACCGAACTAACGCGGACCTTTACTGATTTATTATTAAAGCTATTGCCGTTATAGTAATTTACTACTTCCAATGTTTCATCTCCATTATCCTTGCAATACATGAAGATCTTTTTTGCCTCGATTATATCTTCGATCATAACCTTGTTATAAATAGATCCGCGACCATCTCCAACACCTTGGAAGTCATAACCAATATAGTTCTTATACATTTTTGTGTTTGTGACAGCTATTTTGAGAAGTCTTTTAGGGTGAGCTCTGTCTTGAATTGCATCGTCTATAGAATTGTATCTCTTTAACTTTACAACATCACCATGCTTAGAGAACTTTTTCTTAGGGTTATTGCTAATATTTCCTGCTTCATTTGGCACAAGATTAACATGTTTAGGAATTACCAAGACCTGACCTGGCTTTAGTTGTTCTATCGATTCAACAATGTTTGTATAGCCTACCGAGATCTTATTTCTCAGAAAATCACCCTCAACTGACTTATCACTTTTTATAAAAGTATAGCTAAATGCAGTATCAAAGAACTCAGGTATAACAATATCGTCAGTTTTAGTTAGCTTTCTAATACTATAGTACACACTTTTGGCAAATCTATTTTTGCTTATTCTATGTTTCTTAAGTATAGGTTCTATAATCTGTGAAGCTGTTGGTTGCCTGAGTTCTGCTTCAAGTGTCATATAAACTATTACAACCTTGAAATATATAAAATTTTAGGGGGAAAAATATCACCACAAATCCTCATAATGGTCTAACAGATTTTAATATGATAGGCTTCCAGCAATATATAACTGGTAAGAGCGAAGAAACAGACTTTGTTAAAGATGATGATATTTATTCTATAGGGAATAGGAATGACAAATTATATCAAAAGATAATTGAAACATTAAGGACAAAAGGAAAATTATTAACTAAAGAAGAAATCATAGGATTTGCTGAGCTTGTAAGGGATATCTATATGAGAAAACCTGTACAAACTGAAATTCCAGATTTTTAAGTTACAAGCTCTCTAAGAAATCTTCTTGCTTTCTAAAGCCTTTCTTCTTACCAATAGTCTGAATGCTTTTTGAGAAGTCAGTTCCTAGTAATGTTCTCTTTCGATGGAAAGCAATATCTTTTCTTAAGCCAAGTTCTTGTGCAACCTCTCTCAATATTAACTTTTGGTATTCCTCATCAAGTTTAAACTTTGGTGGAATCTTGATAACATAAGAAACCAGATTACGATCAAGATAAGGCGAACGTATCTCAACATTGTGAATCATAGTAACAATATTATCTTTGTATAGCTCTTCTGAATACAATTTTTTAAGGTCGTTTGCACAAACCCTATTAACATCTTCACCTTGTATCAACGCTTGCCTATGATGTTCATAGCCTGCAAAGATTTCCTCAGTACCACGGGGTGTTAAGAGAACTTTGATGCGGTCTTTTCTAGCTTGTCGTGCGGCTAAGAATAAAGGAAGGGCTGCACCAACTTTCTCAGGTTCAGTTGTTTCAATTAGATCGATAACTTGTTTTATCGCTTCTTCAGTCGCTTTGACACCTACTTTTATGATCTTGAATGGAACTTTAAGCTCTTTGGCGATTTTTCTTGCAAACTCTATATCTTGAGGCATCTTTACTGTTTTATGCTCGAAGACTGCATTATAACAGATAAAGTTCTTTTTTAAATCCTTACATATTGTTGTGATTATGCTTGAGTCAACCCCACCCGAAAAAAGGATACCGAATTTATTGACATCGCGAGTTCGTTTTTCAATTGCAAGTGTTATCTTTTCCTTAACTTCATCAATCAAAGTTTTTTTGTAATGGTTTAATGTGGGTTTAGTTGAGTAAAATCTGATATCCTGCTCTGTTAGTTTTTTTGTTTTTGTATTGTAGGTTATAACCTTAGTGGGATCTAGCATTTTGCCTTTATTATCTAAGATTTTGTTTTCTGATGCAAACATAAATGTGTCTTTATCATAGCGATAGCAAAGTGGTTTCATACCAATTAGGTCACGAGCAACAACAACCTTTGCGTCTGTCCAGTAAGCAAGAGCAAATGGTCCATCAATATCTTCATAGAAGTCCCCTAGATTATTTGGATAGTATTTCTCGAACAGTAACATTAATAGTTCTGCATCTGTCTTGGCTTTTATCTGGTGTTTTTTGGTTAAATGCTGCCAGTTATAAATTTCACAATCACAAATAAAGAGACCTTTGTTGCTTTTTAATGGCTGCAGACCACGGTCACCTAGTTTATGTAGATTATGCATCATAATATTTTTTGTTTTCAGTTTTTCAAGTTTTTTAAGAAAAGAAATTATTTTTGTGTCTTGAGTTATCTTTTTGCCGTCTGTAACACCATAGCCATCTTGACCTCGGTTCTTTATGATTTTAAAACTGTCAATGGCGATCTTTACAGCTTCATCATTATTAAAAACCCCAACAATACCACACATTTTAGCTACAAACATAGAAAGATTTAAAAGCTTTTTGAGGTTTTTTATAGTCACTAAGTGATAGTCATTAGAGAATAATTAGAGAATTAATCATTCAACAATATTTTAAACTTTCTGATCTAGAAAAAATGTCTCTTTGGTTTTCTCTAAATCTAGAAACTATTCTTTTTTTTTTACCATCTCTTATTAAATGAGATATTAACAACTCTGTTATTCTTAGGATAAGCTTTGGGTAACTCACGAATAGCAATCAATCTTAGATTTGGCAATATATTAGTAGAAGTTGCTCCATTGGAAGACAGGTATTCCTTTTGTTTAAGTCTTTCTCGTACACATATATAGCTTCTGGTACTTTTGCACTCCCCTTTTAAAACTAATTCTATCCCATAGCTCCCAGTAGCTAGCCAAGTACAGGGCGCATTAGCTAATAAGTCTTCAACATTCTTTTTATTGTAGTTAAACGACAAATATTTCACTTCTTTCTATATGAACATCGTCGATATAAATTTTTTTGTCTTTCACAATGCCATACAATTTTCTTCTTTTTTTTATACTAGATTCTTAACAACATACTTCGGATTAGTACCCTTAAAATAAAACACCCCTAATAGATTTGCTATATCTTGCTTATCTCTTTCAATTTTTCTAGTAATATTTAATTTATCTGCTAATAAACTGTTTAATTGGCACATTAAAGTCTATACCAAAAACATTTATTATTTCAGTGTCACCCATATTTTTCAGTTTTAACATCAAGCTTATATTTCTCTGGATCGTCTTTTAATTTAATTTTAATTGTTCTCTTATTTTTAATATTACAACTTCGATGAGCACTTATTACTTGAAAATATGTATAGATTTTATTAATAATTTCTTCATTACCGTAAATATCTAAGTTGTAAGAATCCCGCTATCTCGGGAGAACATTTTGACTAATCGAATGAATCAAATGTAATAGAACACTATATCCTCCATGTAATATATTGATTAGTTAATCTACTTCATTTATTTTTAGATTGAAGCTAAATAATACTTTTATAATATTTTGAACTCTTATATCTAGATTTTTTTGTGTTTTCTACAAAAAGCATCTAAATTACCAGATCTTAATCTTTCTTCTAAATCAGATATCACATCATTCATACATCAATAATGGTTAAATAGGTATTTAAACATTTGGTTTTTTACTACTGTGTTGTTACTACTACTATTAGTTATACTTTATAAACAACATATTTTTCTTGATATTATGCCATATAAATACTTAGAACATGAAGCAGATATTGGAATCTTAGCTATGGGGGATACCCTTGAGGAAGCTTTCCAGGAAGGAGCAAAAGCTATGTTTGGAGTGATGGTTGAACTTGATACAGTTGAAACACTACAAGAGATTAATATTAGTTGTGAAGCTGATGACATCCCTTCGTTATATGTGGAATGGTTAAATAAATTGGTAAGTGAAAAAGATATCAAAGATATGTTTTTTAAAGAGTTTAAGGTAAGTATTAAATATAAAAATAAGAAATATTATTTGAGGGCAAAAGCCTATGGCGAAACAATTGATCAAGACAAACATGATATCAAAGAAGAAGTTAAAGCTGCAACTTATTATGGGCTAAAGTACGAAGAGAAGAGTGGTAAGCACATACTTCAATGTGTAGTTGACGTTTAAAAATAACATATCGAAGTTTAAAAGGTGATATAATGGGTATAGAAAAAATTCCTATTAAAAAAATAAGAGATTTTGTATATGAAATACCTAAAGAGGGAGAAATGTTAGTTTCTGGTCGGGTCTATGCTAATGACCATATTGTTGATGAACTGAAGAAAGATATTGAAGCTGGTAAACAATGGAACGCTCTATCACAAATAAGAAATGTTGCTATGCTGCCAGGGATCCAGAAAGCAAGCTTAGCAATGCCTGATGTACATCCCGGCTATGGATTTCCAATTGGTGGTGTTGGTGCGTTTGATATTGAGAATGGAATAATAACTGTTGCAGGCGTTGGCTTTGATATTAATTGTTTGACAGGGGACTCTAGAATTCTTACTGACTTTGGTTATTATAAGAAAATAAAAGATTTTGAGACTGACTTCATCGAAGTTGAAAATGCTCATGCAGACTACACCCTAAAATCAATGAAATACATACAGTCACTAGTTTCATTTGATATTAACCAGAAATGTTTCTCTTCTAAACACGCTCTTTATATTATGAAGAGGAAGCATTCAGAACCAATTCTGAAAATTAAAACTAAATTGGGGTACACTATTAATGTCACTGCAGACCATCCTATATTAACAAAAATGGGTATGGTTCGATCTGGAGATTTGGGAAAAGGCCAAGAAATAGCAATTCATCCATTTGAAGGATGCGAATATCAAGAAACTATCAAAGACAGAGTGCTTGTTAGGGAAGATACATTTACGGAACAAGAAAAAGACGAATTAAAAAAAAGAAACTTATTGCCACTGAACTTAAAGAACCCTAAATTACCTATTTTGATTAGGTTATTTGGTTACTTATTTGGTGCCAGAAGAGTCTATATATCAAGTCAAAATGGTTATCTCAACATTTGCGGTCCAAAAGATGATTTAAAAGAAATTCAAAGTGATTTTACCAGGTTAGGTTTTTCAGGGATGATCTACACTGGTACAACAGAACATGATGTTACAATTAATAATTATTGCAAAGTTAAAAGCAAAGTTGAATCACCAACAAAAAATCATGAGTTGCGCGTGTCTTCTAAATTGTTAGTAAAGCTCTTTTTTAAATTAGGTTTCCCTAGCGGTGAAAAAACTATAACACCTTATACCATACCAAAATGGATAATGGAAAGTCCTCTATGGGTAAAAAGATTGTTTTTATCAGGATTCTTTGGAGCCGAGCTCTCGTCTCCCATAGCTCATACTAATACTGGCTTAACCTGTCCTACAATATCAATAGACAAGAATAAAAAGGTTGTTAATTCTGGACGAGAAATAGTAATACAATTAATGTCTCTATTGGAAGAATTTAGAGTTGGTTGTCATAGACTATTACAACGAAAAGATCACCACGATAAACATGGTCCTGTCGATAGGTTGAAATTGAAAATCTCTTCAAATGAAGATAATCTTTTGCGATTGTGGTCAAGAATAGGTTTTAGCTATAACAAAAAGAAGAACTTATTATCACAAATAGCTATATTGTATATAAAAGAAAAAAAACTTTTAACCAAGAGACGAAGAGAAGCTGCATTAAAAATCAAAGATTTAAAGAGAAAAGGATTAACGCTTAAAGAGATTCAGAAGTTATTAGGATCGTCTATAATTAATAGAAGATTTATCAGAAGACATTATCATCGTAATGCTGAACAAAAAACAGCGTTAAGCTTTCCGCCGTTCAGTGAATTTGTCAAAACCAAAATAAGAGAAATTAAAGAATTTGGCTGCTTGTTTGATAAGGTTGAGGTAATCTTGAAGGAGGGGTATGATGGTTTTGTTTATGATTTCAACATACCAAAAACACATAGCTTTATTGCAAATAATATAATAGTATCAAATTGTGGCGTTCGTACATTGAGGACACCGTTGATGAGAGAAGATGTAATAAAAATACAACAACAGCTAACAGATGCACTATATAATACAGTACCAGCAGGTTTGGGTAGTAAGGGTGAGATCAAGATGGATCCAGACATGCTAGATGAGGTTGCTGTGAAAGGTGCAAAATATGTCATAAACCTTGGCTATGGCTTAAAACAAGATCTTGAATATACTGAAGAGCATGGTTGTGTTGCTGGTGCTAATCCAGATAACGTAAGTAATATAGCAAAACAAAGACAGCTAAAACAAGTAGGAACTCTCGGTAGCGGAAATCATTACTTAGAGGTGCAATATGTTGAGGAAGTATACGATGAAGATGCAGCTAAAGCCTACAATCTTAAGAAGGATCAAGTAGTAATAAGCATTCATTGTGGCAGTAGAGCCTATGGCCATCAGATTGGTACAGATTATCTAAAAGAACTCGATGCTGCATCTAAAAAATATAAAATACCTATAAGAGAGCGTGAACTTGTTTGTGCACCATTTAACTCTCCAGAAGGCAAAAAGTATTTTTCCGCAGTGAATTGTGGAATAAACATGGCATTCTCAAACAGACAAGCTATAACCCATCTAGTTAGACAAGCTACCTGCCCTGTGCTTGGGTTAAAGGATTCTGATATAGAAGTTTTATATGACATAGGTCATAACACAGCAAAGCTAGAAAAACACGATGTTAATGGCAATGTAATGCAACTATGTGTGATGAGAAAAGGTGCTACAAGAGCATTTGGTCCTGGAAGAGAGGAGATCCCTGAAAAATATATGAAGATAGGGCAACCTGTTCTAATCGGTGGAACAATGGGTACTTATAGTTATATATTACATGGTACTGCACAAGGGATGAATGAAACATTTGGCTCTGCTTGCCATGGTGCTGGAAGAGTGATGAGCAGACATCAAGCATTGAGGCAATTCAGAGGTTCTGATGTTGTAAGGGATATGGCAAAGCAAGGCATCATTGTTAAGGGACATTCTTTGAAAGGTGTAGCTGAGGAAGCGCCAGGAGTCTACAAAGATGTTAATGAAGTTGTAGATATAATGCACGAGAGCGGTATAGCAAAAAGAGTTGTCCGCTTAAGACCTCTAATCGTTGTGATGGGATAATAATAATTATAACTTTTAATAATTTTTACAATAACATAACTATCCGTGCCATCTGTGCATTCTAGAAGAATATTTAACTCTATCTATTCTATAAAAATCGCGAATCTTAGTTTAGTTTACAGATTAGCCAAAAAGTTTTCAATTTTGTTAGCTGCATAGAAAACAGATTTTTCAAAGTTTTTCTGGCTATTGATTGATTTAAGATAAATATGGTTTAGATTGATTTTACCTGCTGCAGCATATTGGTTTCCCCCACCACCAAATTTCTTTGCCAGCTGCTCAAGATCAACTACACAATCCTCTGATCTTCTAAAACTTATTTTTCCATCTCTGCCAATAACAGCCGCAATCATGACCGCTTTACTATCAATAACAAGTTGAGCTGCTTCTGAACTAGATAATATACTTGAACCATATGCAAAACCAATCCTTATGCTCCCGAACCTTTTAACAATGGCTGTTTGCTCAACTTTTTTAAGTTTCTCAGCTTTTTTTATTAGATATTCATCTCTAAATTTTTCTAAACTGTCACTCCAATAAACACCTCTGCTTAAAGAATCTATTAGTTTTTTAACATCATAGCCCGATGCAATTATATCTGCTAACTTTTTTGAACGTTCATCTTGTCTTAACCAAAACTCTTTATCATGAGCAATAGTCTTTAATGTCTGACTAACAAAGTCTGCCTTCATGAAACGGTTAGCAACAAGATCTGTTGCACATAATTTCTCACTAGGTTTCTTTAATCCTTTAATCTCTCCTGAGAATTCTACAATCTTTACCATCCTTCTGAGAAGTTCGTATTTATCTTTGGAAATCGGATGATGAGAATTCCAATAAACTATTTTGTTGTTGTTCTTTTCAAGAGCTTTTATTTTTTTTTCTATGTCAATCAGTTCCTCTGGTGAAAAGTCTAGTACGAATATCATGGTGGCTGTAAGATTAGTCATCTCATTGAATTTTTCATTAGCATTATCATAGCTAATGAAGTCAACCTTATAGCTATATCTGCGTAATTTGAACATCCTGATGAGAACGCTAGCTGCAGCTATTCCGTCAAGGCTTTCAGGACAGAATACTGCGCATTTTGTCGGCATAATATCAATTTTATCTTAAAGATTTATAAATTTTTATATATCAAAACCCAATCAAAACTAAAGATTTATAAAGGGTTATCTACTACTATATGACACTGTATGAACATCCCCGCCTAGCTCAATTGGTAGAGCATTCGGCTGTAGACGTTGTTTTGAAATGGCTATTTTAGCTGTGATGAGAGGCAACCAGCCGTTACCGAAAGGTTGCTGGTTCGAGATGTTGCGGGTTAAGATTCGTAGCAGGAAACTCCGGCGGCGGGGATTTATGCTTTTTCCAAATCATCATACGAAAACAAAAATAAAAAGGACATAGAATACATATCAAAAATTCTAAGGATTTCTTCTAAAATTTTTGAGGCAATAGCCTAAAAAATAAAAAACTTTAAATATGATTAACTTATAATATGTTATATAAAATTATATAAACTAAGATTAACTAATACTAAAAAATATAAAAAATAATTAATATTACTTAATATGAAAAATAACTAAAACTAATATTAACAATATAAAAAAATAAACTAATTTAAAAAATAATATATGACTAAGGTGATGTTATATGAGCACTTCATTAAACATAAAAGTTGAAGATTACACAAATCGAGTTTTAGGCGTAATCAAAGAAAAATTCGGGCTAAAGGATAAAGCAGAAGCTCTGGATAAATTCGCCGATCTCTTTGGTGAGGAATTTGTTGAAAAAGAAGTGGATGAAAAAATAGTCAATGAAGTAATAGAATCGTGTAACAGGCATATCAAGAAACATGGCTTTAGAAAAATGAACTCAAAAGAACTTGATAAGCTGTGTGGAATAGAATGACTTTTGACTTCAATATATCTGACGAACTGAAAATTGCTATCAGAAAACTATCTAAAAAAGATAAGGCCAGGGTTTTAATCTTAAATAGAAAAATTAGAGAAATAATCTCTTGTGATATTAGTTCTATAGAGAAATATAAAAACTTGAGATACGGTTTGAAAGAATATAAACGCGTTCATATCGATAGAAGCTTTGTTTTAATTTTTAAGGTATTTAAAGATAAAAGGTTTATTTTATTTGATAGACTGGTACATCATGATAAAGTATATAAGAGGTGAAAAATGAGCATCTTCCATGCTTATGATGTACGCGGAATCTACCCGCGTGAAATCAATGAACGCATTGCCTATAAGATTGCACAGGCCTTTATTGCTTATACAAAAGCAAAGCTTGTTGTGATTGGAAGGGACGCCAGATCGAGTTCGTTATCACTTTCAGAAGCTATAACCAATGGTTTAAGACATAGTGGTGCCAGTGTTATCGATCTTGGTTTATGTAGTACACCATACTTCTATTACGCTATTAACCATCTTGGTTTTAAAGCAGGAATCATGGTTACTGCTAGTCACGACCCAAAAGACTACAATGGCATGAAGTTTTGTAGAAAAGAGGCGATTCCTATCGGTGGAAAAGAACTAAAGAAAATAGAGAAATTAATGGATCGCAAATATAGGTTAAAATGCCTTGGACACTATGCAAAGATAGATCTGACAAATGAATATCTAAACCACGTTCTTAAGTTTGGGAAAGTCAGTAGGAGATTAAAGGTTGTTGTTGATGCTGGCAATGGTTCAACTGGAAAGATATTAACTCATCTGTTTTCTATGTTGAAGAATATTAAAGCAACAAAGTTATTCTTCAGTCCGAATGGACGCTTTCCTAACCATGGTCCAGATCCATCTAAAGAAGAAAATCTCGTGTCTTTGAAAAGAGAGGTTAAGAAAAGAAAGGCAGACCTAGGTGTTGCTTTTGATAATGATGGCGACAGAGTGATATTCATTGACGAGAAAAGCAACAAAGTACCACCGTATGTGATAACTGCCATTATTGCTGAGAAATTTCTAAAAGAAAACTTGGGTGGAAAAATTTTATTCGACATCAGAAGCAGCAAAATTGTGTCTGAGGTAATCAAAACACACGATGGGATCCCCATTATATCTCGTGTAGGCCATTCATTCATCAAGAAGACAATGAGAAAGCTTGGTATATTGTTTGGTGGCGAGCTTAGCGGACATTATTATTATCAAGATAATTATTATGCAGATTCTGGTTTAATAACCATGATGATTATCTTCGACATATTATCAAACACAAAGAAAAGGTTTTCAGACATTGTAAAGATTTATGATAAATATTTTAATTCTGGAGAACTTAATTTCAAAGTTGGTGACAGGAAATCAGCTATAACAGAGATAAGAGCTGCTTTCCCAAATGGTAAGAGAACAACTATTGATGGTTTAAGGGTTGATTACCCAGATTTCTGGTTTAGTGTAAGGGAGAGCCATACAGAACCAATGTTAAGGGTGAACATAGAAGCAAATAGTAAGGAAAGGTTAGAAGAGGTTAGAAAAAAGATTGAAAGCATAATTTCTAGGATATAGCTAGGATATAGATCTGTCAAACAATTCTATTCCTAAACATTTATAAAGCAAAATCTATTCTTTGGTATATAAAGCATATAGATAGGGAAATGGTACTAGAAACACTAAGTTCAAGCTTGAAGGATACGCTAAGTAAGATTGCAAAATCTGTCTTTGTAGATGAAAGACTAATAAGTGAGCTAGTAAAAGATATTCAACGTGCTCTATTGCAATCTGATGTTAACGTGCAGCTCGTGTTTGATCTCACAAAGAAAATTAAAGAGCGAGCTTTAAAAGAAAAAGAACCTGCCGGCTTAACAAAAAAGGAACACTTGATCAATATTGTATATGAGGAGTTAACTAATTTCTTAGGAAAAGAACCCAAAAAAATTGAGATTAAAAAAAGGCCAACAAAGATTTTGCTTGTTGGTCTATTTGGTAACGGAAAAACAACTACGGCAGCCAAGCTAGGTAAGTTTTTTCAGAAACGTGGCTATAAGATTGCATTGATGTCAACTGATACTTGGAGACCTGCTGCGTTCACACAGTTGCAGCAGCTAGGCAAGCAGATAAATGTGCCTGTATTCGGTAATCCAAATAAGAAAGATCCCGTAAGCATATACAATGAGTTTGAAGATGAGCTAAAGAAATTTGATATTGTTATAATTGATACTGCTGGAAGAGATGCTTTATCGGATGATCTGATTGAAGAGTTAAATGAGATCAACAAAACTGTAAAAGCTGATGAAAGGATACTTGTTATTTCAGCAGATGTTGGCCAAGCTGCTGAGAAGCAAGCTCGCGCTTTTCATGAAACAACCGATGTAACAGGCGTGATAATCACAAAATTAGACGGAACTGCTAAGGGTGGTGGCGCGTTAATCGCATGTTCTGTTACAAAAGCACCTGTTATGTTCATTGGTGTAGGTGAAAAAATAGACGACTTAGAAAAATTTAACCCACCAAACTTTGTAGGCAGACTGTTAGGAATGGGCGACATCGAGGCGTTGCTTGAGAAAGCAAAAGATGCTATAACAGAAGAAGAAGCCCAGGATCTTGGAAAAAAGTTCTTGAAAGGAGAATTCAATCTTCTAGATTTGTATCAGCAGATGGAAGCAATGAGTAAGATGGGCCCGCTTGGAAAAATAATGGAAATGATACCTGGGTTGGGGCAGTTGAAGTTACCAAAGGATATAATTCAGGTGCAAGAAGAGAAGTTAAAAAAATGGAGGTTTGCAATGAACGGAATGACCAAGGAAGAGCTTGAGGATCCAGAGATAATTACAGGCTCCCGTGCAGAAAGGATTGCACGTGGTTCTGGTGTTGAGATTTCTGATGTTCGCGAATTATTGAAACAGTATAAGCAGAGCAAAAAGATGGTGAAGATGTTTAAAGGAAGTGGAAGCCCTCGCGATATGGAAAAAATGATAAAAAAGATGAAAGGAAAAGTTCCAAAAGGTTTTGGGATGTAACCTTGGTATGATAAAAAAGATCATTCTCAAGGATTTTAGTTTGTTCTTATTTTTTGTAACTGACTTTTGACAACAAATCTTTTTAAAATTAGAATTATATTTATATATCATCATGATGGAAGATGACTATAAAAAGATTTTTGAGTATTACAGAAATAACGATTTTCTTTCTGCAAGAAAGATTATTAACAGAGTTTTAGATCAGAATCCTAATGATGCAGATGCTATCGGCATGTCTGCTTTAATCCTACTCGGGGAATCAAATGAAGATCCAAAAAAAGAATACGAAGGCATCACCTTGTTAGAGAAAGCAATAGAACTAGGTACAGAAAAAGAAGTCTTTTTCCATTTTCTTGGGCATTGTTATATGCATCTCAATGATTATAAGAAAGTATTATGGTTGTATAATAAAGCTGAGAAGCTCAAAATAACGACAGATAGATTATTAGGTGTAACTGCAATAGCATGTGTTCGTTTAGGTGATTTTGACAGCGCAGAAAAGCTACTGAAAATATCCTACGAAATCAATCCAAAATGTAGAGATATGTTATCAGGATACACTCTTTTTTATCTTCAAAAAGACAACGTGGATGAAGGAATAAAATATGCTAAAAAAGTATTAGAGGTTGACCCAAAAAATCTAGCAGCATTAACAAATATTGGAGCCTGTTATATGTTAAAAAGAGACATAAAGAATGCAGAAAAATACTATAAAATGACTCTGCAAATAAACGGGAATTATCTAGACGCCTTATTGAATCTTGCATTGCTCTACCTGGCCATAGGCGATGAAGATAATGCATTAAAATACATGAATAGAGCCATAAGTGTTAGACCTGATTATCATCTTGTTCATTATGTTGAAGGACAATTTGAGTTACAAAGAGGAAATTATTTATCTGCATTGATCTCACTAACTAAAGCAAGATTCGCAAATCCAACAAATGAAAATACAAAATTTCTAATAGAAACATTAATACAGAAAATAGGAGTTAATTTTTTTGTAGACCTAATATCTCAGAAAAATATTACTTGTGTAGAAGACATAGCTGCACTTTTGCCTCTGCTGGAATACACCAACGATAAAAATCGCATTTCCAAATTACTTTCGTTATTTGAAAATGACGTTGAATTTATCGATAGCTTGATGCAGAAGGTTCAAGACAAACCGATTTATACTACCATCATTCCTGCGTCAAGAAGACTTTTTGTTTTCAAAGGCGTAAAAAGTGATGCAAAATCGCTGAGAGAAGAATACGTAACAAATGTGTTTTTAAGAAACGCCTTTAAAAAATACGCGAAAAAGCCTAAGAAAATTATAGAATCATTAGGTTTAGTCAATCTAAAAAAAATCGGCTTGGTTTATGCTATGAGAACCCCACACACATTAGATCTAACGCTTGATGCATTATTGTATAGTGATTTTTCAGACAATGTGAAGACACTTCAATTAAAAGAAGCCACTGAAACCATAGCTATGATGCATTCTTTTGGGGCTCGTGATATAAGAAGGAAAAGAAGAGAGAAAGGCACTGGTACGATTATGATTAAAATAGACGGTAAAAAAGAGAAAATCCTGATTCATCAGCTAGATTGGCAAGCAACATTAGCAAGAAGATTCAGCACAAGAATAAAGGAAATAATTCAACCAGACATTGGTTTAGTTGATGACTTCGAAGCCAGTTTAATAGAGTATCTAAAACCAAGACTAAAAGAAGGCGATTGTCTTGATTCAGGCGATACCTATGCAACTAATTTCTTCGTTGGAGGAGTTTTGTTTGATAATGAAAAAAAGGTTTTTGCTCATCCTTATTACGGATTGACACATTTCTTGTTGCACCCAGTTGTTGCTGAATTAAAAATAGAGGACAAGCTAGTTGAACACTATCATAAAACATTCAATAGGTTCAGTTTTTACAGATTAAAAAGAGACAATGCTCAATTATTCTATTATTCTTTGTTGAACTCTGCTTGTTTATTTGGAAGTTTTATTAATCAAAAGAAGGATAAAGAGATTTTACATAATTACGGCGTATTAAGGTCCAATCTTAGAGCGATTCCAGAAATAGATGGTGTATCTAAATTAGAAGAGATTATAAAAACTGGAAAGAATGAGGATGTTAAGAGACTACTAGTTTAATCTTAGACGCTAGTTTAATCTCGCCTGATTATACTTGACTATCATACTATTAAAAGTTGCACTGCCTCATCGTATCTAGGAGCATTTGTTATAAGTTTAACATCATCAATGCGCCATTCATATCATAGATGTTGTTAACAATCTGATTCAGTCTAAAAACCAGTTCATTGTGGTCTTTATTTTTCAGACTATTTAGTTTGCTTTGCAATGCTGTTTTTTTTGTTGCTAGTTCATCCAAGCTTTTTAAATTGAACTTATAAAATAACTGATAAAAGTTGTAGACTATTTCATTCACATCCTCAAAGAGATCTTGCAGATGCGAGTCTATTTTGATTGGGTTCTTTGCATTTTCAGTACAGATATATTTGTAGATGTCGCCAATACGTTCTATTTGCTCAAGAATGTAGTACATTGGTGCAACCATCTTCATGATAGCAGCTCCCCGTTTATTAAGGGTTCTTCTGCAGAAATCCATATATTTATTGATCTGGATGTCACGCAGTGCAACCCGTTCCAGATAATCTTTATCTCCTGTCTTAAGTGCATCTAGAGTGTCTCTAGAAAAATCCAACAAAAAAAGAAATGCTCTTCTTAAGATGTTTTTGAATTCATCATCATCCAATTTAGAGACATTTTTAATAACTATGTGGTTTTTGCCTTGCTCCATTACCTCAAAGCCGAGACAAGTACGCTGTAATTCTTTTTGTATTAATGCTAGCTCTTCTGTTGACTTAAATCTGAGTTCTATGTCATCATAGCCTGCTTTGTACAATGCACCAACAATCCTTCCTAAGATGTTTTTGATGCCAGATACATCAAGTTGGATGTTGTTTGCTTGATAGTCTTTATCAGTTGAGATTACAATACTGTGTTGTTGTTCAGTAACAGTTACTTCGTCACCTTTTTTAAGGCCATAGCTTTGGACAAATCTACTTGGCAAACTGACCATCAGGGTTGATCCACCCAATGCCACTAGTTTTCTCTTAGTCATTCTACCACCTAAGGTATATATTTCTCATCAAAGTATATATAGTTTTTGTTTTTTATATATAAATGGAAATATATAAAATATATGTTTATATAGTTCATGTACAATTGTGGTTTATATAGATTCTTTGAAAAGTAGTAAAAAATCATGTAAAAAATTATCATGATCATCTAATTACATCTGATATCTATACCTCATAGACAAAATAAAATAGTCTTTTTATTTATAATTAGGAAATATTTAATTAATTTAACTAAAAAAACAGGCTTAGCAAGAAAGAATAAAAATCTTTTTTCCCATTTTCTTAGCCATAGAAAGAAAAAAACAAAGACAAGTTTTTTATATACATAAAAATATTAAACAAAGACCAAACCTGCCTGCTTGCAAACATAAGCCTGTAAACATAAATAACTGTAAACATAATAACTTACGGTAATAGCAGGTGTGAGAATTTTGAAAGTTTAGAACTTAATAGGAGGGATGGATATGACATTGTGGAGATGTGGTGTTTGCGGATATCTACATGACGGAGATGATGCTCCAGATAAATGTCCTAAATGCGGCGCCCCAAAAGAAAAGTTTTCAAGAGTTTCAGATGAAGAAGCTGCTTTGATTACAAAAGCAAGGAAAACGAATTATTTACACATGAAACTCACAAGATTTCTAGTGAAAATAAGAAAATATGCAGAAGCTGGCATACACGAAAATCTAGATCCAGCTTGTGTATCTATTTTTAATAGAATCGTAAAAGACAGTCATGAAAACTATCAGTCAATTTTGGCTGAGTTAGAAACACACATGAAGAAAAAAAAGTGGGGCTGATGAAAAAGCTGCAAGAAGTTGTAAGTTTTATGTAAGTTTTATTTCAATTTATTTCAAAAGCTATTTTTTATTTTGTCTATTTTTTTTATTTTATGATTCTTTATTTTGATTTTTTTAAATATTTTGGTTGTAAATAGTTACTCTGCCACTTTAATATTTAGCTTAAATGATTTAGATTAAATGTGATATATCATAAGAGTGATATATGATATACCTTTAAGTGGCATATCTTTTGTACAAAAAATAATTATTTTTTTGCTAAGTAAACCCCGAACAGATTAAGCCAGTCTAACATCAGTCTTGTAATCAAGAAATTATCCCTAACATATTCTTTGCCTCTCTTGCCAAGCTGGGTTCTTAGATTTTCATCTTTTAAGAGTTTTATCGTGCTAGCTACAAAACCCTTAAAGTCTTTTGGCTCATGAATAAAACCATTCATGCCGTTAATAATTTGCAGAGGGATCCCGCCAACATTAGATGCTACTACCGGTGTCCCTTTATACAGGGCTTCTGAAACTGTTAATCCAAAACCTTCTTTTAGAGACTTCTGGAAAACAACAGCCGAAGCGCGCTGTAAACAATTAACCAAAATATCGCTATGCAATAGCAATAGTTTTATGTCTTTTTTGTAATTACTTTTTTCTACTTTCTTTTTAATTTGACCATATATTTTCTGACCCTCTGGATCGTCAGAGGCAAAAGAGCCAAGCAACACCAACTGGCAGTTTACTTTTTTTCTGACAGACTCAAAAATGCGTATTGTTCCTGTATGATCTTTCCATCTGTCGAACCTTGAGATTTGTGAGATGATTGGTTTATCTTGCTTTATATCGTGCCCGCTAAGATATTTCGTGATGGTCCTGTCTGACACCTGTCTGTTCTTTATTGAGAGAGGATCGATTGCTGGCCGCATAACTAGCTGAGGAATTCTTAATTTTTTCTTGTAGTTTTCTTTGGTAACTATGAAGTGGTCGTATTTTTTTATGAATTTTTTAAGGTAGTTCCACACCTCAAGATTTGGTTGAGATAGGTCTATGTGGCAACGAAAGATCCAAGGTTGTTTTTTCTTATAGAAATCTATCATTGGTAATGGCTGAGGATCATGAACAACAACCAAATCATGATAGGTTCCTATGTGAGTGAACTCTGAGAAACGTTTGTTTGTTTCATAATAGATGTTTTTCTTTTTTTGAGTCAGATGTATTTTCTGACCTTGTAATGCATTATGAAACTTTTTTGTGATTTTAAAAAAATCGTGAGAACCATGTAGGATTCTCCAACCAAAATCAAGACCAGCTCTATTAAATAAGATTACAATACTGTTGAGAATCTCTGCTACGCCTCCGCCTTGATATGTTGAAGAGATGCTTACTATATGCTTATGTCTAAGCTTTTTAACTTTAGTCTGTATTTCAGCTAACACATCTTTTCCAACTATTTTTTCATACTCTTTTAGGTTACCCATAATAAATAGCTTTATTTTTGGATTTATAAAATTTTGGTTCAGGCGAAACACCTAAAGAAAAAAAAAGACTAAAACAGAACAGTCTCAACCTCAAAGTTGACTTAACATATTTATCTGATGTATTTATAAAAAGTTTTATAAAACAATAGATTATTCTGCTTTATAATGAGGAAACTAAGGAAACTTACTTGTTTTATACTATTCGTTTTTTTGTTGGTGTACATTGTAAACGCGCAACTTCTGAAAAATAATGGCAACAATGGTCTGAATATAGGAGTAGAAACCATAGTTGGTATTCTTAGTGAAGGTGATATGGGAGCCTATGTTGTTGGTGGCAAAGATTACGAGGTAAAGGTTATCAATATCTCTGATGATAGGTTAGTAATGTTCAGTATAAACGGAGAGATGACTGATGAATTGGCTGATGGGGAAACAGATGTCCTAGCTGATGGAACGCAGATTGGTGTAAGGGACATTTTGGTCACTGGAAAAGACATACAGAAAAGCATTGTGCAGTTTTATCTGGTGGATTATTTTAGCAATGAGAGTTTGGAGCAATTGATGGAAATGTATAACTCAAATGTTGAGAAAGCTCCTGCTGTTGCGAAATTTTTCAAAAACGAGAGAGTAAACCTTTATATTGAAAAAATTAAAAAGGCAAGCATCTCGTTTGTGACAAAAGACGGAAAGATGATCACAGTCACAAAAGGAGAACTGGAAAATCCGACAGTAAATGTTTATACTGACATGGAAACAATCGAAAATATTATCCGAAGAGAGATGACTTTTACAGAAGCGATGGAAACAGGCAAAATAACGTACAAGGGGGTTGGGTTTTTCAAATCAATAAAAATAGCTATTGCCAAACTAGGCCTTAGGATATATTCATTTTTTGCACATTAAGTTAATATTTTTAGTAGCATCTACTCGATTTTAAAAAATATCATAAGATCTCTGGTTTCTCTGATAGATAACTTTCTTTAGACCACCAAGATTTTTTTTAGACCACAAAGTTGGTATAGTTGGTATATGCTAAGATTACTTTTATCTTATTTTCAACTACTTAAGGCTATTTTTATAATCTGTTTTTAGTTGAATTATCTGTAATCGATAGACG
>QMQO01000009.1 GCA_003650545.1 Candidatus Woesearchaeota archaeon | reverse complement strand
TTGAACTTTTGTTCAAGAATCATGTTGCCATCCTTATCAAGGATGCAACCTTGCGTAAACTTTTTATGTACGTCTAAACCTACATATTGCATGTGTATCACCTCAAAGTTTTATATTTCCTGTAGGGAATATAAAACCGCGAGGTTTCATGCAATCATAGATGCTAAAATAATTTTTTAATTTATATACTTTTTCAATTTGTACATCTATCGCTATTCTATTTTGTCAATAATCTATCAATAATAATCTCAAAATCTGCTTGAGATCTTAAGCCAACAAGCTTAATATCATTATTAATAATGAATGTTGGTGTTGCAGATATACCTTTTATCTTTGCAACCTGTTGATCATATCTAACAACAATATCCTTCTCACCAGATTCAAGGCAGTCTGAAAATTTATCTCTGTTAAGGCCTAGGTCTTGTGCAATATTCTCCATTACATCTGTTGTGAATGGACTACCATGCTCGTATAATGCATGCTTATACTCATCGAACATTCCTTGATCACGGGCACATTCGCTCGCCTGAGCTGCTAAACGTGATTGAGCACCATGCACAATAAAATGCTTGAACTGGATTTCAACTTCATCCCCATATTTTTCTTTAACAGCACTTAAAACTGACAGTGCCTTATGGCAAAATGGACATTCAAAATCAGAATAGCACTCAATAATGACTGGTGCTTCGTTTGGGTAACGATCATCTGTATACTCGACAGGAGGTTCTGGCCAGAATTTGATTAACAATAGAATAAGGCATATTATCAAAAAAACAATAGCGATTACAATTGTCACTCTTTTTTTCATTTAAACCACCTTTATAATTATAAAAAGTTAAAAATAATTATTAACCGCAACTACCTTCGCCAGAGCCCGATCCAGCTTGTGCATCGATCGATCCAACGCCAGGAGCTGCGGGTGAATTGCTTAGTTCAGTTTCACATTCTTGTGGTGGTGTGTTAAATGCGTTACAAATCGCTTGTTTGATTGCTTCAGGAGACCTATTAACATTCGTCTGCTTTCCATTCAAAACGAATGTCGGTGAGCCACGAACACCGAATTCGTCGTTTAAACCTGAGTCAATAGGATATTTAGGGAACCTTCCTCCAGACCAAGTGCTTTTGTCGTTATAGAGTTCTGTTATGTTAAACTCTTCATCGATTTCATTTATACATGAATCAATTTTATTCTTGTCTAAGCCTACTTCGCCAATACAACCTTCATAATCACCCTCCTTAACAAAACATCTTAAATATTCTGCTAGTTTGTCTCTGTACTCACGTTGTACACAGTAGATATGGTTGTTCCCGTCAATTTCCTTTTTGCCGTGCATAGCATAATCAACAAAATTTATCTCTAAATCAGCTTTATCTCCCAACAGTTCAATTACTGGGACATAGGCTTTTATAAATTGTAGACCATAAGGACAAAAAGACATCACAAATACCTGTGCTTTAGGTTTATCTCTTTTTTCAATTTGTTGTGATTCTAATTCTTGTTGCTGTTCAGGTTTAGGGATCTCCATATTTAAATCTATAGCTTGTGGAAAAAACAAGTTACCATCTAGAGTTGTATAACCTTCGTAGGATTGACCAGCGATTGTAAAGTTTATTTGGTAAAGGCCATCAAGTTCACCATAACTTGTTAGATTTGCTGTAACACGATTTTGCAGAAGGTTATCGTTTATGAAATTGATTGCTTTATCCGCTGCTTCCTTTGCTGTTATTGTACCAGCTACTTTACCTGTAGCGCCAAATGTAAATCCTTTTGTTGCTATTGCAACCGCAAATAACGCTACAAAAATAATAGTAATAACCTGCCAAATCATCAATTTACTTATTTTCTTTCTTTTTGCTTTTTTTTCTTGTTCTTTGCTCTCTTCAGACATACCTACACCCCCTATTATACTTACTCTTAATATCTAAACTCCAATTTATTTATAAATTTAACGGTTATAGAGTTGTAGAGAAGGGGTAGTATATATAGTTCTAGTTATAGTTCTAGTATGTATATATAGTTCTAACAATAGCTCTAATAGGTTTTATAGATATAGTTAAGATATTGTTTGTGTAATTGTTTTGTTGTTATTGTTATTTAATTATTATTAATACTTTTTACATAAGAAGAACATATGATCACGCTGATACGGATCTAATGTAAAAGATTGTATTATGTTTATATTTTCTTTTTTTAATTGTGACTTGGCTTGATCAAATATTTGCTCTGTTTTCCTAGAGATGTCTATGCTTTTCGCTTTTAAGGCCAACATTGCAAAGCTTTTCTTTTTTAGAAGTTCGATATTTTTAATGAAAATCTCGATCTGATTACGCTGCGCAACATCCTGATAAAGGAAATCTGGTTGTAAAATTCTTTTTTTGTATTCTTCTGGATGGGATGCATCCGCCAATATTGGAGCAATATTCTTACGATCTTCCGCGATAAAGATTAGATCGCGCATGACTCTCGGTGCAACATCAACTGCAAAAAGGACACCTTTTTCTCCAACTATATCTGAGAAAAACGAAACTGTATAACCGTGTGATGATCCTAAATATAACACTATGCTTCCTTCTTTTATACCTGTTTGTTTTAGACCACGTTTAATTGCAGCTGCAAACTTTGAGTTATATGGAGAAAATTGTCTGAATTCAATGTTGTTCTCTTTAAAGATTTGTTCATTAAAATAAGTTCTTCCTGGCAATAAACTTTTTGTGTAGAGTTTCCCTTTTCTTTTAAAAATCCCAGGGAATATTTGTTCCATAACTTTAGTTAAAAACTTCGTCTATTTATTAAACTTTTGCAAAAGATTTTTAAATTTAGTCAGTTTTTTTTTAAATATGGCTGAGTTGATTGTAACAGAAAAACCCAGCACTGCAGGAAAGATTGCAGATGCTTTAGCTGATGGAAAGCCACAACAAACAAAAGAAGGAAATGTTAGTTACTATACTTTAAAGCATGACGGTAAAGACATTATTGTTGCGTGTGCAGTTGGTCATCTTTACACAATTGCTGAAAAAGACAAGAAAGGGTGGACCTATCCTGTATTTGATGTAAAATGGGATGAAACCTATAAAGTCAACAAGGAAGCGAAATTTAGCAAAAAATATCTTTCTGTGATTAAAAAGCTAGCTAAGAAAGCAGACAAGTTCACAATTGCAACTGACTATGACATAGAAGGAGAAGTAATAGGCTTAAACATAATAAAGTATGCTTGTAAACAAAATGATGCAAATAGGATGAAGTTTAGTACTGTTACAAAGCCAGACTTGATAAAAGCTTATGAGAATAAAGCAAAGCATCTTGATTGGGGACTGGCAAATGCAGGAGTAACCAGACATGAGCTTGACTGGTATTATGGTATAAATTTAAGTAGAGCTTTGACATTAGCTATAAAAAATTCAGGTGCTGGTTTCAAGATTCTTAGTTCTGGAAGGGTTCAAGGACCAGCATTGAAGATTATTGTTGATAAGGAAAAAGCAATCAAAACTTTTAAGCCAGAACCATACTGGGAGATTGAGCTAAAAGGTGAAGCAAAAGATAGGGAGATAACAGCTATGCATGAGAAGGGCAAATTCGATAATGTCGAAGACACTGATGAGGTAATAGCAAATGTAAAAGATTGTAAGACAGGTGTTGTTGTAAGTGTTGAGAAAAAAAAAGTTAAGCAAGTATCACCCCACCCTTTTGATCTAACAAGCTTACAGACAGAAGCTTATAGAACACTCGGTGTAGCGCCAAAAAAGAGTCTACAGATTGCACAAGAATTATATACATCGGGGTATATATCATATCCAAGAACTTCTAGTCAGCAATACCCTAAAGAAATCGGATACAAAAATATTCTGAAAGCATTATCAAAACAGAGCATTTATCAAGAACTTTGTAATGAATTGTTGAAAAAAAAGACTCTTATCCCTAACAATGGTAAAAAGACTGACCCTGCTCATCCCGCTATATATCCTACAGGGATTACACCAAAACTAACTGGTAAAGAGATGCAAATCTATGATCTCATTGTGAGAAGATTCATGGCGACATTTGCTGATGTTGCGATTAAAGAAAGTATGACTGTGAGGATTGATGTTAATAAAGAGATCTTCATCGCAAAGGGGATGACAACTGTCGAACTTGGGTGGTTTGAGTTTTATGGAAGATATGCTCCAAAGAAAGAAGAAGAACTGCCTGCAGTTGTAAAAGGAGATGAGGTCAGGGTCGAGAGGATTTCCCGTTTAGATAAAGAGACTCAGCCGCCTAAAAGATATACACCAGCTTCAATTATAAGGGAAATGGAAAAACTAAATATAGGGACAAAGGCAACAAGGTCTGATATCATAGAAAATTTATTTAACAGGGGTTATATTACAGGTAAATCAATAGAAGCTACAGAACTAGGAATAAGGACCGTCGAGATTCTTGAAAAGTATTCACCATCTATACTTGATGTCCAATTAACAAGACATTTTGAAGAAGAGATGGAAAAGATAAGACAAGGGAAATTAACGCCTGAAAGAGTTTTAGAAGAAGCAAAGACTAAGTTGAAGGATATTCTATCGGATTTTAAAAAAAAGGAGAAAGCGATAGGAAAAGAGTTATGGAAAGCTACTGTCGAAACAAGAGATGAACTAAGCTTACTTGGTAAATGTCCTAACTGTGCCGAGGGTGAACTTCATTTAAGACGCGGAAAGTTTGGCAATTTTATTGCTTGTAATAAGTATCCTGAATGTAATATCACATACAACTTGCCAAATGTCGGCCTTATGAAACCTGCGAAAAAAATATGTGAGCATTGTGGTTTTCCAATGATTCAAGTTATCAGAAAAGGAAAGAAACCACAAGAAGTGTGTTTTAACCCAAAATGTCCAGGTAAAAAAGTTGAGGATAAAGAAGTTGCTAAAGAGGTAAGGGAACTTGAAACTGGAAAGGTTGAGAAAGTATGTCCAAAATGTGGTAAACCCCTTGTTGTTAGGACAAGTATCTATGGTAAATTTCTTGGTTGTAGCGGCTTTCCAAAATGTAGACATACCGAGAAGTTGACTAATGGACCATTGAAAGAAGATTTTAAGAAGAAAAAAGGTTCAAAATAAATTTGTCTTTATATAGAGAACTTATTACAATCTCCTTCTGCGTAAGTCAATCGTCTATTGAAAATGTTATTGAAAATGTTTTTTGAGCTTTAAGCTTGAATTCTGTCATTTGTCAATGAATAATAGCAATTAAAGCTTTAGATTTTGTACTAAAAATAAAACACAAAATCAAAAGGTTTATAATAAAAATTAAGTTACCATCCTAAAGTTATTATAAAAGCTTAAATAAGTTTCATAAGTTTTATAACTAAACTAAGTTACTAATGGCCATACTAGCTTAGAAAGATGGGAAATATCAACATCACTATACCGGACGATTTGCACAAAAAATTGAAGATTAAATGCGCTATGCAAGATATAAGTCTAAAGGATTATGTTATTAAGGTCCTAGAAGAAAAAGTCAAGAAGTAATAGGTAGAGCTTTAACATGAGGGAAGGGATGCGCGAGAAGATAGGCGAATGGATTAAGCTAGCCATCATTTTCTTTGTGTTGTTAGCTGTAACTTTTGTGTTTGCAGGGGGCGTATTTGCAGATTGTGCTGGCTCAGGACTAGAATGTCCAAATATAACCGATTCAGGGTTGTGCGGAGAGATGTCTGGTTGTTCATGGGGCAGCGGTTGTTCTGGATCAATTCTTGGCGATTGTTCTAATATTTCTAATCAGTTTTTTTGTGAGTCTGCTACATCTAATATTTGTTATTGGATTCCTGAAGGTATATCTGTTCTTAAATTCGCACGCAATCAAACTGCAATACAAAATCAGATTGTAGGATTTGTTATCAATGCAACAAATGATGGCATTGAAAATTTAACTAATATAACAATAAACGATTATTATGATACGCTTGAGTTCACATTTAACAACTCAGATCCTTATCCTAATAATGATAGTGATGGTAATCTAACATGGTTCCTACAAATTCTTGCACCAAATCAAACATATCAGATATTTTTAAATCTAACTATTATTGCTACAGAAGGAAATATTACAAACAATGTTTCTGTTGAAGCAATTGATGATCAGGGTAACCTTACTATTGACAATTATTCAGAAAATGTTTATGTTATTGGTGGAAGTGGGCCATCATCAAATAATCTTTCTATAATAGTAAATAAGAATGCTTTAAACTCTAGCACTGCACTTAACCAAACCTCTGTGTTCATCATAAACATTACAAATACTGGAATAACCAATATAACAAATATAACAGTGAACGATTACTATAATATATCTGAATTTAATTTTGATGACGCCAGTCTCTCTCCTGACAATGACACTGATGGGAATCTAACATGGAAAATTTCAACCACGCTGTGTCCGGGAAATAGTTTTATTATAATGCTTAATCTTACCACTGTTAGATCTGCATCTGGAACATTCTATAACCGTGTTAATGTTACTGTGGTAGACACAGAAGGTAACCAAACAAACAGTCAAACATTGGAAGGTGTGACAATACCTGGATCTGTCGGGCCTGTATGTTATACTGTGACACAAGAAGGGCCTGTGTTTGGAGGTGGTGGCTGTTATGTCATTAATAATTCTGTAGATTGTGGACAAACATCAGGTGTTTGTTTTTGGAACAGTAGTGGTTTTTGTGAAAACAACAATCTATATTGTGAGAATGTGACAAGCAAAAATGTTTGTGATACTTTTTATCCAGAATGTAACTGGGGCAATCCTAACTATTTCAATTATTCTGGCAGGGTTGAAAGTTTAGTAAATGGTGTTCCTGAATATGTTAATATAACTGTAACAAAAATAAGCTTTGGACCGGAAGGAATTAGTAACAGAGGTGTTTGGTACACTACAACTGTTAACACTACAACAGGAGCGTTTACTGTTAAGAATATATATTATAATACCTCAGACCCATTTGGTAATATGTACATGATTAGTGCAAAGAGTTATACCGATTCTAGCTACACAACTGCTAGTGAGATATCACCAAACTTACCTCCTGTAGACAGAATGTTGATGATAGACGATCAGTTTGGACTGAAAGACGCAACTATATACCTTTCTCCTGCAACCACAATAAATATTAGCGCTGTAAATGAAACTGGACCTGTTAAATTTAGTTATGTTGTAACTGATTCTGGCAGAGGTATGCCATTTGCAGAGAATTTCGCTATGAATGAAAGTCAAATGGTCAATGTTGCACAAGTGGTTGTTCCTGCTGATCGCGAATATATTGTTGAGGTTTTTCCATTTGAAAGACCACCCGTGAGATCTACCACAAGCGGAATTAGCAATTATAATGGCAGTTATTATCAACTTGTTGTTAATACATCATTCACATTCCATAAAGTTTCAGGTTATGTTTTACTAAATGGTTCTGTTATAAACGGCACTACTTTAGATGTTGTACCTTTTGCAAGGGTTGGTAGTGGCAAGATGATTCCAATAGACGCCACTATGCCCGAAAATCTTTGTAGTATGGCAGAACTCTCAGCTATCTGTGGTAGTCCGCATAATGACACCTTTAATGCAAGCATAGGTTACTATGAAATAGAAACAGTTGCTACTGTTGGTGGCATGCCTGGCTTGCTTGCTGCTTTTTTAAAAAATGGCTCTTCAACAAACTATTATGTTGGTGTTATGAATTACACAAGCGAATATAGTGGTGGTGATCAACAGATTAATATCTCGCTTCATCCTGCTGTTGGTTCTGTAAAATCGAAAATCTTTGGTAGAGGTGGCGAAGGTGGAGATCCTGATGGTATGAAGTTTACATTTAATGTAACATCAAAATTTAAAAAAATAAATATCATGCAAAGGAACAAGAGGAGTAACCAAACAGAACAGGTTCAAGATGCCCATATAGAAATTGAGACAAGATACCCTGAAATCCCTTACGTTGTATACTGGATGCTAGACGAAGTTGAGAATAGCAGTTTTAACATGTTCTTTCCTAATAATGCTGAAGCAAGGGTCGCTGTGTTCAGCAATAACTATGCGCCTATTTCCAGAAAGATAAATCTGAGTAATGACAATGAATTTAATATAACTCTAGAATCATTTGATATGATGGAGTTTGATGAGAATGGAACTCCTATCAGCATGAACCAAAGCTTGAGAAATCTCGAAGTCGAGTTCTTCAAAAGTACTGATGCATGTACAAAACTTTACCCTAGTAGTGGTTGTAGAATAGGAGAGAAGTTTGTTGGTTTCTTCGATCCGATAAGGGCGATGATGGCAGGTAAAGTGCACGTACATATGAAGATAAGCTCTAGTCCTTCAATAGAGATGATGCTTTTTACTGCTGATCTTTTATCTTCTGGACCACCATCAGCTTTTATGGATAACCAAGCTGCTGAAGATAGAGCACATGGTGCAGGTGGTTATGATCAAGTATGGAAATTTGGTAGTTTTGCTCCTGAAATTTACGATTATGTTTACGTCGGAATACCAATAAATACATCATTGGTAGATCCTGCAACAGACACAATCATCGTTAGTTTTGAATACCTGTATGATGATGATTGGAATGTGTTATGGAATGCTTCTGCTGGCGATGGTGTGTCAGAGGTTCTTGCGTTAAGCGATTATTCAGACTATATCCCTGATTATCAAGCATATTTTAACGGCACAGGCGAAATCTGCAGTAGATCTAATTCGTCAGCTAATTGTTATGTTAACACAACCGCAAATATAACGTGGATTAAGCTGCCTCACTTTTCTGGAGTTGGGCCAAGGATACAGACACTGAGTCTGAATGAAGCCAATATTTCTGTTGAGAAAACTGTGTTGAACAGTCCTATAAGTCAATCTGGCATTGCTCGGTTTAGAATAAACATAACCAATACTGGGCAGACAAATATAACAACTATTAACATAACAGATTATTATAACATTAGCCAGTTAACATATAATGCATCTAACCCTGCTGCAAATGACACAACAGATGGTAATCTTAAGTGGTACACAAGTGGAAACCTTCTGCCAGGACAGTCTTACATTGTTCTGCTTAATCTGACTGTAAATGGAACTTGTTCAAATAATTATACAAATAATGTAAATGTAACAGTAGCAGACTCTAATGGTAATGTTGGTTCTGACGAAGACTCTGATGATGTGCAGGTGATAGCTGCAGTTGATGTTTACGAAGATGACGATAACTATACTCAAGCACAATGGATTACTACAGATGGGACTAAACAATTGCATACGTTCAATCCACAGGGAGATGAAGACTGGATGAAGTTTAACACAACAGCAGGGGTGAAATATACTATACAGACATTTGATTTAACTGGTGGAGCTGACACATACCTATCCCTCTATGATGTAGATGGTACGACTTTTTTGCTAGCTAATGACGATATTAATGAAAGCACGGCTGCATCTAGGCTTATATGGGGAAGTAACGAAAACAACACATATTATTTAAAAGTTGGAGACCCACAAAATACAGGGAATTCTTATGATAATGTGACATATAACATTTCTATAACCGAACAGACTCTGACAAACCTTGATGTATATGAATACGATGATTACTTCTACCAAGCAAGATGGGTGCTAACTAATGGAACTGCATATAGCCACAACTTTTATCCTGCAGGAGATGTTGATACAATTAAGTTTAATGTGACTAATGGCTTACAATACCTTATAAAAACACAGAACTTGGGTGGTGGAGCTGACACTAAGATATACTTATATAATTCTAATAAAACTTTAGTGCAGAGTAATGACGATGATGACTCAAGAGGGGGTGTTTCTTCCGCAATCTTGTTTAGAGCTACATACACTGGTTTTTATTATGTAAAAACAACAGATTATTATGGCACAGAAAATGGAACTTATGATATATTAGTACAAGAGATCGGTAGCCTGCAGCCCAGCCTTGTAAGTCCCAACAATAACATAAATGTCTATAAATATGAAATATTTAATGTAACCACAAAGGTTAGATGTGATGGCGGCAAATGTGAGAACATCTATGCATATCTAGACCCAAAGAAATTTGACGAGATTGAAGAGTCTAAGGAAATAAAAGACCCTATTATTGAAGCTATTGAGAGAAATGGTAGCGTTGGAGTGATCATTAAATTAAAGGATGACAAGGATTATGTTAAATCCCAAGAAAAGAAAATCTTAGATAGCAAGAAAGCAGCTGCCAGCATTCTTAGCATAATCGGTCTTGAGAATACTGTACCTAGGCAACTCTCTAGAGACGAAAAACTTGCTGCTAAAAAAAGTATGATTAAAAAACAACAGGATGCTGTATCTAGTATTAAAGGGCTAAATATAAAGAAAAGTTATACAACAATCAATGCAATTGCGGGAAATATAAATCGAGACGGTCTAGAAAGACTTAAGAAGAATCTAGATGTAGCTAAAATTGAACTAGATAGACAAGTTGGCATAAAGCTCAGTGAGAGTGTACCGTTGATAAATGCGAATGATGTTTGGGCTGTTCAAATTTCAAGCCAAAATATAACAGGTGTTGGCCAAACTATTTGCGTCATCGATACAGGTATTAACTATAGCCATCCTGCATTTGGTGGTTGCACGCAAGCACAATTCCTTTCAGGAAACTGTGCTAAGGTATTAGGTGGTTATGATTATGTTAATGACGATGCTGATCCTATAGATGATAATGGTCATGGCAGTCATTGTGCAGGTATAATCGCCAGCGAGGATAGCACATACAAGGGGGTTGCACCCGGAGCTAAGATTGTAGCAATAAAAGTTCTAAATTCTGGTGGTTCTGGAACTTTCTCAGATATAATTGCAGGCATTGACTGGTGTATTAATAATGCAAGTGTATTTAATATCTCTGTGTTAAGCATAAGTATTGGTGATCACTCAAGGTACAATTCATATTGTGATAGTGAGGCAAGTACTGCAGCTGTAAATAGTGCTGTTGAAAATGGACTAACAGTAGTAATTGCAACCGGAAATGATGGTTATACAAACGGACTTAATGTACCTAGTTGTGCTAGTAAAGCTCTTTCTGTTAGCTCTACAACAAAAATAGATGCTATTTCAAGTTTCTCTAATAGAGGTTTGATAGCAGATGTGTTTGCTCCTGGAAGTAACATAATATCTGTTGATCATGATTCCGGTGGTTTCAGGTCTGATAGTGGTACTAGCATGTCTACGCCTCATGTTGCAGGAGCTGCCGCATTATTAAAGCAGTATTATAAACAAAGAGAGAATCGTATATTAAGCGCAGAAGAAGTTGAATATGCCTTACAGTATAATGGTAAAAGTATATATGATAGTAGTATAGGCATAACAATACCCCGAGTAGATGTATTGGCTGCGATTAATGCGAAAGGGATTATCTCTACTATGACTGGGGCAACACCGTTCTATACTATAAGTAATAATCCACAGAATAGTAGCTGTCTGGAAAATTTATCCAATGGTGAGGAGTGTAACACAACGTGGAGTGTGAATGCGACTTCTCTTGGTAAATACGAATTCTTCTCGATCTATAACAATCAATATAACAATGATAACATAACTGCTAAGTTTAATGTGACTGTTGTAAACAGATTACCTTCGATGTTTGATGGTGACACAACTAACCTTTTAGCTGTTGACAATGTAGAAGCTATTCCTTATTTCACATTGCACAGATCTGGCAAGGGAAAAATCAACTGGAGCGGTAATATAAATATATCACGAGAAGATCTTAATGGCAAGGTAGATATATCTGATAACTATGTGTTTGTGAATAGTAGTGCTCTTCATTCTAGTTTTAACAGTTCTGCCAGAATCACGATTTATGGTTTAAACTATGAAAGTGCTAAAATCCAGATTGACAGAGATGACGATGGTAACTTCGAAGATTGTCCTGCGCCAGAGTGCAGTATTGTAAGTTATGATGGTAGCACACTTATATTTGATGTACAGCATTTTACTGCGTATAGAGCTGCTGAGAGTCCATTTAATGTCTCACTAGTGTCGCCAGCAGATTATGGCAATGTGACAGCCAGCAATGTTACCTTTAGAGTTTATGTCTCTGGGAATAGAACGGTTAATTGTACATTGTGGGGTAATTTCTCAGGAAGCTGGCAGGCAAATAACACTGTGTACAACTTTAACACACCCAATAACTGGGACAGTCATGTTGTATTGACAGAGAATTATTATATGTGGAATGTAAAATGTGTAGCAGTAACTAATGTAAGTGATTATGTCTGGGGGGTAAATAATAGAACCTTTACTCTTGCAGTTAATGATCCACCAACATTGGATGTCCCACTCTCAGACATGACGATTGTTGAGGATGAGTTCAATACAACGGTTGACTTAGACGATCATTTTTCTGATCCTGATAGCACAATAACTTATTATCTGACAAGCTCTAATCCTAACATATCTGTTGGTTTGATAACAGGAAATGTAATTAATGTGACACCCAATACTGAATATTTTGGTGTTGGTGTTGTAAATGTTACAGCAGGAGACGGACAATATAATACATCAGATGATTTCACTGTCACTGTAACTGCTGTGAATGATGCTCCTGTTGTTATTACATCTATTCCTAATATAGTTGTACAACAGAACAGCTATAATATGACGGCTAACTTGACTAATTATTTCTCTGACGTAGATAACAAAACCTTACTTTATTATGTATCTGATAACGAAACGAATGTTGTAAGCTCCTTAAACGGAAATAGGATTAATGTTAGCTCAGCCGGATGTTGGTATGGTGCTGCAGCTGTAACAGCAACCGCGGGAGATGGAGAGTACAATGTAAGTTATGTTTTTATTGCAACAATTTCAAACATAGATACTGATGGTGACGGTCTGTGCGATGCATTAGATCAATGCGATAACGAGAGTCTGGTTAATCTACCTGCTAACGTGACTTGCATTAGCTATATTTTTAATAGTACTACTGGATGCCACGTTGCATTATATAAACCAAACGGGTATGTTATTAACACCACTGATTGCGATTATTTAGATAATATATGTAGAGACTACCACGATACAAACACAACTTGTGATGGCTCTGGCGGAATTAATTATGGAATATGTAACAATTACACCAACATGCCGTCTGGAACATATGTAAATACCACAGACTGTGATTATCTTGATACTATATGTAGAAACTATTATGACGTTAATAACACTTGTGATGGAAATGGAAGCATTATCTTCGCCAGTTGTGACAGCTATGTGAATGATCCAGGGACAACTATTTGTAATGCAAGTTATGGTGTAGACTATGGGTGTCCAAACGGAACAGCCCTAGGGGATGATCTCTGGAAGCAGAGCATTGTGCAATATTGCGGTACAGGTACTGGTGCTTGTGATGGAACATTGGCATTGCAAGGTGATTGGGTATTACATGATGCATGTTCTCTTCAGGAAACCTGCATAGATAATGCAACAAGCTGTCAAGATATTACTAATCCAGATGTGATCATTAATAGTCCACAGAACGGATCGACAATAACAAGAAGCTCTCCAAACGTCTGGCTGAATGTGACATTTAGCGAACCTGTAGATTCAATATATAGATTAGATACAGAAGCAAATGCTACACTGTGTAATAATTGTTCTTCAATAGCGACTGTTGTTTCGTTATATAACTATACAACTCACACAATCGATGTCTGGTCTATTGATTCCGCCTCACTGACTGGTTTTAACCAAACCAGGTTTATAATAGTAAGAGACACAGACGATGATGGAACACCAGACATAAACGATACAGATGATGATAACGATGGTATAATCGATAATCAGGATACACTAAATGGAATTGCCTCTAATATAGATATAAATGTAGAAGCGGTTAATGTTACTATTGACGGTGAAACCAATCTTAGTAAGCTATTTAACGGGACAAGGATTGTCATGATAGGTAATGCAAGCAAGCCTATTGTACGATTTGATTTCAACTTTAGCAAGAATGAAACCTTGAATCTTGCAGACATAAGTATAAAAGTACAGAACTCAACAAGCACTATTGGTAGTGTTATTGTTCGCGGATTGGATTTAAGTTCTCAAAGTGTTAAAAAAAGTATTTATGTTGATATAATAGACACCAACAAGACAAGTGTATGTATAAAGGATGAAGAGGTTTCTAGTTTAACACAGATAAGTGATGGGTGTAATGATACAAATGAATATTATATAATCTGTCCAGGTACAAGTGGCGATTATAGTTGTGCGCTTTCTACAAATGATACACAATACAAAGTCTCAGGCTTAGTACATTCGGCTGTTAAGCAACAATGCACCGAGTCTTGGAGCTGCACAAGTTGGAGTTCTTGTTCTAGTGGGACCCAAACCAGAACTTGTACTGACGTAAACAACTGTGGCACTATCAATAATAAACCTGAAGAAAGCCAAAGCTGTACAATTACATCAACCAGTGGAGGTGGTAGCAGTGGTGGAGGAGGGAGTTTTGCAACTTACATTCCTAGTGTTTTTGTAAATGCAACTACCAAGATTTATGCAACGATTAGAGCTAATACTGAAAAGACAGTCAGCTTTGATGTACTGGGTATTGATGCTTTAAAAGTAAAACTTAACATAGACTTTACAGACGCTAAGTTTACTGTTGCACAGGTTGGCAAATTAACAGTACCTGAAATAGAAGGTTTTGTTGGGGCCTACGTCAATATCAGTACAAATATCCCTACTGAGAATATCTTGGTTGCAAAAGTTAGGTTTGAGGTTAGCAAATTATGGATTTCAAATAATGGTATTAATGTTAACAATGTTACACTTGCACGCTATAATGGCAGCTGGAACGAACTTCCCACAAAAGTGATTAGAGAAGATAGCCAATATATTTATTACGAAGCTGAAACCCCTGGATTTAGTTATTTTGCAATCACAGTGAAGGGGTTCAAAGCTCCAGCACCAAGTGTAGAAAAAAAACCAGAAGTGACTGAAAAAGAACCACCTGTAGCTCTAGCCCCTGCTGAAAAAGCTGTTTTGGTATCAGAAAAAATTGTTGAACCCAAGCAAAAATGGATTGCTGAGATTAGACTACCATTCTCCCTACAGGAGATTATTGTTATTATCAGCATTATCATTGTGTTGATTTCTGTCATTGTTTTATTGTTAAAACCAAAGAGGTCTAAGTATGATGAGTTGATGAGAATGTTTAAAAGTACACACAAGAATCATAAAAAGTATAATATCAAGAAAAATGAGTGATTTTTTATTTCTATTTTTTTTGTGTTTTGTTTGTTTTGTTAGGCAAAAATTAAGTCTCTTCTTATTATAACATTCTTATTATAATATTAGAAAAGATAATTGTTAAAACGCGTGGATTAAGTAGGCGGATTAAGTAAGCTGCTAAGATATTTTATAGGAAGAAATAATGATTAACAGATTATTTTATTCCAACACTAGACCACATCTTAAACAATACACTTCGCCATTGCGTTTTTCAACTTCCTCACTATTACAATCTGGACAGATATATGTCTTTCTCTTGTTCTGTTCCTCGTCCTGGTACTTTAATGCTGGCATTTTAACCTTTTGGTGTTTTATTACTTAAAATATTGCTTAAAATTTATCTTTATGTGTTGATCCCACTTCTCCCAGATCTGAAAAAACAAACATTATATATAAATTTTTTTATTTTGTTATTTTATTTTTTAATTTTTAAATGGTTTAAATACACAATCTTTATAAATATTATTTTTTTATCTTTATGTATGAAAAAAATCGCATGGTTACTTATACTATTATTGCTTGTTTTAAGTGTACAAGCTGTTTCTAACAAGATGAAGTTGTTAGCTGTTGCTGAAAAACAAAATGGTGAATTTATTGGTGGTGTTGCTGAACTCACTGTTGAGATTGAAGAAGGAAATGGCCGCGTCTTTATAGACACGTATCCTATAACAAAGCTAGATACTCAGATGTCTGCTAGAATTGCTAAAGAAATTGCCTGTGACTTCCTAAATAAAGATTGCAGCAAGTTGGATTTTTTCTACACAATAAGGGCTGAGTCTGCGTTAGTTGGTGGGCCTAGTGCCGGTTCCGCAATTACATTATTAACAATTGCAACTCTTGATGGCTTAGCTGTTGATCAAGATGTTTCTGTGACTGGCACGATTAATTCAGGGGGTGTAATAGGCCCAGTAGGTGGTCTCAAAGCAAAGATTGATGCAGCAGCTAAAGCCGAAATAAAAAAAGTTTTGATCCCTATAGGAGAAAGATTATATGAAGAAGGAAATAAAACAATTGACTTAGTTTATTATGGAAAGAAAAAAGGTGTTGAGGTTGTTGAGGTTTCAAACCTATATGATGGAATGTTGGAATTTATTGGCACAAAGTATGAAAAGAAAAGTGGATATGTTGTTGCAACAAGTGAATATGCAAATTTGATGAAAAGTATTGCAGATAAAATCTGTACAATCTCTGAACATTTGATTGAGAAAAGTGTTGGGATTCAACTAGAAGAGAATGAGACAGAACTTAAAGAAAGTGCAATGGAAATGTTTAACAAGTCTATTAGAGCTCGTAAAGACGGTAATTTTTATTCTGCTGCAAGCTTTTGTTTTGGTGCAAATGTTCAATTGAAATATCTAGAGATTTTGAATAATAAATTAGATGAGAAGGGTTATATGAAGTTAGCGTTGAAAATCAAACACTTGATTTCTAGCTTGGAAGAAAAAATAAAAAACGCGGAAACTGATACTATAACCAATCTTCAGACAAAGATGATTGTGAGAGAGCGTTTATCTGACGCCAAGGACCATCTAAAAAAAGGCTTAGACAACATAAACAACAGTGAGGTAGCTGCAATGAACTTTGCATACAGCATAGAAAGGTTTGAGAGTGCTCTATTCTGGTCTGATTTTTTTGATTATCCTGGAAAAAGGTTAAGGCTTGATAGTTCTGCTTTGAAAAATTCGTGTACGACTAAACTTGCAGAAGCTGAGCAACGTGTACAGTACATTGACTTGTTCTTTCCTGGTGTCTTTAGAGAAGCTGAGAAAATAGTTGACGAAGCAAAAATGGCTTCTAAAATAGGGGATTATGAATTTTGTTTATTCCAATCTAGCAGAGCAAAAGCTCAGAGTAATTTTTATATGAGTATCATCACTGTTAGTAATGATAGCATTAATAATTACCTTGGTCAAAAAAAAATAGCTGTTGAAAGAAGCTTACTGGAACAAATTGAAAAAGGAAATTTTCCAATACTTGCTTATAGCTATTATGAGTATGGAAACAGTCTGAATATGACAGATAAATATTCTTCTTTGTTGTACTACGAATATTCTCTTGAATTGAGCAACCTTGATCTATATTTAGAAGAACAGCCTGGAGAGAAGGTTGATCTGAAAGAGATCAAACACTATTCAAAAATGTTATTAATTATATTTTTGATTGCTGGATTAATAATTGGCTTTATGATAGGGATTCTGTATTACAAAAGCAATGTTGTTGCTATTAAAATCTATAAACCTAAAGGTAAGAAATTGGTTAAAAGGAAAAAATAATCATATATATGAAAATAATTAGAAAAACATATGTATATGAAAATAATATATGTATGAAAATAAATCGTATTTAGATATTCAAAAACAGAGAGCATAAGCTAAATTGTGATTTTAAAACCCAGGCAAATGCCCGAAGGCATTTGCTTGGGAAAAAGAGGTGATAGATTAGGAATATAATTTGAGAAGGTATTATAGGTATCATATCACCTTCCCTCAATAGATAATAGTTTAATAACGGTTATATATAAATTTTTCGGTTTGTGTGCACTGGTTAGTAGTAATTTAAATGAGTTGGTTATAAATATTATCAAAATATTTTAATATTAAATTTTGTATAAAATGATCTGCAGAAAATGTGGCAAGAGAAAAGCAACAGTTAACATCTCTAGTAATCCCTATTGTCAGGGTTGTTTTCTCAAAGTTGTTGATAAGAGAATAAGAAAAACATTAAGAGTTGACTATAATGTTAAAATCAGAAACACAATCATGTTGTTAGATGATAACAGCGCAGGAGCGATAGTATTAAAAAATGTTCTTGATAATGCACTGAGAAACTATAACTTTAAGGTTTTAAAGAGAATTAATAAGAGTTACAATAAAATAGTGATTCCTGCAACCCTTGAAGATTATGTTAGTGATTATCTTGGGGCTGTTTTTAGGGGCAAGGGTTGGAAAAAGAATAAAAAAGAAATTTTTCCTTTGAGAAATGTACTTGATGCTGAAGCTGAAAAATACTGCATGATTAAAAAACTAAAATTTTCAAAAAAAGAAAGAGATAAGTATATGTTAGATATTATCAAGATGCTTGACAACATTGAGAAATCTTATCCTGGTGTTAAGTTTAGCATGATGAAAAGTATTATGGTTATGGAAAAGCTATAATGGTGTAGATTTGTAAATTTAGCGTATCATATTTTGCAATTTTTTTAACTACTTACACTGTCTCCATATCAGTTCAAAATAATTTCTATAGCTTTTTGAAATAGCTCTGCTTTTGATCAAAAAAGCAATTGGGATCTCTCTTGAAAAATCAAAAGTTACAACAAAGTCTTGGAATATATCTATCCAAGCAGGTGCTGTAATGGTTTCACTAAGGTACCTCACTTCTGTGAACTTCATTTTTTCACGTATTTTACCATATTTTTTAGCTGCAGGCAGGTATATTATTTTAAGCCTGATTCCTTTCTTAATTCTTCTTTTATTCCAGTTTTGAAGATAGAGTTCGATCTTCTCTTGAACAGATGCTGGTGCACCCATAACTAGTATGTCTTCATTCTTCTCTAGGAGTTTAACCATCCTCTCATAGATAGATTTTATACCTTTAATTCCTTCATAAACTGTAGCTTCCTCTTCCCTAACAGCAAATTTTTGTAAAAGTTCTAATTTTGGTATAATCTCTTCTTTTATTTTCTTTTTTTTCTCTTCTAAAAAATCTAAAATAGTTCTTGGTTCACTTGCACAAAAATGTTTCTTATTTTGTTTTATAATATAACTAGCAAGCCCTCTTCTTATTAACTTGTTTAGTGTTTCATAGATTTTTGAGCTCGGTATACCAGATTTTTTTATAATAGGACCTACTGGAGATAATCCCAACTCTAACAATGCTGTATAGACTTTTATTTCACGTAAGGTTAGTCCTACTTCTTCCAGTAACTCTATATTGGTCATAGAACTGGTATAAAATCTGAACTTTTTAAAGCTATTTTACTACTCCCAAAGAGGGTAAAAAAGAATTAAAAACCTGTTTGTGTTTCGTTCTTGGAAAGTAGTTAATTTGAGAGGTTGTAAAAATGAAAGAAAAAAAATTTGTTCGATTTGTATCTGTAATTGTAATCTTAATAACTATAATTATAGCAATGGCTATGTTAATATCTACCCCTTTAAATGACGATAATGTTATTAAAATTGGTGCAATCCTACCATTGACAGGGCCAGCTTCTTATCCGGGCGAGCAGGTAAAGAATGGTATGCTTCTAGCAATTGACGATATTAATTCTCAAGGTGGAGTTCATGGAACAAAACTAAAATTGATAATAGAAGACAGTCGGACCAATGCTAATGATGGTGTTAAGGCTTTTAATAAACTAGAAGACAGGGATGATGTAGATGTAATAGTATCAATGTTAAGTTCAGTTTCGATGGCTGTAGCACCCTTAGCAAAAGAAGAAAAAATATCTTTACTAGGAATAGTCGTAAGTGCCCCTTCTTTTACGCAAAATGAATGGACATTCAGATATTATCCGACTGCAGTTGATGAAGTATTGCCCATCATAAAGGTGCTAGAAAAACTCAACATAGAAAAATTAGGTGTATTGTATCTCAATGATGATTTTGGTTATTCTGTTTATAAAACATTTCAGGATTGGTTGTATAAAAATCAAAGTAAGGTTGGTGCGAAATATGTAATTGGTGAGAAATTTAATATCGGCGATTCAGATTTTAAGACACAAATAATAAAACTAATTAATGAGGATGTCGATGCAATTTATGTTGTTGGATTCAATAGCCATATCCTTAATGCAATTAGACAAATAAAGGAATTAAATTTTGATGGTGTTATACTTGGTCCTTCAACATTGTCGCTTCCTACAACACTCAAACAATTAGATTATGTGAACAATATTTATTTTACAGCTCCTATAATCTATAAAGATGAATTGTTATTAAGCCAAGAAACAAGAGATTTTAACAGTAAATATGAAAGAAAATATGGAGTCAGATCTAATCACTATGCTGCTAATGGTTATGATGCTGTTAAATATATAGCCAGATCTATCGAATCGCTTGATGACAAAATATCAAGATGGAAAATAAGAGATATGCTAGAGTCTGTACAAAATCATTCAGGTGTGTTTGGTAATTTAAAAATAAACAGAAAATTGCACGAAATAAAGTACCCATTATATGTTGCAAGATCTAAAAATGGAAAAATTGTATATATGGGGATAGATAATGGTATGGGAATAGATAATGGATAGAATTAACAAACTGAAAGAGAGAAAGAGATTTCTTTTTAGAAATCTCTTATATCTCTAAACCTAGTGACTCAATATCCTCACAACTATTACCACAAAGCATTCCAAATATTCCACCTGTTATAATCCTCCTGAGAAACGTCTATAAGACAAAAGTGGCATGATTGCATTTTAATTCGTCTGCCTTCTAAACTCAATGTCGACAATAACCAAGCCTTTTAATGCACTCTGATAAACATCTGCTTCTATAATTCTGCCATCATAAAAAATCTAATCTTCCTAATCTTATGAAGCCTTTTGCCCTCAATTGAATTATAGTTTACCATATCCCTTGTTAATCTTATCGTACTCTCATTAGCGTACTCTCACTTTGTACTGACTTATCAGAGTCATCTCTTGGTTTTTTCTTTGTTATCTCAAACACACCTTAATTCTTTCTATCTTAAATTAGGATGTCTGGCTGTTTTTTGTATAAATAGTCTATTATCTTTTTATGCTGACAATCTTTCAAACCAGAATGAAACCAGAAGGAATAATCTGCCGAATGAGTCTTTTCAAATTCTCTTTTCTAAATCATCCAAAATATTCTGCTTTGATCTTATCAACAAAGTGATTCTCCCAAGTACTCTTGATACGCATCGCAATAGGAAGAACCTTCTCTTTTATCCTTAACCATTCTTTATAAGAACTATTAATGAATTTAGCATTCTGCTCATCGCTGTTGTCTAAACTGACAACAACAGAATGACGCATCATCGCCATGATCTTACTGTAAAGATTGAAAATGTTTTCGCGGTCTTTGTCTGTAAAATTTTTTGCCTCGAATATAGAACTGCTATGCGGATCTGGCTGGAATAACTCTTGTAAGATCTTAGCATAGTAATCAAAGCGCTCCATCATCTTCCTCCTGATCTCGCGTAAAAGAAATTCTTCAGTGTCTATGCTAGAAATCTCAAATTCTTTGTTGAACTCATGGTAATCTGGAAGTTCGTGTTTCTCTGCCAATTCCAGATAGATGTCCTCTATCGCCATTTTTTATGTTGTTGAATTTCATTCTGTAATATAAAACTTACTGGAAAAGTATTTAAATGGAAGAGATAGTAATAATATAAAAAAAGGGAAAAAATGGTTATACATTTTGGGCAAAGGCATAGGATTGTCAGCAGGATCACTGAGCTTGCCATTGTTATAACTATTTTGTCATTTGCTTTGGCATATGTTGACACAATATGGGCACTTTACATTGATAGCTTTGTTAAAAGCGCTGCGATTGTCGGAATTGTGTCTGGCTGTTTTACAGCATTTTCATTTTTACTTTTCTTTGTGTTGATTCCATACTTTGAAAGGCATTCCCCATCTAGAACCTACCTTCTCTCGTTGATAATATATGCAATAGCATACATATTATTTGCAATCAACAGGAACTTTTACATCTTTATTGCTATAGCTCTATTCCAAACCATTGGAAGTGTTTTACGACGTAACAGTTCAGGCATCATTATTAGAAACATGAGTACAGTCAAAAATATAGGCAAAACAGAAAGTTTGATTTACAATCTGTCAAATATTGGGTGGCTTATAGGGCCGCTGGTAGCAGGGTCATTAGCTGAGAAAGCTGGCATAAATGTTGTGTTTGTCCTTGCTGCTATTTTTGTTTTGATGGCAACAGCGATGTTTATTTTTATGAAACTTCACATCCGTGTGCCAAAAATAGAAGAAGTTGACAAAAATATTTTGAGAAACTTCAAGACTTTCTTTAAAAATAAAAATCTTTTAAAGATTTATGTTGTTGGTGGCGGAGTTGATCTCTATTGGGCTGTTTTATATATTTATCTGCCGTTGTACATCATTAGAAATGGTCTAGGAGATAGATGGGTTGGTTATTTTCTTTTCGCCATTGTTAGTCCTCTCGTTATTCTAGAATATTATGTTGGTAAAAAAGTTGATGAATCTGGATATAAAAAATATTTTATGATAGGTTATGGTTGTATTGCCCTGATTGCAATGGCTGCAGGTCTTTTAACTAATGTTTATTGGGTGATGGGTTTATTTGTTCTTGCTAGCGTTCCTATTGCATTTTTAGAACCAACAACAGAGGCTTATTTTTTTAAGATAATAAGAAAGAAAGACGAAGCTAAATATTATGGACCTTATTGTACATGCTCTGATGTTTTTTCAACAGTTGGGAAGATTGTTATAGCTGGTTTTTTGTTTTTTTTACCATTTAAATGGGTGTTTTTTATTCTTGCTGTAGAGATGTTGTTTTTTTTCTTTATGAGTATGAGTTTAAAAAAGGTGGTGCATCAGATTTGAAGAAAAGGGTTGTGTCAATTTGACTGAGAATGCCGCAGGAAAGATTCATTTATTGTTGAGCTAACTAGCTCAGATACATTCAATTTTAAAGAAACTGCGAGCATGGCATTCTTATAGCTTATCTAGGTTGACTATGCTGACTCTACCCTTTGTAAGAAAAAAATCCGGCTTAGGTTTTTATTTTAATTTTACTGTTGTCTCCCTTTTTTTTCTAGATAATAACCTCTGTTTTTTATACAATGCATATCTTATTAGTGACAGTTCTATTTGTTCTTTGGAAGGCTGGAATGACTCAATGTATTCAATTCCTTCTTCATAGCCATAAACTGCAGATTTTAAAGGAAGTAGAATGTTATTAGTAAATAAACATCCTTCACTATTAAGTGTCGCTTTCGCATAAAACCTCTGGGATATCTCTTCAACTAACCCTTGTTTTCTTAGTTCTCTAAGGATCATAGCCGAATATGTCTTAGAGGGATTTTTTGCTTGTTTTAGATTAAACATTTTTGTAAGCTCCTGGGCATTATACAATCTTGTAGAATCTTCCAGATGGCTGTTATATAAAATTTCTGCAACTTTTCTTGTCCTAGTAGGATGTACTTTTAATGGGCCAATAAGTTTTATCTGATCAAGCGTTTTTTGTGTCACCCATCTATAAGCTTTTCTTTCTTCCTTAGATACCAGTTCGTCTAAAGTAATCACACCGTTAAATCCATTTATGCTTTTTATAATCCTGTATAAGATTCTGTAATCAGAAGATATACCGTCCTGGCTGAACCTATCACATAATTCACCAACCTTTAACGATTTGCCAGAAGATTCGTTTAGATATAGAAGTATTTTTGTTTTATGATAAATAGTACTCACATTTCTTAACGGACCGAAAAATTCTGCATTACTCCTCTTAGTTAAATTACTTATATTTAGTCCAAAATTAATACATTTTTCTAAAGTGTTTATATCTTTAAACCTTCTAATTCGCCACGCATCACACCAGATCTCTTTTCCACTACCGTCTAAAAAAAACGGTTGTTTCTTCATTCCCTTTTCGATTAGGGGAATACTTCTAAACACTTTGTCGAATAGAGATCTTACCTTGGATTGTAAGTATATAAAATTCGTGTCTTCATATCTTAGATTAAACTGTTCTAAAAATTCTGTGTTTGTAAGGTTAGAGAACTCTTTATTGGTTTTTTGGATAATATCCCTTATTGATTGGTATTCATGGGAGAGTTCTCTTACTGTGATTGCTCTCTGCTCGCTAGCGATTAATATTACTATTATTTTGAAGAGTTCTTCTTTTGATAATTCCATAAAGATTACGAATCTGTGAGATATATTAATCTTTTGAAAAATTTAGCAAATTTTTATTATTAAACAGATCAAGAGAGACTTCTTTTCTAGGTTTAAAATATTTTGTTCTAGAAATCTAAGTTATTCATAGTTATTATCTCTTTAAATAGATAATAAATAGATAAGCCCCCGGCGGGAGTTGCAATTGCTAAGCAATGCTCGCAGCAATATTGCACCCGCGACCTACAGCTTTCAAGCATCACTCGCATCATGTAGCTACAAGGTTCGACGTTAGATTATATTGCAAAGCAATTTATATCTCCACTGTCGCAATAGCTACTATGCTACGGGGGCATTTCTAAAATAAAAAAAAGAATTGTTTATAAAGATTACTATTAATAGTGCTGCCAACTTAAGTGTCCAATCCATAGTATATCTTTCTAAAAAATGAATACTAAAAAATAAATAATAGTTAATATGCTTTGAAGTGGCTAATGTTAATGTTTTATAATTTTAGACTATCGACTTAACCTTAGTATATTAATATTTAAATTGTTAATATTTAAACTATTAATATTCAAAACTAATATTTTAATTGGGTTATAACATATGCAGTTTATCATAAGTTACTTAACTTAAACATGTTAGAAATCAGTTATCAATATGTGGACATTCTATATTTCTGTATGTTCAAGAATGAACCAATAAGTTGATAAAAGCGCTCAACGTCTTCGGCTATCTCTGCACGTTGTTTGTTGGTAAGGCTTCTTAAAAAATAACGGTCCATCAGAGTGCGGATGAAAAATGAAAAAGCATTTTCTTCCCATCTCCCTTCATAGTCTGTTACAAGGTATGCATCTGTTACTATTTTAACATGAGCTTGATGAATACGTTTTTTCACTTTGTCAATCTCTATTTCGACTTCTTTCGTGTCAAAGAATTGTATGCGTATCACAAACTTGCTCTGCGCATAATCAGTTAGTGTTTTCCATGGTTCTAGCCGAACTTCCATGTATTTTCCTGTTTCTGTAACATTTTCTGCTGTCAAAGCTTCCTTTTTATCGTAACCTCTACGTTTAAAATAACCATCTACTACTTTATAAAACTCAGGAATATCAACTAAGCCTTGGTAGTCCAAGGTTTTATGATCCACAACAATCATTTCTTCTGCCATTTTTAACTATACTTGAATGTTTAAATAATTTTTTATCTCGTTACGCAATGCAATTGTTTCATAATAGAGACTGTCCCAGTGTCTAAATTCAATTTCGCGTTTGAGTAGGTACTTCTCAATCCAATCTCTAAATTTCTCTCCCAATTCGCTTTTTTCAAAGCGTTTTTGGTAGTCTGTCTCTAATGCAGGCATAAATTCAATAAAAAAACGCATTCTGTACATTTTTTTTTTCTGACCTTCTTTAATAACTTCAACAAGTTCTTTTTCCCAGATTCTAATATAAAGTTTTTGCCAATATTTGAAATAATTTGTAACTTTGCGCCAGGCTTCCATTTCTATCTCATAATGATAGCCTATTTTGTCTGCTTTGAATTTATTTGATGTTTCTGTGAAAATATACCTCCTAGAAATAAAAAAGTTTGAAATTAAAGCATATAAACCATCCCAGTCTACAATCCCAGAGTATTCAATTTTGTCTATCTGCCTTCCAGGAGCTTTGTATAAGTATTTTTTATGCATCTCGTACTTTGGCATTTTATCTCATCCTGCCTGGCTGAACTTGACCAGATTGCTTTGCGAAAAAATAACGCTCTTCACGATCACGCTCAAATGAGCCCATTTGAAAGTATGATTTCAGAAATTCCTGTAGTTTTTTGGCTTCTCTAGAAATTACAAGGCCGTGATATTCAATATCCTTCTTGTAAATTCGATTAATAAAATAGCGTGTTAAAAGGTGTTTCAATAACCAGTGTTTCTCCCAGTTACCTTCTTGGTCCATCACAAGTATACCACGCACTGTGAACTCTATTTCAGCGTGGAAAGTCTTAAGCTTTTTCCCTTCAATTATTAATTCATGTGGCTTAAGAAATAATATGTGTGCATCTATTTTGTAGTCGTATCTGTAAAATGAACTTATTGGTTTATGGAAGCGCCACCAATACCAGATTTCTGTGCCCGCACTGGTTTCCTTTTGTAAATAAAAAGTTTCCTTAAATTCTGTTTCGTTACGAGATACCCAGCCTTCTTCAATAGCCCACTCTCTCATGAATAGATAAAGTTCCCAAGGATCAAACACCTCTTTGTATTTCAAAACATAATTAATTATTGGACGTTCTATAGGCATAATATATCATCTCAATATCGTCTCTTTTTAAATACAAAATGGATTATTTATATATAAGCTTTTCTCTTAGAAAAATCTTAAAACTCATGTTTAAATGAAATAATTTGAAATAGCTTCTTAGGTAATGTGAAAATCATCCTAGCTATTAATATAAGAAAAACATGTGGTGAAAGAGGTTTTGATTTAACAACAATTTTATTTTCCTTTATGGCTTTAAAAACAGATTTTATGTTTTTTTTTGCATCGATAAGGGTATAGGTTGTGCCAAACTGAAATAAATAATGTGTGTCGGATGTGCCTATTAATGGTTTGTTGTGTTTTATAGCAATTTTTATTGCTTTCTTATTTGGATTGAACCATCTTGTGTAGAAATGACTATATTCTATTGCGTCAAATAAATTAATATTTTTGCATAGCTCTCTTCCAAGGCTATGTATTCCAAAGTAATATGGATGTGGAGCGATTACCAATGCTTTATTTCTAATTTTATTCAAGTCTTTAAATGTCTTGATTTTTCGGCGTTCTTTTTCTGTTATATTATAAATGAGGATGTCTTTACCATCGATTCTATGTTCACAGCCTGGTATAAGTAGAATGCCTTGTTTTTTGGCGAAATTCTTTAGTTCTTCATTAAAGTAAACATGAGAATGATGCGTTATGGAAATTACATCAAATTTTTTTTTTGCTGCAATCGTTATTATTTCCTTCGGGGATAAGCGTATATATCTACGATCCTCAGGATCTTTTGATGTATGAATGTGCAAGTCTGCTTTTAACATAATGTTAAGGAAAATTATATAGCTTAAAAAGGTTTTTAAGTTTAAATATAAAGAAATACAAGAAAATACAAGAAATATAAGAAATATAAAGAGAGCTGACGGGCAAAGAAAAAAAGAATTAGTTAAAGATGTTATGCCCGTTTTTTAAAAACGGTATACTATTCATGTAAACCTATAGGGTACTCTTTTAATGAAAACTCTTGATATTGTTGCAATCTATTTATTTCTGGATAGGGTTGCTGTTTCTTGGCTGCTCGTACAATGAACATGCACAAAAGTAAAGCAACCACTAATGGAATGCTTCTCATTTGTATCACCTTTCTCTTTCCTTCTTTCTTGAACCACCTTTTTTATATTAACATATTTTTTTATTAATATATTTCTCTTACAGCTTGATCATGTTTGTGATGTTTGCATTTTTTTATCGTGATTTGGCCAAAGGATAGCCTTAGACTTTGGCCACTTATCTTACAAAATAAAAGACGTCGTTTTATATATTGATAATGGCAAGAAAGTACGACATGTCTGATATCTACAGAATTGGAAAGATATTTATATATGAAAAAAATAGTAAAACGTGGTGTAACTCATGTTTGTAGGTTGTATAGGAAAACCATCAACTGGAAAATCAACATTTTTTAGAGCAGCAACCCTAGCCGAAGCTGAAATTGCAAATTATCCATTTACAACAATTTCTCCAAATGAAGGGATAGCTTATGTTAAAGTGAAATGTGTAGATAAAGATTTTGGAAAGAAATGTAATCCTAGAACAGGCTATTGTTTAAATCACAACAGGTTTGTTCCTGTAAGAATGTTAGATGTAGCAGGACTTGTCCCAGGTGCACATAAAGGTTTAGGTCGAGGAAACCAGTTCCTTGACGATCTAAGGCAGGCGGATGTGTTGATACATGTAGTAGATGCTGCAGGAAGCACAAACGAGATGGGAGAACCAGTAGAACCAGGAAGTTACGATCCTGCTGACGATATCAAATTTCTTGAAGTCGAACTTGACATGTGGTACTTTGGTTTACTAAAAAAGGTTTGGGACAAACTTTCAAGGCAAGTGGTTCAATTGCAACAACAGACTGGAAAAGCTATTGCAAAACAATTTTCTGGCCTAGGCGGTATAACAGAAGAGCTTGTTGAAGAATGCATGGAAAATCTAAATTTAGTTAAAAAACTTCATGAATGGAGCGAAAAAGAACTAAAAAATTTTGCAAGTATGCTAAGAAAAAAGACAAAACCAATCATAATAGCATGTAACAAAGTTGATATGCCCACTGGAAAGGCAAATTTTGATAAATTAAAAGAGAAATTTAAGGACTATATCTTGATAGCATGTTCTGCTGAATCTGAGCTAGCCTTAAGAGAAGCTGCTAAACATGGTTTGATAGAGTACATACCAGGAGAAAATAATTTTAAAGTATTAAAAGAAGAAGAACTTAATGAAAAACAAAAATCTGCACTGGATTTCATTAAAAAAAAAATATTAGATGTCTATGGTAGCACAGGTGTTCAACAGGTTTTGGATAAAGCTGTTTTTGAGTTATTAAAATATATAGCTGTCTATCCTGTTGCAAATGGCAAATTAGAGGATAAAGACGGAAATATACTTCCTGATTGTCTTTTAGTACCAGAGAACATAACAGCGCTTGAGTTTGCGTATAAAGTTCATTCTGATATTGGCAATGGATTTATTAAAGCAATTGACTTAAAAACTAAACAGATAATTGGTAAAGATCATATGCTGAAAAACAGAGATGTAATTGAGATTGTTAGTAAAAAATGAAGTCATATTTTTTTCTGCTCCATTGCTTTAAGCATCTTCTTCATCTGCTCAAGATCACGCATGATTATTTGATTTTCACGCTCTGCTTTTCTATTTATAGCATAATCACGATCTGCTTTTATCCTGTCTCGTTCTGCAGCTCTATTCTGACTCATCAAGATGATAGGGGCCTGGATTGCTGCTAGACACGAAAGGACTAGATTGAGTAAAATATAAGGATAGGCGTCAAATGATTTTTCATATTTTACAAGAATAATAGAGTTTAAAATCATCCACAAAATAAGAAAACCTAAAAATATCACTATGAAAGTCCAACTGCCACCAAACCTAGCAACAGCATCTGCAGCACGCTGACCAGGGGTTAGTTTATTTTTATGGTCATAACCTTGGGTTTTTTGTAATGTTTTCTGTAATATATTTTTTGCCTTTGTTTTTCTGAAGCCAAGATCCCCAGATTTTAATGTTTTAGAGAGAGCAGAATTTGAACTAACATAATTTTTCCTTGAAATTTTCTGGGTAGCTTTTAATTCGTCCATCTTTTAGTTACGATAGAAATGTCCTGATTTATAAATGTTTAGTCTTTAACAATGTTTAGTCCTTAACACCTTTAAATACAAAGTCATCAAAGCTTTTCTGTTCCATTGGATCGTTACCAGGAATGATTTCATGTATAACCCGATTTCTGCCGGAATTTTTTGCATTGTAGAGTGCTCTGTCAGCAGCTTCTACTAACTCAGCTTGTTTTTTGGAAAAATTGAAATTAGTGACAACTCCAATTGAAGCTGTAACCTTTCCAAGTGGTTGTTTGTCACGGCCATAAAAATCAAATTCTTCAATAGCTTTTCTTATTCGCTCAGTAACATTTATCGCGTCTTGCTCGTTCGTGTTGGGCATGACTATTATAAATTCCTCACCACCGTATCTGCCAAGAATATCTATCTTGCGCGTGCACTGCTTTAATATATTTGAAAGGTTCTCTAGTAGTTCGTCACCGCGAGGATGACCATGCGTATTGTTGTAGTGACCAAAGTTGTCTATGTCAAGCAAAGCTATTGATAACGGATGTGAATAACGTTTACTACGCTCAATCTCTGTATCTACTAGTTTTTCAAAATGTCGCCTGTTATACAATGATGTTAGTTTATCAGTTATTGCTAGTTCTTTGATTTGTTCGTATTGCTGGGCGTTCTGAACAGCTAACGCTGTTTGGTTTGTTATGATAGTTAAAAAGTTCAGATCGTGCTCACCCATCTTTTCGATAGGTGCGCCATATATATTTATTGCTCCGATTACTTTGTTTTTCACACTCATAGGAATAGATATTATTGACATATTATTGTCTGATTCACTCTCGATATTAGGAATCACAACAGGTTTTCTTGTCTTCTGGACTTCTTCAACAGTTGCTTGCTCAAAGCTAATGTACTGATTAGTGCCTTCTCCAAATTCAAATCTTTTTTTGCTATTTTCTTCAATTATAACTGTGCTGCATGCTTTTGCTTTTGCTGCAGTCTTCATGAATTTCATTGTAGTTTCAAGCATTTTATCCATTTCTAGAGTTGAACTTAACATTTTAGAGATATCATGTAGAATTGTTAATTCATTTATCTTTTGATCTGACGTCACTTTTTGGTGTACAAGCTCAGGAATAGTATTAGAAAGAATGTACAAAACTTTTGCATAATTTTCTACATCTTCTCTTTTTTGGATACGCATTTCGTTTATAGCATCAATAAACTCAACTGTTGGTATTTTTGTAGTTTCTGACGCCTTTCTGCACTTCGGTACGTTTTTCTTTGTTTGTAGTATAGACTCACAAACAACAGCACCTACTTGTTCGCCTTTAACCGTGATTGGAACCATTATATTTAGTAAATCTGCATGACAATAATAAAATAAAATTCGATTTTCATCTTTCTTTAGTTTTTCAAAATTTAGTTTGCGACATTCTGTACATTTTCTTGCGCCTTCTTCGTTATTCTCAATCATTTGGCAAAAGAACGGAAAATCACGGCTGATTGAGATGATCTCACCATCTGGATTTATTGTGAGCACAGGGAGTTTTATTGCCTGGGCAAAGCTAGCCTGAAGTTTATTCCATAGTTTAAGGTCAATCAAATCACCCAGTTCTTTTTTTGTTTTCATTGCAGGTCTTTCTTATATTAAAAATTTGAGCTGAAACAGCTGAAACCTTTAAGATTTTTATTACCTCTTTAATATGATGCAGGTTGTTTATAAAGTTTACTGTGAAGATAATGAAGAATCATAAGGAACGATAACATTACGATTTAATTTACTTTTTCCATATAGAAGGGCCAAATCTGCTTTTTCGATCATGTCTTTTATAAGATCTTCTGTAGACATATTTATATCATTAACATCTTCAGGGAATCCAACATAGCCGAAAGTCATTGTCAGCGGGATTTGCAATCTTCTTTTTTCTGCGTCATTTCTTAACTCTGACAAATATTTATTTGCTAAAATAAACTCTTGTAACCGGGTAAGAGGAATTTCTGCATTTTTTTTAGGTGTATTTGTAAGCCAGAATAGAAATTCTTCACCTCCCCAGCGAGCAATAACATCAGTATTTCTTAATGCTATGTGAAAGATTTTGCCAAATTCTTTTAAAACTTCGTTTCCTTTTATATGATCATAGTTATCATTTACTCTTTTAAAAAAATCAATATCTCCCATTACCAGTGTGGCGCTGTCTTTAAATCTTTTCAGTTTTTCTATTTCTGTACTTAAACGTTTTTGCATATATTCATCGTTATATAACCCAGTCCTCTCGTCAAGATCGTGATGTAAGGAATCATCGATATATTTAGCAGTACAAATATATCTTAAGAAGTAAGCTTCGTCTGATTTAAATTTACCCTTTGTATGATGAGTTAGCTCATAAATGTATTTTAATTTATCATCGATAAATACAGGGTAAGCAATTATAGCTTTTGCATTTGTATGGTGATCAAAGGCGATAGTGTCAGAAAGTATTTGCGATACATCGTTCAGCTGAATCTTTTCTTTGCCTTCTAGAAATTCTTTGAACACTGTTTTTGAAATGTCGAGATCGTTGTACAGTTTAATCTCTTCTGTACTAGCTATTGGCATTATCTTATCATCTCTAACTTCATATACCACACCCATTGTTGCTTTTGAAAAATCCTTAGAATGCTTTAATAAGCATTCTATAACTTCATCACTGTTGCTACATTCGAGTCTTACTTCATCGTTGATTTTCATCACGCGATTCATAAACATTTTTTCCTTATCGACAGATAGCACACTCCCCCCCTTAAACTTACACGCCTCTGTACCTGCTTCACGCAAATATTGAGCTAACATGAATGGGTTCAAATCAGTGATATTTCTCGTTAACAAGGTGTACTTCACAAGTTTACTAAGAATAAAATCGCCTGCGCCTGTTGTGTCTGCAAACAGTTCTGGTGAAATTTTATCTGCTTCTACTTCTACTAAGTCTGGTTTTAAAGGAGACTTTGTAACTAGAACAAGCCCATTTTCTCCCATGGTGCACACACATAATGCTGGAGGAAACACCTCTGTGTTCCTTAAAGAATCCAACAAAGAAACAGAAACTTGGGGATGGTTTTTTAAAGTTTTGGAATTGTTTTTTGAAGCAACTGATTCGTATTCATTTTTATTGCTTGAGATGATCATTGTGTTTTTCATTATTTGTTCAAAATAATCAGTTCCTGTTTTCTTAGAAAGGTCATTGATATGTCTAACAACATCTGGGTTAGAAAAGCTAAAGAAGGTTTCACAGCCATTCTGTCTAGCAATTTGTAAGAATTTAAGAGCTACATCGGGGTGTTTTTCAGAAGCAAAACCATTTGTGACAGCAATCCTTCGTGTTCCCTCAAGATAATCTCTTTTTCTGGTAATTGTATCGATTGAGACAAAATCAAAGTTGATATATTTGGGATGAACCTTACCGTTAGCTTTGTGCAAAGGTAGTCTGTGTTCATCTGACCTGTAGAAATAGATTGGAAATTTTTCTTCTGAGTCAATTGTATAGTGAAGAATGAGTTCGTGATCTGCTAGGAATTTGTAGAGATAAGAAGAATAAGATTTGTCAAAAACAATTTCTGTTGAAACCCCTCTGTTTGCTACAAATTTGCGTTCTTTAAATTGTTTATCTATAGGATTATCTGAAATTAGGACTTCTATTGTACCAGTACCACCTTTGCCAGCACTAACAGGTACTTTATTGGCAAGCACAATTATGCCTGCTTCATGCGCTTCTCTTAAATATGAACGTGCAAACTCGTCTAACATTCCATTTTCATCAAGACCAAGGGTTCCGGCTAAAATAAGATGATTTTCCTTTCCTATTGAGCTCTTTAATGCAGAAAGAACATTAAACAAGCAACCCCCATTGCTCTGGGAAACGATGGGGAATCCTCTTATTGCTTCTTCGTACTGTTTTCTGTCTTCTTCTGTTTCTAAAACTATTCTATCACATTTAGGATCTATTAATACTTCAAGAGAAGAATAACCTTTAAAAATATCAAAAGATGGTATGTAACGCATCAAATCAATATTCAAAGTATCTAAACCTATAACTGCAGCATGCTTAAGCATTTGAATTCCTCTCTAAATTTTAAAATTAATCTTTTTGAATTGGTGTGTTTTTCCAGGAACTCTTCTTATGATTAATTGTATGTATTTCTCTAGGCCCGTACCGCGAATTTTTTTCCTTAGCAATTCGTCTATCTGGAAAATCGCTGAAGAATCCACAACAAGAATCTCTATTAATATTGGTTTTTCTTGGGCAGGTTTAATAATGATTTCTTTTATACCTAAAGAAGACGTTTGATGAATAACAGGTTTTTCGTCGGTGGTTATAATTGTGAACTCTCCTTTTTTTTTCCCAGGAATTACTGCATTTGATTTAAATGCAATCCTTGCGCGGCCAGCAGCCATATCAAGAGCATCTGCTACCCTTAAAATGCTTGCTTCCAGTGTTAAGGGTTTCTTTTTGGCATAGTTTGTAGCGAGGCAATGCAAAATTTCTGAAGTAATAATTGTACGTTGTTCTTCTTGGTAAATATCGTCTAGGATTTCCTCTAATAAAGGTAATGCTAAATAGGTGCTATGAAAATGATGGTCCTTGCGACTAACAGCGTGGCCAATATCATGCGTACAAGCTGCTAGAAAAATGATAACTTCAGAATCATCATGACTAAAACCATAGTTTTTGACAAATGGATTTTTTGCGTAGTGCTTTATTATGTTTGAGTAGACTCCGCGACTTTTAAGAATATTAAACATAGTCAATGCATTTTTAATAACTATTTCTATGTGTTTCTGGCCATGGTCATTAAACCCCATTCTATCTATCGCATTAATGTTAGAGCAAACCCAGTATGTTTGTAATTTCTTATTTAAGAGAACATTGTGTATAACTCTCTTGAGTTTTTCGTTTCTAGTGTCTATTTTGAACATCTTAACATCTTATTTTGGCTCTTTTATAAAATATCTAATAATTGAGTTATAAAAATTTGTATGTTAGAATAAATATGTTGTTTTGTTATCAAAAGGTTGTAAAGAGTTAAAAAAGAATTTAAAAAAGAAAAAATTATTTTCTGAACCTTTTGTAGATCAACAAACCAGCTAGTGCGGCTATTGCAACTGCAATTATTGTTAGTGTTAGTGTTGCCAAATAACCTTTTTTAGCTTCTTCTGGTTCAAATGTGGTCTTTATTGTGACTGTCTGTTTTTTGAAGTTTCTTTCACCAGGGTGTTTTGCCCTAACTGTAAACTGAGCTATATCACTTGATGGTACGCCTACTACCGCGCCTGTTGGTGAAGTGGTGCTGTTTGTTTCTTCTAAACCAATTGTCAATACCTCGGTTGTCTCATCCACAAAAATCTCTGTGTCTGTTGATACATTATGACCTTCTGGTGGTTCTACACCAACTTCAACTTCCCACGGAGCGTCTGCTTCCATCAATATTGGGTAGATATAATCTATATCTCCAGTCACATTTGCATCTTCCACTATAGGAGTTACCTCTGTTTCTGGAATCTCTACTAAGTATTCTGCTGGAACTATGTTTAACTCTGAACCTACAATTGTGCCTGCAAATACAGCAGGTATTAATCTATCACCCCACCATAATCTGATGAAGTCTAAGTGAGCTTCTCCAAATTCGTCTGTAAGTGATAACACTGGTTTATAGACTGCAAAGCTAAACTGTTCAGGTGTTATCGTCCATTTAATACCACAGTAGTCTGTACAGTATTTATGTCTGCCTCTCCTTTTACCACAGCATTTTTTATAGCATACCTGCTCTTTGTGGGGTACCCATTGTGTGCTTGAAAATGGTCCAAAGACAACATATTCGCCATTATCAACGCCAACAGTGCACTCGCCACTTTCATCTGTCCAGCAAACAAAGCCTTCACAATCACTGCTTAAGATTGCATTTAGTTCGTCTTCTTTGTGTGTGAACACCTCGCCTGTTAGGTTTTCCCAGTTGATTCCAAACTGTGAAGCGAGTATTTGGTCAACACATTGCTTGTCAAATATAAATACTTCCTGACCTTCTCTTGCTTCTTTATGTTTGATGTGTCTACCAAAGATGTTATAGATATTTGCGCTGGTTGTGACTGCTGCTGGACAACCAAGGTAGATGCTTCCTTGTATATCTGGACAAAGATCATAACAATCGCCAATTCCGTCACCATCTGAGTCAGGGTTATCATCAGGATCAATCACCACTGTTTCTACACCACGAACATTGCCCATGGCGATTTCACTATGACCTGTTATTAAATCGTCACCTGGTTTGTTTGGTGCTTTATGAAGATCTGCTTCTAGCACCCAAATCTTATTAATACTGTCCCACGTGTATATTTTAAAGCCTCTCTTATGTTTTTTCTTGACTATTAGCTCATTCACTCCATCATTATCATAATCACCACAAGCTGTATCGCCTCCTTTCAGGAACACTCCTGTATCTGAAGATGAATCAACAAGTTCCCATTGTTTTGTGGCTGCATTCCAATGGTAGAAACTTGTTTCTTTTCTGAAACCTTCTCTTGTGACAATCAATTCTGGAATACCGTCATTGCCAAGTATGTCACAAGCTGCAACCTCATGCCTGCCTCTCAATGGTAAGCCATCGTCTGTTGAGCTTTCGTATAGTTCCCAGCTATCACCATCCCATTCGTAGAACCATGTATCTATATCGTCACAGTTATTCTTACACCATTTCTTTTCTTTTACAACAAGCTCGTCTTGTCCATCACCATCAAAGTCAGCTAAACCGATTTCATTGTTCTTTATCACTAAGCCATCAGGATCATATTTTTCAAATAGTCTCCATTTTTCAGCCACAGCATCCCAATCATAGAACTTGCTTATTTGTTTATTCTTATGCTCTGATTTTACTAATAACTGGTCATTGAATGTTCGTATTTCTTCATAAGCATTGCAATTTTGATCAATACCATCACAGACTATTTCTGGACAACCTGGACATATAGTTGCATCGCTATCATTACAGTCAGATTGTACACTCTCACCATTAGTTGTCAATGTGCCACAGGTTGTGTAAGTATCACCGTCTAGGTCGAAATCTTCATCATACAACCCATCACAATCCTGATCTATACCATCGCACAATTCAGGCGCACCCGGATAACTTGCTGTGTCAACATCATCACAATCTCCGTTTATATCTGAATACCCACTTGGCAAAGCATAACCTGAACAAATCTGCAACAAACTTCCCGCACCATACCCATCACCATCCGCATCTGTATATCCAGGAAGCAATTGCCATTTTGTTGCATCATAATCATTGCAATCTAGTCCGCAACCAGATGGTGTTCCTAGATAACCATCACCATCATAATCAACACAAGGGGGATTTAGATCAACTACTATAAATTGACCTGTTTGGTTTATTACAGCTATACAATATCCAATATCTTTGTCGCAAAAACCATCAGTCCAAATACTCCAGGTATCATAATCATCTTTACGCCACAATATTTGCATGTCGCCTGCATTGGTTTGATCGCGAGTGTATATCTGTAAGACTGCTGGTATACTGAAATAAGTATTAGTAGGACCAACATGGTACACAGCACTCATAGGGTACCCTGATGTGAATGAATAAGATTCAGTTGCGTACATATATAATTGCCTGTAATCAACATTATCTATATCGTGTACAACATAACTTGCAAAGCGCGAATTTGATATACATCTATACATACCATATTTATCTGAATAATCTGCACAGTATGCTATATCATTTATAGATTGCTTTGGAATATAATACGCATCAAATTCATGGATACCTGCTGAGAAAGGTCCATAAAATGGTTGTTTATACACGCCCCAGAAATTTGGATTGTCTTCGTTGTTTATTGCTCCTGTGAGCGAACTTATTAACCAATATTCTTTAATGTTCAGTAGGTTATTGCTTAAAAATGACAGTGAATCTCCGACAAAACCATTGCGCACCTTAAATATTATGTTTGCTACAGCCTGTGATCCTGTAAAATCTTCTGAAATTTTGTCGCCATAAAATAAAATATTCTTTAACACATTGTTCCCTGACGAACCAGTAGCTTGGATAAAAGTATTAAAGAATTTTACTGTGTTTCTGTCTATGACATTATTACTACTCCTGTCTAGCACTAGGAATGTTCCTGCATTTGTTTGGTCTGTATAATCTGTTCCTCTATGCTCATAGTTAACAAACCAATTTCCACGTATTCTGTTTTCATTCGAACTGGAGCCTAAATAAATTCCTGTATCAACATCTCTGAAAACATTGTTGAAAACTTTAATTTTTGGGTTCTCTACTCCATTTTCATATGTTAATATTCCAGTTCCGGCATTCTGAATATCGCATCCATGCACCATCAGTTCAGAAGATGTTTCATTATAGCCGATAATAATAGATGGTGTATTCATGTGACCTATTAATTTAGAACCCGAACACCACAATAAGTTATCAACAACTACAGATGTCTCTTCTGGCAGGTAATATGTTCCTGGGCACCAGATTGTTGGCTGATCGATTCTATCTGTGTAAAAATATCCTGTGTTGCCTAGAGGCATTTTATTGTTCATATTTGGAGTGGTACATGATACAGCGATACCATATTTTTTATGGCAATCAGTTATTGATATTATACATTCCCCATTAGCACATACACCTGAATAAGGAAGCCATCTATCCCTTGGTTCATCATATACATAAACAGATACTCCTCCTAAATTATCCAACACAGGATTGTATCTTATCTTAAGTGTTATTCCACTTTCGCAGTTTATTTCATTGCAAATAGTATCTTTTATATCGACCTCAGCTCCCCGTAATAAAACCATTGAATTTATTTGGTCATTTGGAATAGACTCTAACAGTGTAACTATTACATCACTCGAAAAACTACCTGCTGGAATTTCAACTGCAACATTTTGATCGCCTGTCTCAAATATGTGCGAACTTGTGGTTGTTATTAATTTTTGTCCTTTATATAGATAGCACATATTATCAGCTTCATCAGGACAAATATCCTGTGAATTAATAATACCATCTCCATCTGTGTCTACATTTAAATCAGGAGGTATTTGTGTTGAACAGAAAGGATCTACTGGCTCTGTGAATGGAACCTCTGGTATATCTGGCTGACAAACATCGCCTAGGTGATCCTGGTCTAGATCTAATTGATCTGGATTTGGTATATATACACAATTGTCACAAGCATCTCCAAAACCATCCTGGTCTTGATCAGGCTGTGGATAACCAGGAGCTGGAGCTGGGTTATAGATATTTGGACAATTGTCACAAGCATCTCCAAATTCATCTGAAATAAACTTGTATTTACACTCAACATAATTTTCACATTCTTCTGCACTCAAGGATCCGCACACCACTCCGGATGCTTCTGGAAAATCCCACGTGTAATCTTCACCAGGAGCAGATGATTTGAATATACCATCAATCCACAAATCAATAGTTACAGGCATACCTGCAAAAACATTCATGAAATCTTGTTTGCTCATTGGTGTGTACATTGTTAAATGCAAACAAGGACCAGATTCTCCCATACAGGTTGTTATCAAAGCAAGATTTACATCTGTTGTTCCATCAATGCCATAATCATAACCTGTTGTATCATCATACAAAATTGTGTATTCTCCTTTAACAGCTTGTTTGATATTTTCTATTCCATATCCCATATAATCCACTCCAACAGCACCTTCATATGGAGGGTCCACGAAATCTTCGTACACAATTCCATTATAAAGGATCGCATTAGAGCTTGCTACATAGTATGGAATTCCTGTTGAGTTGTCAAAATAGAGTTCGCCTGTCTGAGGATATCCTCCTGCAACCATAGGCATTCCAACAAAAACACATAAATAACCGCCATCAGAATCAAGTTGGTTAGGATTATAAATATCTGGACAATTATCGCACACATCTCCTACGTTATCTGTATCAACATCAGACTGATCTGGATTAGGTACTAAAGGACAATTATCAGGTCCGCCTAAACAAACTAATTCGCCAGGAGGACCACCACCTGATTCCACACATTGTCCATTATCCCAACCGCATGGAGCACCCATGTTGGCTAATTGAGCACAAAGACTTTCGTCTAGAACATCACCACAACCCTGGATTTCTCCTTGACAATATCCATCCCAATAACAGGGTGGAGATGTTAATTTATTCTCACAACAGGATTGATCACCATCGCATAAGTCACCA
>QMQO01000008.1 GCA_003650545.1 Candidatus Woesearchaeota archaeon | reverse complement strand
TCGACTTAAGCAACAGCGTATGCGTGCACAAAAATCATTGGTAGGTTTTTGTGCCTAAGCTTGAATAGCCACGCTACCCAAGCGAAATGCTGTGGGCTTCAGCCCACAGTTGTTTACTTTTAGATTTTTATTTGTTTTCTAGTGTTGTTATTCCTTTCTAAAGTGGAATAATCCGCATGCATAATTCGACTTCTCTAAAACATCTGTGTCTATGTTTTCTATATAACGACCATTATCATCAATACCCGAAAATTCTATAAGTTTAAGTTCATCGAAATACCTAAGGATCTGTCTTGGGGAGTGCACCCTGTGAGCATTAAAACATGTGCGCGGTTTCCCAACAGGTAAAGAAAAATACAGATTTCCTTTTTTGGCAAGCACTCTCTGTAATTCTTCACATGCCTTGATAGACCCACGCGGATCTAGCGTATCACCATACCTTCCTAAACCAATATGTTCTGCAACATGTAAACATGATAGAGATTTAATACTATTATCCTCAAATGGTAGTGTAAGAATATTACCTTTCCTTGATTCGAAATTATTCAAATTTGTAACCAAAGGACGGATATCTATAAAAATAACTTTTGTTATTGCCGTTAATACCCCCACAAAATAAATTCTCGAACCAACATCAATATGTTTCTTAGCTTTTGATTTTAGAATCTTTTTAAATGCCCATATATCTTGATAAAAATAATGTGTGTCAATCGAAGTGGTTTTAGTCTTATCATAAATACAAGGAAACGCATTTTTTATTCTAAGCTTTTCGTTGTTCTCTAATTGTGAATACCTTATCCAATCTTTTATGTAGTTTATATATAAAGGTACTCCCTTTATGGTTTTTTTTGGATTAAAAAGAGGTTCACTTAATCTATATATTAAAGATGCAAAATTTTTTAATTTATTTTTTGATACTTTCAAAATGATAACCCCTTACTCCCTTTATTTTTATAAAACAATGTTGAATTTGATCTTTTTGTATTTTTTAAATCTTTTTATTTTTTTTAGCAAACTAATTGGCAATAAAATTGTGGATTTATATTTCAGAAATCTAAAAAAACTAGAAATGAAATATCCCTTAATGATGTAATTCTTTTTGTATCTATTAAGAAAAGTAATCTCTCGTTTATATTCGTTAGGATCAATAATCGGCTTTATGTCTTTGTCTTTAATACAAAAAGCTTTTATCTGTGAATTTTTTGTATCCAAATAAATTATTTTAAATTTATTTAGAGCTAACATATTCCACAATGTTTTAGGCGAATAAGTGTAAAAATGTGAACAATCGAAAAATTTTTTGAGGCTATTCTGAGGTTTGTAAATATTTGGAACTTCTATAAATAAAATAGAATTATTTGACATTAGTTTGTTTATTTTTAAAAGAAATCTTCTTGGATTAATCACATGTTCTAATGTATGTAAACATAAGACTAAGTCATAGCTCTTATTAATCTTCACATTTTCAAACATGTCATTTACTACATTCACATTATAATTAATTTTTGCAAATTCAGCAAGTTTCTCTGAAGGTTCAACACCCAAGACATCAAATCCTTTTAGTTTAAATATGTTTAAAATATGTCCTGTAGCACAACCAATTTCTAATACAGTTTTATTTTTAATGTGTTTTTTAATGTATTTATAGATATAGTTATATTTATCGTTAGCACCCAGGAATATCCCTTCCAATCTTTTTTTCGAGAATCTAATTTTGACATTGTGACTAGAATCATAATGACCATTTTTATAGTAAGAGAAAATACGATTTTCATTAACAGTTGGCCATACGTAGACTAATCCACACTTTTTACATATAAAATTATTAATTTTTTTGTTTCCAGTCTTTAACAAAATCGATTTTTCAGAATTACAAAGAACACATTTGTTAGACATTCTATCATTTCCGCCCGTGTTGTCTATACCACTCAATAGTCCTTTTCAATCCTTCTTTGAAATCAACTCGGGCTTTAAACCCAAATTCTTCTTTAGCTTTTGAAACATCTAACAGCCTTCTTGGCTGACCATTTGGTTTAGTTGTGTCCCACTTAATCTGTCCATTAAAACCTGTTAACTCTGCAATTAACTTAACAAGATTTTTTATTGTGATCTCAAAGCCACTACCAAGATTTACAGGTTCGGACTTATTGTATTTTTCAGTAGCAAGTACTATGGCTTCTGCAGCATCTTCAACATACAAAAATTCTCTTGATGCAGAACCATCCCCCCAAACGGTTATACAATCTTCATCATTTTCAATAGCATCAACACACTTCTTTATTAGAGCAGGGATTACATGTGAGGATTCTGGATCAAAATTATCTCCTGGTCCATATAGATTTACAGGAAGTAAGAATATTGAATTGAAGCCATACTGTTTCCTATAAGCTTTAGATTGTACAAGCAACATCTTCTTAGATAATCCATAGGGTGCGTTAGTCTCTTCAGGATAACCCTGCCATAGATTTTCTTCCTTAAATGGCACGGGTGTAAACTTAGGATATGCACAAATCGTCCCAATTGCCACGAATTTTTGAACTCCAGCAAGTCTTGCTTGCTCCATCAGTTGTATACCCATTATAAGATTATCATAAAACAACTCACCAGGTTTTTTTCTATTAAGGCCAATGCCTCCAACCTTTGCGGCTAGATGAATAATTATGTCAGCACCATTTACAACTTTAGTACATGCTTCAATATTTCTTAAATCAAATTCTCTTGACCTTGGAACAAATATATCGGTAACTCCCTTTTCTTTAAGTTTTTGAACTACTCGTTTTCCAAGAAACCCTGCTCCACCAGTAACTACAATCCGTTTATTGGTCAAATCCATTTTTCAACCCTTATCCCGTGCTTCTTTTAGATCAGCTTCAATCATAAGCTTAACAAGTTCTTTAAATTTAGTGTTTATTTTCCACCCAAGCTGATTTAATGCTTTGCTTGGGTCGCCTAAAAGCAGATCAACTTCAGCGGGTCTAAAATATCTAGGGTCAATCTCTATAATTACCTTCCTAGTTTTTTTATCGATTCCCTTTTCTTCTAGGCCATTTCCTTGCCACTCAAGATCAAAACCGAGAATTTTACATGCTTCTTCAACAAACTCTCTAACCGAGTGCGTTTCACCAGTTGCAATAACATAATCATCAGGTTTATCCTGTTGGAGCATCAACCACATTGCTTCAACATAATCTTTTGCATAACCCCAATCTCTTTTAGCATCTAGATTTCCAAGATAAAGTTTTTCTTGCTTTCCAAGTTTTATGTTAACAAGAGCCCGCGTTATCTTCTTTGTTACAAATGTTCCACCCCTTCTTGGTGATTCGTGGTTGAATAAAATACCATTACATGCAAATATACCATAACTTTCTCTATAATTCTTAGTGATCCAATATGCAAAGACCTTTGCACACCCATAAGGACTCATAGGATGAAACGGCGTGTTTTCAGTCTGTGGTATCTCTTTTACTTTACCGAACATCTCACTACTAGATGCTTGATAATATTTTGTCCGCGGAGAAAATTCTTTTATTGCTTCTAAAATTCTCAATGCTCCCAAACCTACAACGTCTGCAGTATACTCTGGAATGTCAAAGCTAACCCTAACGTGACTCTGCGCTCCTAGATTATACACTTCATCAGGCTTTACCTTTCTGATGATTTTAGCGACGCAGCTTGCATCAGACAAATCACCGTACACTAATTTAAGTTTATATTTTTTTTCATGTGGATCTTGATATATATGGTCAATTCTACTTGTATTAAAAGAACTAGACCTCCTTATGATGCCATATACTTCATATTTTTTTTTTAACAAAAATTCTGCTAAGTATGATCCATCCTGCCCAGTTATGCCAGTTATAAGTGCTTTTTTTGCCATGTTTCTCCCCCCTTAAAGAGATTACTGTTTGTTGTTTTAAATATTTTTCTGTTTTTTTTATTTAAAGCAGACTGCCATTCAGTTTGTACCATACGTACAAAGTTAGTACAATCAGGCACACTCATTTTAGGAGCAGTTTAATAACGAGTGTAGATTGTAAGAAGTAACTATTAACTTAAAGTTATTTTTAGATTAGAATAGTTTATGTTCTTTTAGATTTAGATAGTTTAACTTTTTGGAATATTGCTCTTATTAGCTGAATATCATCTTCTTCAAAAAACTTCAGTAGTAATAACATTGTTAAGTAAGTTGCTAAAAATACTATACCAATCGTTATTACTAGAAGTATACTATTAAATGTGTAAAGCATTTTCAAATAGATTAATGCTATGAAAGGAATCACTCCTGCAAAAATTGCTTTAATAGTCGGTTTGCTGATTGGTTGCATTTTCATATAATGGTGTGCTTGTATTATGTCCAATAAACTGTAGATGATATAAGAAATAGCAGTAGCAATTGCTGCACCGATTATTCCATAAGCTTGAATTAAAAAATAATTCAAAGTAATGTTAATAACAATTGTAATAATAGAATTTATTAAGTTGATTTTAGTTTTCTTTATAGTTTTTAAAAGAACAATTGATGAATTTGCAATACCAAAAATAAAAAAACCAATGCCTAACACTATAAGAGAATTCGCACCTGTTAAGAAATCTTGACCAAAGAGCATCCTTATAATCACAACTGGAAATACTGTAAAGATTAATAGTAATGGAAAATTAGCTAGGAAAATTAGTTTATTAATCTGTCTATTTAATAGTTTTATATTTTTCTTTTTATGTCTAGCGTATAATTCTGTGATGATAGGACTAAAAATTGTCATAAAGATCATTGGAACGATCATTAAAATAGTTGCTATAGTCAAAGCCGCATTATAACTCCCTACGAGAGAAAAATCTTTATAGAAGTAACTGATCATAAATGTATCAATCCAACCCATCACAGACCAAATTATTGTATAAGGCAACAGCGGCCAAGAAAATTTAATCAGTTCCATCCTATTATATCTTGGCTTATACTTGATCCATATTTTATGTATTTTCTTAAAAGTCAAATAACCAAATGCGATTGTGACTATTAAAAAGGAAATTGTGTAACCAGCACCCAAAGCAACCAGTCTTAAACCGAAGACAATCAATATTATTGTTAATACCAATTTTAGAAAATTATTCAGAAACAAGGGAAATAAAACATAATATTTGACGTTCTGCAATCCAAGTGTTATCGAGGATAGAATTTCGGTTATAATGATTAACGGTAAAGAAAAACTTAGCAGTTTTAACAATAACGCTAGATCAGGTTGTAAGAAGAGTTGAGAAATATAGTTGCTCATAAAAAATAATGCGACGAACATTAGCACAGATATAGGAACTACTATCTGAAATGAGCTAACAACCGTACCTTTTATTTTGTCCCATTTTCTCTTCCCCTTGAAAAATGAGACATACCTAAGTGTGCCTTCTTTAATCGCTAACCCTGAAATTGTGCAAGCAAAACCAAGCAACATCAAGGCAAATGCTAGCACACCAAAGATCTCTACTCCTAACATGCGACCAATCACAAACTTATATATATAAGAAAATAACTTGCTGAATGTTAATCCAATAAATATTATTCCAGCTCCCTTGACAATTTTTCTAAATGTTTTTTGTGCTTCTGACATTTTTAGAATTACGGAGTAAATCTACTAGAAATATCCTCCGGGAATTGTGTCATTAAGTAACGTTCTGCCAGCTCTGGTTCGATTCTTAGATCATCGGGATAGTTTATTTCCCATATTTTCAAAGGTCCCCAAAGACCAACACCTTCAAGTATCCCTAGAGGAGCAGCACTTCCTCCTGGCAATAGAGGATCGCTATCATCATAAACTAATTTAAAATAATCACTTTTTTTATTTAGTAGATATAATTGTACCCACAATGCTTTTACACCACGCTCACTTAAAAACAAACCAGCTCCAATAGGATCAGCTAACTGATAACCATTACTAGTCCTCTTAAAAACAGGAATTATACGCAAACAACCTTTATAACCTTCTTTTTGTCCCCCGTAGAATTCAGTCAACATCTTATCTCCAATGTATATACACTCCAATGGTATCTTAGTTTGTTGGCCATTGTATGATATAATCATGTTTGGCTGTTTGATTTGCTCTGTTACAGAATAGTTTGTACTGTTTGGAACAAGAACGCGAATGTTTTCTGTTGGCAGTTCGACAGCAACAACCACAGCAACAGGCGTATTCTGAAAATTAAAATTATAGCCAAACTTTGCAGCACCAGGATAAACTCTGCCTTTATAAATAAAATCCCCGTCTAGCGCATATTGCCCTGTGTAATAATATGTTGTTCCGTTTCTCGATTCTTGTGTCAGTTTGTTGTTTTTGACAAATGTGTTTATCCAAGAATATCTGTCATAATTTTCATCAGAGCCAATAGAGGAATAAGCAGTGTATTTACCTATTTCATCCTTTATAATCAGCAAATGAGTAGCGTTATGGGTTCTCAAAAATTTCAAAGCAGTTTTTTCATCTGGTGTTGTTAAGACCTCTCTTCCCATTAGATAATTCCAATATGCAATATGATTGCCGCCATCTAATATTGTTGCACGTTCAGCCTGTGTTTGAATCCAGTATCCATAGTCCCACCAATGTGCAAACACTGCATTCTTTGGAGTGTTATTCTTTACCCAGTTCATTGATTGTTGCCATTGTGAATTAAAGCTTAATCCAGTGCTTCTTGCACTTGATGTAGAGATCAATGTTGCTCCATAAATGGAGAATATTAATATACTTACTATCAAAATAAAACAAAGAGTTCGCTCTACGATATGCCCCATGATACCTTTACTATCGTAATTTTTTATCATAGGCAGTACCAATACAACAAGCATTACCATTATCAATGCAACAAGAACAAATGTAGGATTACTCTTCAAGCCAAAAACCTTTTTGTAGGCGAAAAGTGAAAATATAATAATACATGTTGTAATTGCATAAAATACATACTTGTTCTCGAATTTTCCTAGTATGATTTTTATTGCTTGTACAACAAGATAGCTTGCTAAAATAGCAGTTATTGGTACAAAAACAAACATCAGTCTAGAAGCTCCTCTAGCAGCAATTATCATCAACAAGAACCATATAAAAACAAAAATTAAGCCCGTATCTATCTCTCTAAACATCTTAAATGTTTTTTTATCTTTGAAGTATGTAAAGATATACACGAATGCAACAAATATCAAGAAGAACCCAAGTAAACCTAGATAAACAAAGATAGAAAATCCGTTTTCTCCATTTAGAATAGAGTCCCTTGAGTATTTGCTGAAAATCAAACCGAATATCGCAATGCCATACCCGAAAGTTAAGGCCCATTTATATTTTTTAATTTTCTCTACAAGATTATAAAACAACAATATAGAACCTATAAAGAACAGAAAAAAATAAATAGGAATTCCTATGATGGTAGGCCCGAAACTTTGTTTCCATTCCCCTGCAAAATAAGGTTGTCTATTCTCTGCCACTGTCTGTCCTAATCTACTTCCAGATAAACCAGTTGAAACCTGACTATATACACCAGAAAACTGAAGTTTCAGAAGTGGAAAATTTATTATAGCTAAAAGAACAATAATCACCGTTAAAAGTGTAATAAAAATCACAACCGTTGACGGAAAATTTATTTTCTCTTTTAACTTAACTATTTTAGCAGTTTTTTCACATCTGTATAATATGTAATGAACAACGATTAACAATAAAGACAACGAAGCAATCCCTCCTGTTGTAGATGTCAATATTCCTTGTAATCCTCCATATTTAGTGCCTTTCAGCAATCCGAGCATCAATACACTTACAATAAACCATGAAATATAAGTATATACAAATTTTCTGTCATACTTGTTGAGAAGATAGATAACAAGTGCTCCTCCACCAACAATCAAAAATACAAATTTGACGCCACCCCATACTAAACCCATTGTTGCCGTGAACATGCCAGCAAGAACACCAAATAATATATTCTGCCAATATTTTTTAGTTTTAAAACCTTCAACAAAGAAATACAAAGCCATAAACATGAACATTGTTGCGAGGCTCTCTTTATCTGCAAATCCAGCAGTTGTTCTGTATAAGAATGCAGGCGCTATACCTAAAAGGAACGTTGCTAGCAATGCAATTTTTTCGTTGTTGAATAATCTCTTGATAAGCAAAAAGAAGAATATTAATGCTATCCCAAATGCAATAACTGGGTATATCACATGAACAAAGTCGAGAGTTACATTTACAAATATACTAAGGAACCTGTACAAGTAGGTTACAAAATAAGATAAAAACACACCCTCTTTTGCGATATCGAAACCAAGAGGTACATACCTCATCATATCAATAGCGTACAAACTTCCGTGCTGAGAGATATATTCAGCGTATCTCAAAAAAACATGTGGGTCCAAAGCTAAAGGTATATACCTTTCGCCAACCTTCAATAAATGTAGGTTTTTTATTCTAATTGAAGTTGTAAAGGAAATTATGTAAAGTAGTAATATCCATGTATATCTCTTAAATGCGATTAAAGGAATAATAATTATTGGAATAACAATCAACGCCGTAATCTTCAGATATGTTACAGTTCCTATGAAGTTAACCAAAAATCCAATTGCGATCACAATTGCGCATAGCACATATGGCCAAAACTTAAGAATACCTTTTTTATGCTTTCTGATGAAATTAATTATAGCTTCCCCTTCATCCTCTGCCTGTTTAATCTCTATCTCTACTTTTTCATTTTTTTCTTCTTTATTTTCCTCTATTGTTTTTTCTTTGCTTTCCTTTTTTTCTTCCATCTTGTCAACTCATAATTCCTATTGTTCTATACAATAGATATTCTGCGAGTTTTGTAATCTCATTATAATCCTTTCCTTCTATTACCAAACAGTTTTTGTCTTTATATATTTTATTCTCTCCTATTTTTAACATCACAATATCGCGATTCTCATCACAACTAACCAAAGGAACGTCTCTTGTATCTAAAGGGTCGTAAGTTGCGTCTTGAAAAATTCTATCTCTGTAAAGCTGAAAAACAACAGACTTGACATTTCTATCATCTTTCAATTCAGACTCATTTCTTGCAAAATATATCTTATCATGAGTAAAAACAAACTGTTCATTTGTGGTTATGTTGGTTATGTTTTCAAGTTCCTTTGGAAAGTTACTAAAATAAAATGTCTGTCCATTAACATCTACTGCAAAACCATATTGTGTCAACGCAAACTGGTAACCATTATATTTTAGTTCTTCTTGTTTGTTTTCTTGACCAAATGGAACAAAAAACATCCCTCCAACCATGACAGCTACAACTATGATGCCAATAAGAATAGTATTCCTTCTCTTACGTTTTTCGAGTTTGTCTGATCTTTTCATTAAAAACCCTTCTTGTTGAATAATACGTCTATTATATAAAATTTGTGAATAATAAAGCGTTATCCTAAGTTAGACAAAATATGTGCCATCATTGTTCTGGTTGGTGTTGAGTTTGCTCAGACAGACATATACGAATGATATTTTTTTAGCCGAGTAAACTTTGACTTTTTCTATTTAGTTATTTTAAAATTTATCACTTAACAGACACCACCAAAATTTTATTGGGAACCACAACACTCTTGGATCTGCAATAGCAGACTTAAAATATGTTTTTGCTGCATTATCTCTATCATACTCCTTAATTATTTTTCTAATCTTTTTTCTTTTCATAATTTTCAATAATAATTCGTAATCTCGCTTACTCATTCTGTTCAGAACTTTTCTAAATCTAAGATTCATCATCAAACTCTTATCTTTATTATTATAACATTTTCCATATAAAATCGCATCTTTCAAGCGTAAAGCAAACCTCAATCCAGGAATAATTCCTCCACCAGTGGAAGCTTTTATTTGCGCAGCTGCATCCCCCAACAGAAAAATATTATCTTTTCTAACCTGATAGTTTGGGTTATAAACAGGTATCATCCCAGACTGAATTTCCGCAGGCTTTATTTTTTGAAATTCCATAAACTCTTCAAATTTTTTTTTCGAGTCGCACAATTCGCCAATTCCGATAAGGAATGTATTCTTGTCCTTCGGAACTTTCCATGCAAAAAACCTTGGAGCGAATTTTCCAAAATATGCTCTATACGAGTGTTCATTATTCTTCTTTTTCACGACAGCTTGTATCACATGATAAAAAATCCTAGATTTTACCATACTATTCTCTCGAGCAACCCTGCTTAATGGTCCGTCAGCTCCAACAAGAATATCCCCCCTGAAGGTTTTAATCTTTCCACCTTTTTTTACACATATTTCTTTTTCATCTCCCGATAAATAAGAATGTCCGAGAAAAAACCTTGCACCAGCTTTTTTCGCCATGTTAGCAATATATCCATCAAACCTTGTTCTATCGATAACATAGTTTTCTACTTCAAACTCAGCAGCCTTTTCCTCGTCAAGAAATACCTCTACTTTATTTATTTCATTTGTGACGAATTTTTTATCTTTAGGGATGAGATCAAAAAGATCTTTTGTTACAACTCCTGTACATTGGACAGGCATTCCTATAGTTTCATGCTCTTCGAAAATCTTAACATTAACTCCTTTTTCTGCTAGAAGGTAAGCAAGATAATTGCCAGCAGGACCTCCACCAATTATATTCACAATCATAGAAAAATATAAAAAGAGGCCATATTTATTGGTTTTGTACCCATTGAAGAATGGCAACATAACCGAAAACTTTATAAGTAACACATTCTTCACTAGGTTAAAGGGGGATTAATGTTCATTACTATCCAGAGATTAATAAAACAAATGGGGGAAATTAAAATGAAAAAATATTCAATTTTGGATTCTGTTAAATATGTTAAAAAAGCAATTGCAACAACAATTCTAGGTACTTTTTTAACAGCAGGTATCGCAGCTCCAGCATTAGCAAAAGATTTTCGCGAAACTTTACGTGGTCAGCCACTCAAATACCAAACACTTGAAGAATATCAAAAAAAATGCGGTCTATTCAAACAAGATGATACTGGTGAATACACAATCCCTGTCCCATTCAGTAACGAGGGTGAAAAGCTCTATATGCCTGCTGAAGATGTTATAAAACTTAAAAACGCAGGTCGGATTGACGATAATCTGATCAACGTATGTAATCTAGATCCGTATATTTTGGGCAAAAAAGCCTACATCTTGGATGCAAAAGCAATAGAAAAACCAGATGGAAATGTTTATGTTGCAGAGTACTCAACTACCAGTGTTTATGATTTAGGTATAGAAGGGCTTGGTGGATCTTATGCAGCGGCATTGTATCAGTTAGGAGAGATAAGCGAAGAAGTAGCTCAGATAACAGGTATAGATAAGCTCTATCATCCACCTATTAATGAGGATGCATTACTTCTAGACTTTGTCGATTATCTTAAAACAGAGACTACCTATGCAGATCCAAGCATACCAAACGATTTAGTCCCAAAGAGATTTAACACTCCTGCAGAACTCTATCGTGAAAAATTATTTGCATTGACAAGTTTATTGAATGATGCAACAGGTTTTCATGGATTTGACCTCAATCGTTTTTACGAGACTAAAGATGGTACTAGGGAACCTTTTGTGAAAGACAAAGATGGAAACGGTACATTAGAACCAGAAGAAATAAGCAATGATGATCTAGCAATGATCCTTTACCACATGACAAATGAAACTCAACCAAACAGCATCTACTATTTCAGGCTTGAAGATGCTGTTCGCACAGACGATACAGAAATAGGTCTTGCTGACAGAACAGGCTTAACAAATGGAGGTTGGATTAACACACCGGAGGGAGTTATTTATGTTCGTGGTCTAAAATCAAGCACTGGCGACATAGTACAGAACACAGGAGCACCAACATTACAAGCAATGGTAGATCAAAACGGTCGTTATTTCAACCAAAATAACAGAGATCAAGTAGATCTTCCATTATGGGATGCTATGTTTGACAATTACTTTTACTTTGATATGTGGCTTTTTGGTGATAAGCTTGGGGGAAGAAAAATCATAGGTGAGTTAATAGCTACAAATAACGACTTGAACAAGGCACATAAAAAAATAGACAACCTAGAAAACGAACTGAACACAGCAAATACCACAATTGAGGATGTAAAAAAAGCTTTAGCCGACAAGCAAGCTAGTCTTAATAATGTACAAGTCAAATATGAGAAAATTAAGAAACGCCAATGGTTAGAACGTGGAGGAATCGCCCTTATCTTTTATTTATTAGGTAAAGAGAGCGGCGAAGAAACAATCATACAAGGTAGCCAAGGATCTGTTGCACCACCATCAATGGCAGGTGTAGAAATAGAAGAATTTAATTGCCTATCCGATGGAACATGTAGTGCTGGAATAGAGGATAAATTACCATAATTTTTTACTTATTTTGGTTATTAATTTAACAGGTGAACGATAAACAATAGGGGGTTAAAAAATGAAGAAGCTGGTCACATTAATCATCTTTGCCTTGCTCATGATAGCAACGGTTTCAGCTTATAACTTCGCAACAGAAACTCGTGACTATGACACAAAGGATTCAATACAAACATATACAAGTTTGATAAGTGAAAACACTGCAGAACCAACAGTCAGCGTGATGCAGCCTGTTGACGATCTTGCGAAATTTCAAAACATTAATGCCGATACTTTGTACTATATAGTATATGGTAGCAATGGTTATCAGTCAGATGTTGACTATCTATTTATTGATTCTCAACTTAGCACATGCGCAGGAAATAATCTCGATTGTACTCTATCAAAAACATCTAACAATAATGTCTATACAACAACCTGTCGCCCTGACGTGCTCAAGCAAACAAATCGCTATTGTGAGGTTTATAAAAATGGCGCGCCATTAACTGCTTTTATCTACTACCCATCTAAAGATTATGTGGCTCGTGTAAATTTCCTAAAGAAAAATGCTGCTTCCCAACATATGTTATTTCAGACAGCAGCGAAAGATAAGGAAGCAGGTGATTATATTGAACAAATAAGTGTTCTTGTTAATAACACACATCCAGAAGAGCAATACAGGAGAGAGGAAACAAGAAGTGGCACAGTAGTGAGCTTTTATATTGCAACCGACTATTATTATAAAGTAACACATTCTGCAACGAATTACATTCCTGATACAGACAATCTATTTGTAGATGGTGATATCACAAATCAAAATTTTTGTAACTCTGCTAGATGCGAGCTTGATAGCAAGGATCAATATGGTCGCAATTTCCATACAAGCTGTTCTTTAAACACGAATGATCAGCTATTCTATTGCGAAGTTAGTTTAAACAACCAGCTTGTTAGCGCCTATAATTTAGATAGGAGAACTGGTGCAATCCGAACTGTTAATTTTCTAGACGCAATAGTTCCAATCCCAGATAACAATATTCCCGTGGCTTTAACAACTGGACCATACACAGGTTGCGTCAACCAACCAATCACTTTTGATGGCTCTAATAGTTATGATCCAGATGGTAATATTGTTACATATAGCTGGACATTTGGGGATTCAAGTGGCTCAACAAAAAATGTTATTGTCCAGCACACATACACCCAAACAGGAACATTCTTGGTGACACTTATGGTTACAGACAATGATGGCTATGATAACATGACAACAACAACAGCTACGGTTTATAGTTGTGAAGAATCACCAGTAGCAGAAGCAAATGGTCCTTACTCTGGCTTGGTTAATCTCCCTGTTAGTTTTACTTCATCAGGAAGTTATGATCCAGATGGTCAGATAGTAAGTTACTTGTGGGACTTTGGTGATGGTGCTACCTCTAACCTAGCAAATCCAACACACACATATCAAGAAGCTGGAAACTACACTATTGTATTAACTGTTACAGATAACGATGGTTTGGAAGGTACAGACTCAACATTGGCTAGAATCCAAGAAGGTGTAACAGAGCCACCAGTAGCAGAAGCAAATGGTCCTTACTCTGGCTTGGTTAACATCCCTGTTAGCTTTACTTCATTAGGAAGTTATGATCCAGATGGTCAGATAGTAAGTTACTTTTGGGACTTTGGTGATGGTGCTACCTCTAATCTAGCAAATCCAACACACACCTACACTTCTACAGGTACATATACAGCAAAATTAATAGTAACTGATAACAATGGTGCAATTGGTATAGATACAGCAGAAGTAATAATTCAAAGCATGTATCCACCAACTGCTGTCATCTTAGCACCCTCAACAGGCTCTGTCCTAGAAGAGATTACATTTGATGGTTCTGGCAGCTCTGATCCTGATGGTGGTACGATAACGATAGTTAGTTATCTGTGGGACTTTGGTGAGCCAGACTATTACGGATGGTTTGAAGAGGGGGAAAATAGAATATACACCATTAATGGGGTAGAGTACCAAATTGAAATTGTTGAAATAAATGATAACGCATGTCAGTTAAATGTTAACAATATACAAACAACGATTTTAAATGAACATTCAACAACAATTGGCGATCTTAAGGTCAGCCTTAATGAAATTATTTATTCTGGCAACCAAAGATACTGTGCTATGGAATTAACACAATTAAAAACAGGTTCAATAGTAACCCATATTTATGAAGAATCTGGTGAATACACTGTAACACTAACAGTAACAGACAACCAAGGCTTGACAGGCACAGCAACACACGTAATCACAATCACAAATAATGCGCCATATATAATAACAACAGCTATGCCAGATGCTTATGTTAATCAGCAGTACAAGTTTAAGTTTGAGGCTGCAGATCCTGAAGGCGAATCTATATACTTCTATTTAGTAAACCCAATAAACAACAAAATGACTATTGATAAAGAATCAGGCTTGTTTAGATGGGTTCCAAGTAAAAAGTACCTTGGAGATAATGAAATAGAGGTATGTGTAGCAGATCTCGAACATGACGTTTGTAAGACTTTCACGCTTACTGTAATCGATCCTGATGAGGAACGCGATAGCGAGATCACTCTACCACGACGTAGACTTTTAGTGAAGAGCTTAGAGCTAGACAATGAAGTTGTTAGTCCAGGAGATGAGTTTGTGTTGTCTATCTCTCTCGAGAATACAGATGAGCACAACAGCCTAAAAGATGTTGAAGTAACAGCAATTATAGACGAACTAGGTCTAAGGAACAAGATCGGTCCATTCAGACTAAAGAAAGACGATGTAGTTAGCAAAAATATCTTGTTTGTTATTCCTGCGGATGCTAAGCTAGGAACTTATGATATCCGCATAACAATAAACGGCAAGGAAGACGATAGCCTACATCGCATTAAATATAGACAGATTACAGTAAAATAATAAAATAAACATATACTCGAACACAGTAATGTTTATATATAAGTTGTGATTACTTTCGAATAGTTACAAACATTCGAAATGTAATAGTTAAAAACCAACTTAGTGGGGGTAAATAAAATGAAGGCTAAATTTAGCATTTTGTTGGTATTCCTAATAGGAATATTAGTGGTTGGCATGGCAAGTGCTTTGCCAAGAATAGAGAGCTTAGAGATAAACAACAAGGAGATTGATCCTTTTGGTGATGAGACTAAGCTTGTTGAATTAAGCGATAAGCTTGATATCTCAATAGAGTTAGAAGCTGACGATCAGGATTATGAGGATTTAAAGATCAGAGCAGAGATCGGCGGCTACAAGCACGGAGATCTAACTGACACCACAAGACGTTTCGACCTAGACGAAGGCGACACAGTAACAAAAGAGCTTGAGATTGAGCTTCCAGATTTAATGGACAGTGACGAATATTATGACTTAAGGATTTTGATCTACGGTAAAGAAGGAAGTTTAGAAGAGTATACATACAACCTGCACTTAGTAGGAGATGAAGATGGTGATGAACGCATTTTAATCCGTGACATTATCCTCAGCCCAATGAATTCTGTTAAGGCTGGTAGGTCATTGCTTACAACTGTAAGGATTGAGAACGTTGGCGAAGAAGACTCAGATGGTATTAAAGTAACAGCTTCGATTCCTGAGCTAGGTGTTAGTGCGTCAGATTACATAGACGAGCTAGATGCCAAGGAAAAGACAACTTCAGAAGAGTTATACTTGAGGATTCCAGCAGATGCTGAATCAGGCAGTTATGATCTGGTTGTAACTGCAAAGTACTTTGATGGTAGAAGAGAAACATCTGAAAAAGCTACAGTCCAGGTTATTGGTGCTGAAGTACAGAAAGAGCTTCCTGCAACGAGTGTTGTTTCTAGAACAAACACAAAGACAATCGTTAAAGGCGAAGGTGGAGCTCTTTATGAGATAGCCATCACTAATGGTGCTGCTGAAACTCGTACATTTGTGATTTCAGCTGACGATATTGAATGGGGCACCATCCAAGTACGCCCAGAGAATGTTATAAGTATAGCTAGTGGTGCAACCAAAAGCGTACTTGTTTATGTGACAGCAGATAAGGATGCTGTTGAAGGCCTACAGGACTTTGCAGTCAAAGTTGAGTCTGGAGACGATGTTTCAGAACTTGTTACTTTAAGTGCAAACATAACTGCTGGAGAAAAGGGAGGCCTAAGCAGTGGTTGGAAGACTGGCTTGATCATAGCCTTGATCGTATTAGTAGTTATCTTAGTTATCTTGGGCTTAGTAATCGGTTTCAGTAAGCTAAAAGGTAACGAAGAAGAAGGCTTTGAGGAGAGCCAAACATACTATTAAATTTTTTCTTTTTTTAATCTATTTTTAATAAAAGTGTTTAATAAAAGGGGCATAGAATGATAGAATGAAGGCAAGACTATTATTACTAACATTCGTTTTTGTTCTAATCAGTTCTGCTTATGCATTAGGCAACCAGGCTAAAAATGAGGCCATTAATACCAGTCTAGCTATTATTCTTATTATTGGAATAACCTTTGTTGTAGTACTGTTATTAATTATATTACTATTAGTTATAGCATCACAGGAGGTTAAGCTTAGACATCTAACACAAGATAAAAGAAAACCTAATCTCAAGTATTTTCCGTTCATTTCTAGCAAAGAGAAACTAATCTTTGAGACTGACAACTTAGATATACTAACAGCCGAAGTTTCCTTAAAAGAAGATGTTGACGCTGTAATAGTAAAAGCAGAACAAGGCTACAGCAGTTTTGGTGCAAAGAAGCTCAAAGACTGCTATAAGTATTTTAAATTCACTACTCGTAATCTAGGAGAGTATGCTATCAAGGAAGTGATAATACGCTTCAGGCTCGAGCGTTCTTATTTATTAAAACATAATATAAACACTAATGATATTGTACTGAAATACTATACAAATGGCCGCTGGTTCACACTTAAAACAAACAGAATTAAATCAGACGAATTATACCATTACTTCAAAGCGGTAAGCCCTGGGCTAGGCATATTTGCAATTGTTCCATTAAAAATTTTACCGGCTGTTATAAAAGAGCCAAAGAAAAAAATCAAGAAAGAGTTTGTTAAAGAAGTAGAATCAAAGAAAAAAATAAAATGGTGGTTTACTCCTATAATAGTGATTTTAATAGCAGTTCTGTTGTTTGGTATATGGATCTTATCAATAAAAATTGTGACGATTAAAGGAGATGAGATGGGAAAAGAAAAGCCACCTTTAGCTGCTACACCTTCTTCCACATCTTCCATAGCTGAAGGAAAACAGACTAAACAGTTAGAGAACAAAACAGGCATCTTTGATAGGATTGCTTCAATCCTCAACATATTCAAACACGAGCCAGCAGATAAGTCTGTCAAAGAACAGACATCAACAAAAGAACATAATAGAACCGAAGACAAAACCGAAAAAGAAGAAGAATCTGTAGAGTTGTCTTTACTAGAAAAAGAATATCAAAACTACATTAGACTCAAGAAAGATTTTGAGTCTGTAGATTACAAACCTATCCAAGAAATAGAAGAGGTAGAACAAAAACTTAAGGAAATAGAAGACAAGAAAGATAAATTCCGCTATCAGGTTTGGGAACAAGATAAGCCGCATGCACTCAATCTCAGCAGATATATCAGAGATCCTGATGGAGACCCATTAACTTTTTATTCAGAAAGCAAAATAAAAAATATTTATTATGAATTGGACGAAAAGTCTGGCTATGTCAAATTTTTTCCAGATAAGGGTTTTATTGGTGTTAGAACAATCCAATTTATAGTCGATGACGGACAGTCACAACTAAACACAGGGGATGTTTGGTTGATAGTAACGCCAAAGAGCGAATAAAGCAGAATAAGAATAAGCAAATAAAAATAAAAATAAGCAAAAAACTTATAAATCTCTTTTCTATTTCTTAATTGTGATGGATACAAAAAAGGGGCAGATGTTGTTTTTAATTCTTATATTTACAGGAATATTTTCTTACTCGTCCTTGATGAATCTAAACTCGAACCAAAATCAGATTACAGGAAATGTAACAGGCGAGTTATCGCTATCTACTAGTACAATCGCTTTGATCACATTAATTATTATAATTGTAATAGCTTTAATTTGGATGGTCATCACTGTGTTTAGAAAATACATTAAAAAAGAAGAAGAAAAGGAAGCAATTCCATTAAAGCAAAAATCTAAAACTGAATTTCTGAAACAACAACTAAAGCCAAGACATAAGGTAAAAGGCTTTTTTAAAGAACCAAAATATATACCAGAAGCATCGCTATCTAAAAAAGCAGCAAAGCAGTTGGAGCAGTTGGCAATCAAAAGCTTGGATGATTTTATTAAGGCGTCTGTAAAGCAAGGTAAATCATTGTGGGAGATCAAACAAATGCTTGCTGAAAAGGGCTGGGATATTAGTAAGATAAATAATTATATAAATAGTCACAAGGAATTATTTAAGAAACAGGATCCTTTCTATTATGTTAGTAAATAAAAAATTGCTCTTAATATAATTTAGTGTAACAATGAAAATTTAGTTTTCTTTCTAAAACCTCAAAACTCCAAACACTTCTAAGAGTTTTAATATAACCCCAATAATAAAAACCAGAATGATAAACCAAGCAAATGGCTTATTTAACTTTATACTAAACTCTGGCTGTCTATCACCTAACCTTTTAGCTCTTATATACATCCATACAATAATTGCTCCTGCAATCCCACCAGATATAGCCCCCGCTATCCCCAAAATATTTATAAAGCTGCTATTGCCAGTAAAATAAAGCAACAAAAACAACAATGCAGGTATCATAACTGTAAAAAGATAAGAATGAAATTTTTTAAAACCAAAATCAAACATGTACATTTCTTTGAGTGCTCTGCCAAGAGCAATAAAACTAGTTGCCATAGCAAGTATACCAAAAATAAATGCTCCTTTAATAACCGTAGGATTCTTGATGACATTCGCAAGACCTTCAATTGCTCCTGTTGTCGTATCTTTTCCAGTAATACCCACTACAACGATTGCAAAAGCAAGATAGACTATGATTGGTACGATGGTTCCTAAGATAATAGCATTTTTAATCTTCTTTCTATAATGAGTTAGCTGTTCCTTCATCTCAGGGATAGAACCTGTAGCTAAAAAGGCGAATAGAATAACACCATAAGGCAGGAAAAGATACTTTGGATGAACAAGGTCAAAATTGCTGAGGTCAACTGATTTGAGCCCTAAAAAGAAAACGATTAGAATAACTAATATGAATGAACCGACAAGGACGAGTTCGGAGTGTTCAACAGCCCTTATGCCAAAATAGATTACAACAGACATAACAGCAAAGAACGCAAGGCTGTATGGAAACGAGTTAGATCCATTAAAAACATACATAAGAAACTCTCCGCTTTTGATTGTATAAGCAATGACTGCGCCATATACACCAATAATAAACGAAAGCACGATAAAGAATTTTCCAAATTTTCCAGTATATTTTTCAGCATATCCCGGTACTTGATGATTGCCTTTAGTCCTTAAAACAATTTCACCAAAAAATAGATTGACAAACAGTATTATTACCCCAATAAAAATAATAAGGAATAAGCCATAAAGTAAGCCTGATTTTGCTACAACATAAGGTATTCCTAAAATTCCAGCTCCAATTGTTGTACCTATTAATGTGGCAATAGCTCCTAATGGACTTTTACTTTTGCGTTTTCCTTTAATGAAAACCAATTTCAACCTCTTTTAAATTAAGGGGTGTAATGGGGCTGCTGGGACTTTCACAAGCAAAATGAATAACACTTTACCAATTTTGAACCCAGATTACGCCTATTAACACAGGGTTGTGTTAACATCTGGTGGTCTCTTCATTGAAGCAAGCTTCAACAGACCATAGCTAAAGTCACAGCTACAGTAGACTGTAGCTCCTCGCTCCAATCCTGGAGCCACCCATCAACTCGGAAGAGAGCATGTCGCTCCTATTCCTTCTAGCCAGATTGTACCCTATTTATTAAGGTTTATACTACAGCCCCTTAATCCGAATTAATAATTGTGGCTTTATAAAGATTTCTATTGGTGTATTGATGTGATGTTTAAAACCTTTTTTGCTAATTTTTCTAATACAACATTTCTGTTTTGAAAAATTAGAGTTTTTATTTAATCACCATATAATTATGTCTCCTATATTTGTATCACTTCTTCTAACAACCCCTGCAACCAACTCTACAACATATTTACTTTTTTTCTTTGGTCTGTAACATCTAAATGGTTGCAAGTTTTTTTTAATTTCAACTACTTTTTTATGTTTATCTAAAAACAGAATATCAATAGGATGAAACACAAACAGTGTATGTAAAGAATTTACCCTTTCTTTAGCAAAATGAAACACTAAGCCACGACAGTTAACTTTCTTCCTAAACATTAGTCCTCGAACCTTACTAACCAGGTTCCTGCAATGCTTAACTTCATTTACAATTCTCCTATCTTTTGTTTTGTTCAATAGCATTTTTTCATCTAAATGCGATAGCAGCGTAACCCACAGAATTAGTATAATCTCCTGATATATCACCACTAGAATAGTATTCAAGCAATTCAGCTCTAACCTTTTCCTTTTTTAGTTCAAAGAACTTCAATAAGCATAGAATAACACTCTTCCCACAGATTGTGGCCTGCGTCTCATCTAAATAATTTTCAAAAGCAAAGCTATCAATTTTTTGAATCGCTTTTACAGCACCCAGATCGAGCTCTCTTAACTTTATCTTATCTGGCTTAAACGGAATATAGCCGTAATGTATTCCATAATGTGTAAAATCAGCGCTTACAATAAACACAACCCTTTTCTTTCCAATAACCTCTACTAGTCTTTTGGCAACAATCTTATTATCTTCTCCTACTAAAATTGGCACTATTTTTAATTTTTCACTTTTTTCACGAAACACAAACTGTAAAAACGGTAATTGAACCTCAATACTATGCTCGTTCGCATGCACAACCTCATCTACCTCAACGCCCAATTTCTTAGTAAGTTCAACATCATTTTTAACAACACCGAGTGGAGTTTCAAAATCCTTCAACGAGACGCTGCTCGCAGGTGATTGATGATTTGTTCCAAGGATAACAAACACTTCTGGAAACTCTGCTTCTGCTATTTCTCTGTATGACCAAGCAGCACAACTCCCTGAGAAGTTATAGCCAGCATGCGGAGCTATAACAGCTCTTAGTTTATTACCATTTCCATCAGGCAATTTACCTGGTCCAAACTTTCCGAGGAAGCATTCCTTTATCTGTTCTATCAAGGCTTCAGAATTTTCCTCATAGAACATTCCAGCAACAACAGGTCTCCTAATCATACTTCCTGTTATTTTCTAATAAAGATAAATCTTTCTATAAATTCTATAAAGTCTATTTTTGGTTAACATATTAACCTTTAATATTTTTGATATGAAGTTAATATATTAACCGTAAACTTTATAAAGTAGAAAAAAGTTAACCTATTAACAATATTTGCCATGTTTGATATTTGCCATATATCGCACTTCTTTTTTTATTTAGCAATGCAAATAAAATCTGATTTATCAGATTTTCTTTGTTCAAAACTTTTGGCTACGCCTAAACGATTTATCATGAAAAAACAGAAAAGAGTCGAAAGCCCGAGGCATTATGTTATCTATACTTATGACTTAACAAAAACATCCTCCAAGTCAAAAAAAGTAAGATTTGTCTATCTTTTGAAGGGTAGAAAACGCGAGAAAGGGTTAGTCAAGAAAATGTGCGGAGATTTTCTAGTTCCTGGCTGTTTCATAATTCCAATTAGGAATGATGAAGAGATGCAGGAAGTATTTGCAAAATGGAATATTCCTTACAAAAGAAAAGAGGTGCTCCTTTTATGATTAAAACTTACATTCAAGGGAAGGGTTGGACAGCAGTAACCTTCTTTCTCAATTCGACCCCCAAGAATTGTCTGGAATTCTGCTGTCTATCTTCCCTGATAAATGCTATCCTATCTGATAAAAAATGACATACTACGATAAACCACTAAGAGATGTGTTCCTATTACTTGGAACAAATAAGCATGGTTTAACTAGCGAGGAAGCTGCAATCAGAATAGAGAAGTATGGGTTAAACGAGATCATACGTGAGAAAAAAATATCAAAACTTAAGATTTTCTTTTCACAATTTAAAAGTTTCATAATCTACATTCTGATATTTGCATTTTTTGTCTCTATAATTATAGGATTAGTAGAACATTCCAGAGAAGAGATAATAGATGCCGCAGTGATATTTGCCATCCTAATCTTAAATGCCTTGCTTGGTTTTTTCCAAGAATATAAAGCAGAGAAATCTATTGAAGCATTAAAAAAATTAGCAAGCCTCAAAGCCCGTGTCATTAGAGATGGTAAAGAACAAAAAATAGATGCTAAAGAAGTAGTTCCTGGAGATATTCTCGTTTTAGCAGAAGGAGACAAGGTTCCAGCAGATGCTCGTTTAATTAGAGCAATTAACCTAGAAACACAAGAAGCAAGCCTAACCGGTGAGAGCACACCTGTCGAGAAACATGTTTGCTATCTTGAGAATAAACCAATTGCAGAACAAAGCAACATGGTATTCTCTAGTACTATTATAACGCGTGGGAAAGGTTTAGCTGTTGTAACTGCTACAGGTATGAAATCCGAAATCGGCAAGATTGCAACAATGATACAAGAAACAGAAGAAATCGTAACTCCTTTGCAACAGAAACTCAAACAACTCGGAAAATTATTGAGCATTGCAGTCATTGGCATTTGTTTAATTGTTTTCTTTACAGGGATTCTTTCAGGAAATTCAATTAAGATAATGTTTCTGGCCGCAATAGGCCTAGCAGTTGCTGCCGTTCCTGAAGGTTTACCGGCTGTTGTTACTATTTCGCTCTCATTAGGCGTAAGAAGATTGATAAAAAGAAACGCACTAATAAGAAAACTGCCTAGTGTAGAGACACTAGGTTCTACAACTGTTATCTGTGCAGATAAGACAGGTACTTTGACACACAATCAGATGACAGTCAAAAAATTATTTGTTAACAACAAAGTGATTGATGTTACTGGTTCAGGTTATAAGCCAGAAGGAGAATTCTTAATAAATGGCAAACTGGCTGACCCTAAAGATTACGACATACTTTTAAGAATTGGCGCTCTTTGTAATGACGCTAAGATTGAAAATGAAAAAGTCATAGGTGATCCAACAGAAGCTGCGTTAATAATTTCTGCACAAAAAGCAGAGTATTCACAAAAAACTCTTAATACAACATTTCCAAGAATAGATGAGATTCCTTTTGAATCTTCAAGAAAAATGATGTCAACAATACACGATGATGAAGGAAAATGTTTAATGCTTACAAAAGGTGCTCCTGATATCTTGCTGCAGCGTTGCACAAAAGTTCTAATCAATGGAAAAGAACAGAAGATGACTGTTGAATATCAAAAAAAGATTATTAAGCAGAATGAAGAATTTGCATGTAAGGCATTACGCGTTTTAGGATTTGCCTACCGTTACTTGGATGGCCCAAAAACAGAAGATAATCTAGTTTTTGTTGGCTTACAAGCAATGATCGATCCTCCACGTCAAGAAGTCAGAGAAGCTATTGCTAAATGCAAATCTGCGGGTATTAAAGTTGTGATGATCACAGGCGATCATTTAACAACAGCTATTGCAATTGCTCGTGAACTTGGCATAGAAGGAAAGGCAATGACAGGTCAAGATCTAGCCAAAATTAAAAACCTGGAGGACTATGTTAAGGAAATTGGTATTTATGCTAGAGTCAATCCAGAGCATAAACAAAAGATTGTTACAGCATTTCAGAAACACAATCATGTTGTCGCTATGACGGGAGATGGTGTCAATGATGCCCCAGCATTAAAGAGAGCTGATATTGGTATTGCAATGGGCATTACTGGAACCGACGTTTCCAAAGAAGCGAGTGACATGATATTAACAGACGACAACTTTGCAAGCATAGTTAATGCTATTGAAGAGGGTCGCGGCATCTATGATAATATAAAAAAGTTCTTGAAGTACTTGCTAAGCTCAAATACGGGCGAAGTCCTCACAATGTTCATTGGAATACTAACTTTAAAAGCAGGAGGTAAAACATTATTACCACTCTTAGCTTTACATTTGCTTTGGATAAATATCGTTACAGATGGTGCTCCTGCAATTTCATTATCAGTTGATCCTATTTCAAAAGATGTAATGCAGCGTAAGCCTAGCAAGAAGTCAGAACCAATAATTACAAAAAGTCGTGGATTAGATCTCTTTTTTATTGGTATAATAATGGCTGCTGGCACACTAATAGCGTTTAACTATGGCATGAGAACAAACTATGTCTATGCAACAACAATAGCTTTCTGCACACTAGTATTTTATCAAATGTTTAATGTATTTAACTGTCGCTCTGAAAAGAGTACTATCTTTAAGGTAAAGCGTAACAATTGGCTTTTGTTAGCTGTCACAAGCTCAATCACTCTACAGTTAATCGTTATCTACACACCATTAAATGTGGCTTTCAAAACTACCCAACTTCAGGCTTTTGATTGGATTGTAGTTATATTGCTTAGCTCAACAGTTTTGATCTATGGTGAACTTTATAGATTAATGGCAAGGTTAAAATGGAAGAAAAGCAACAGCCAAAATTGAAGAGAGCACTTAGTTTTAGAATGGTACTCTTTATGACTTTGAACTCTCTTATAGGAGGCTCGGTGCTGTTCCTGCCACCTATAGCTGCCAGACTTTCTTGGGGTGCATCTCTATTAGCTTTAGGTATTGTTGGCTTTTTATCAATATATATATCGATGTGTTTTGCAGAACTAGTTAGCATGTTTCCTAAGGTTGGTGGAACATACGAGTATTGTAAGCAAGCTTATGGTCGCTTCCCAAGTTTTATAATTGGCTGGACTGCTATTTTAGCTTATGGAGTAACATCTTCGTTATTGATAGTTGCAGCAATCAAATACATAATTCCTTTCGAGACGCTTACAGCGAACTTGATTGTTATGGCTATAAGCATAATGTTCATAATCGGGTTTTATAGCATCGTTTATAAAGGAGTCAAGGAAAGCGCATGGCTAGTTAATATCTTCTCTTTTATAATGCTTGGCACGCTCCTTATGATAATTTTACCTGGAGCATTCCATGTAAATCTAAGAAATCTAGTTCCTTTCTTTCCCCCAGTATTTTCTATTGGAACATTATTTGTCACAATATTTTTTATCTCAGAGATGTTCTTTGGCTGGGAAGACATAACTTTTTTAGCAGAAGAAACAGAAAATGCAGAAAAGGTTATCCCAAAGGCGATTATATTGGGTACTGTTATCAGCATTATCTTCTCGTTAGTTTTTAGTTTTATTCTTTTAACTGTAATACACCCAAAGGTCCTTGGTGAGGCAGCAGCTCCTCTCAAAACTGTTGCAACAAGTATTGGTTATTCTGGTCTACTTTTAATAATATTTTCATTAATAGTATATGTCGCATTAATAGGTGGCCTAGCAAGCCAGGCAGTTTCTTCTCCTCGCTTGGTACTAGCGCTTGCTCGCGATAAACTTTTTCCAAGAACATTTTCAAACATACACCAGAAATACAAAACCCCGTATAAGGCGATACTCTTCATGGCTGTTCTTACTTGTGGCATAGTCATATTAGGTATAGGTTCGATAAGGACATTGGTTGAAATGTTAGTTCCTATAGAGCTTACAATGTACTCTTTGGTCATTTTATCTGTAACCATATTGCGCTATAAGATGCCAGATCATCCTCGTCATTATAAAGCACCTCTAGGAAAAATAATCCCTGTCTTGATTGTAATGATAAATATTGTTTTAATATTCCTCTGGGTTAAAATTGTAGAGCACGCGTTATTCGTTTTCCTTGTAACAATCTCTTTGATCGGTTTTTGTTTGCCAATCTATCTTTTGGTTAATGTATATTATAACCCCAGTGTTATAAGAGCATTTAGCGACAGGCTTGCGTTTTTAACTTATCTGCTTGAAAACGTTTTATTTCCATGGGGAATGAGAAAAAAACTAATCACTTTGATTGGTTCTATTCGTGGAAAAAAGATACTAGAATATGGTTGTAATGTTGGAACGCTCACATTGCATCTAGCTAAAGCTGTGTTGCCAAGTGGTAAGGTTTATGCAACTAGTCACTCAATGGGTCAGATAAAGATAGCACATCACCGAGTTACCAAAAAAGGTCATACACACGTGAAGTTTTTATATGACGAGCAGCATCACAAGCGTGTACACCCAGTTATCCCTGAAATAGACGCTGTAGTATCTGTTGGAACATTAAGCACCGTGCAGAATATAGACGCTGTTATGCAAGGTTGGTATAAACGTCTTCCAATAGGTGGTAAGATCTTTGTTGTCGAATATGATAGATTCTTCCATCTAATCAGGAATGTCGAGTGGCTCGAGACTGACGAGAAGATCGCGTCTTTTTTTAGAAAAGCAGGTTTTGCAGTCAAGGTAGAGCGTAAGTGGGGCTTATTCTGGCAATACATTTATATCTATGGCTTCAAGATCGGTAAACGCCACATCGAAGTGCCTGTGATATGAAAAATTTAATTCTCAGAGACTATAACAAGTCATCAGAGATTAAAAAATTGTAACTTAATGATCTCGTTAATCTTTTTAGGAAACAGAAAATATATTTGAACATGTATTTGAATATTAGTGCTCAATATTTTCTTCTCAAAAATATTCTTAATATTCCTTTCAATATCTTTCCTCTACTCCTTCAGCATTAAAATCCTTATAACAAAATAGAATCAATAACAATCAGATGTTGTGTCCAATCACAAGATTGTACTTTGAAGAAAAACACAAATAAATAAAATAAAAATATTTCAAACTAGTTTGAATAACTTTATAAATCTTCTTTTATTCTTTATATTATGCAATCCTATTACAATGAACTGATAGAAGAAATAAAATCAAAAAAACTCAGCAAAGACAAAATCAACAGACTAAAGTTAAAACTTTGTAAAAAATATAATCTGAAATATCCTCCAACAGATGTTGAGATCCTTCTTAATGCCTCTGAAAAAGATATACCAAAACTAAAAAAACAACTATTAACAAAACCAACTCGTACAATTTCTGGAGTCGCAATCATCGCAGTTATGTCAGCCCCATACGAGTGTCCCCATGGTAGCTGCATAATGTGCCCTAGCTATACTAAAAAAGGGATCCCAAAATCTTACACTGGTTATGAACCAGCAACAATGCGTGCTTTAAGAAATAAATTTGATCCTTACTTGCAAATCTTTAATAGATTGGAGCAATACATTGTCACAGGACACTTACCTGAGAAAATTGAGTTAATAATAATGGGGGGAACATTTCCGAGCTTTCCTAGAAATTACCAACAAGAATTTATAAAAAACTGTTTTAAAGCGATGAATGATTTCTCAAGAATCTTCTTTAAAAACGGTGTTATTAATATAAAAAAATTCAAGCAATTTTTTGAACTTCCGGGAAAAGTAAGTTCAGAAGAAAGGGTTGCGTCCATCCATAAAAAAGCTCTGAAAGAAAAAAATAAAAATAAAAAATCTCTTAAGCGAGAACAAAAACTAAATGAAACATCGGTTGTGAAATGTGTCGGCTTAACAATTGAAACCCGTGCAGACTACGGAACACTTGAGCACGGTAATTTTTTATTGAATCTAGGTTGTACCCGCATTGAACTAGGCATACAATCTGTCTATGACGAGGTTCTAAAAAAGATTAAACGAGGTCACACAGTACAAGATAATATAGACTCTATCCGAACCTTGAAAGATCTTGGGTTTAAACTCAATTTTCATTACATGCCTGGCTTATTTGTGAATAGAAGTTATGATTTGGCTGGAATGAAACTGCTTTTTTCTGACTCAGACTATCGTCCAGATATGCTAAAAATTTATCCGTGTATAGTAATAAAAGGTACAAAGTTATATCAGCTTTACAAGAAAGGCAAATTTAAACCATTAACAACAAAACAAGCTGCTTCTTTAATTGCAGACTTCAAAAAATTTGTTCCTAAATATTGCAGAATCATGCGAGTGCAGCGTGATATCCCAAGTTATAAAATTGTAGCAGGTGTTAATAAGACGAATCTCCGTCAGTACATTCATTCGTTAATGAAGCTTCGCAATATTAAATGTAGTTGCATCAGATGTAGAGAGGTTGGCAGAACTTTAAAGACATTAGGAAAGATAACCTATAATACTATAGAATATGAAGCTAGCCATGGTAGAGAATTTTTTATTGAAGCTATAAGTGGCGAATCTTTGCTTGGCTTTTGCAGGATGCGTTTCCCATCAGTTCAGTTAAGAAAAGAGATAACTAAAGGAACAGCATTAATACGAGAGTTACATGTTTACGGTGAACCTGCTGCTCTTGGAAAGAAAGCCTATATTCAACACCGTGGTCTTGGTAAGAGGTTGTTAAAGCTAGCAGAGAAAATTGCAAAGCTGCATGATAAGGATAAGATTGTCATTATTTCTGGTGTTGGTGTGCGGGAATATTATCGCAAACAAAAGTATAAAAAACAGGGACCTTATATGGTCAAGAAAGTTTAGTGGAATAAGCAATACTGTTAAATTCTTAGAAATAACTCTAAAGGTTATTTAAATCAAAAATTATTATTTGTAATGTTTGCCAAGATGTAACACTTAGAGTCTTCACCCTTAAAATGCAAATTAATAATTTCCTGTTACTCTGTCTATCATCTACCTGTTTTATTTATTTTTCAATTATTTACTTATTTATTATAATTTTATAACCTGTTTATTATTGTGTCTAGTTTTGTTTATAATCATCTAGCTAAGATCTTTCTCTATGTTATATTTTCCTATGTTATATATAATGTTATAGTTAGTGCTTCTAGCTTTTATTAATTTCATTAACCACAACATATATTAATATATGTAATAACCATAGTAGCATGCCTAAAATCAACCCTAACGCAGCAGAACTAGAGTTTAAACCCACATTTATAGAACGTTACTCCAAATTGACAGAGTTTGAAAAATTCAAACAATATTCTTTAAGCTACCTCGATAGATCGATAAGAATTAACACAATCAAAATTAGTGTCAATAGGATAAAAGGAAGGATGAAAGACTGGCACCTAAAGCAGATACCTTGGTGTAAGGAAGGATTTTACTTTTCCCATGAAACTGGTAGACGCGATATTGGTAACACTGCCGAGCATTCTCTCGGTTATATCTATGTTCAAGAAGCAGTTAGCATGATCCCTCCAGTTGTTCTTAACCCAAAACCAACTGATATAGTTTTAGACTGTTGTGCAGCACCAGGAAGCAAGACAACACAACTCTCTGCTATAATGAAGAACAGAGGCATCATAGTTGCAAATGACCTGACAGGCAAACGTCTTGCAGCTCTTGGTATTAACCTTCAGCGATGTGGTTGTACAAATGTAATAGTTACCCAAATGGATGCCCGCAGCTTTAAGCAACAGTTCAATAAGATTTTAGTCGATGCTCCATGTTCAGGTACAGGTACTATAAGAAAATCACTAAAAACAGTTAGTATGTGGAATCCAGCTTTAATAAAAAGATTATCTAGAAACCAGAAATCTATTCTAGAGACAGTTTTCTGCAAAAATCTAAAAAAAGGCGGGACTCTTGTCTATTCTACATGTTCATTAGAGCCAGAAGAAGATGAAGGAGTTATATCTTATTTATTAGATAACCATCAAGAAGCTAGGATAGAGAAAATCAAACTTAATATAAATCACAGTCCAGCTGTAATGGGGTTTGAAGGAGAGAGTTATAATAAAGGAGTCAAACATTGTTTAAGGATTTGGCCGCAAGACAATAACACAGGAGGATTTTTTGTAGCAAAGATAAGAAAAATCTAGTCTCCTCCTCACAGAGAAAAGCTTCACTCTACATGGATCGACATTTCAGCATTAATTATATAGTTTTATACATTTCTAAATATAAATTTCTAAAAGAAAGAGTCTCGCCTCTCTGATTTGGACATGATACTATCAAGAATTAGATTTTACCTTGTTGTCGTATCTGTCGTACTTTCTATTGGTTATCTATATATAATTTGACACTACTCTCTTATTCAAGGTGAAAAAATGAAAGAAATATTTAACATATTTGAGCATAGGCGCGATAGAATACTAAGTATAATAAAAAAACGTTCGGACGAGCTTCATCCTAATGAGCTCCAACAGTTATATGGCGCCCTTCGTGAGATTAACCTGATGTTAAAAACTCTTAAACATCAGATGGATGTAAGATCTAATATCGAGAAGATTGAGCTGCAACCAGCGTCCAAAGTTGCAGTTCTAAGCGCAGTTACAAGTGTATTTATGTAACTGGTAAGAATACATCTCACAGCACTCAAGCCAAGAATGTTGTGAACAAAGACTGAACGTCACAGTCTATGTCGTGATGTCTTTGAAGATGTTTGTTAGAGGAAAGAATAAAAAACATTAAAAGTTCCTCAATCATAATCCTCAATACAAATAATGTACACTATACGATACTAAACAATCTTTTTATATATTTATTCATTCTTGTCACTAATGGATAAAAAAACTGAGCAACGTATTATTGGCTGGATAAACTTCTTTAAGAACAGGAATGAGCAAATAAAATTTACATTAGATAATCACGAATCTAGAATAAATTCTCTAGAAAAATGTTTTATGAAACACGAAATAACAATCCCTGTCATTAAAAAAAGAGATGTAACCATACAAACCTTTCTAAAGAATCTACTAGTGCTTTCTCCATTGATAGTTATACACTTTATCTATATATTTATCTACAAAACAAAAGAAAACATGAGAGCTATTATAAATCCAACTTCTATTGCAATTTTTACTATAATATATATATTAGTGATTATTTTGGTCTTAATATACCAAAAGAATAAAAGTGAGAAAAATGAACAAACAAACAAAAGCTTATAAAGAAAAGATGCAAGAGATCAACCAAGGCATTCGTAAAGGATTTTATGCAAAGGCTGAAATAAAAAGACAATTTGCTGCTGCAAAAAAAGCATCTAAAATAGAAAAACAAAAAAAAGAACTTGTGAAACAAAAATTTATAAAAAAAAGGTCTAAGCAGCAAGGAAAAGCAGCAGAATACCATGGTACAAAATTAACACCTCCAGCCAAAAAAAAACATAATCTGCTCTTATTGATGATAATCATAGTTATTATAGTAATAGTTGTTTGGTTCATTCTATTTAGAAGTTAAACCTATTAAACTTATATTTTTTCATAGTAAAAAAAGCGAAAGTTATTTATATGAATTTATTTTATCCTAGTCAAAAGAAGTAAAGATACCAGACCGTATCTTTGTGTTGGGGACTTCTTTGTGAGTTAATAGAGAAAAATGGAAGGAAAAAAGAGGGAACCCAATAAAATAACTTTAATATTTCTAGTTCTAGGAGGTTTGATATCATGAAAAAAGAGGAGAGAGCATTGTATAAAAAAGCGTTTACATCATCATCAAGATTATTTCCAGCTTTCCTCGTTGTTTTGGTTCTTGCAATAGCGTTAGCTCTCTTCTTTTTAATCCCAAAAGGAAACATAACAGGCAAAGCAGTTGGTGATCCTTGTTTAGATGGTTCTGATTGTGAAGTTGCAGGATGGACTGATCCGAAAAATCCTGAATATTGTGATAGTGGAACATGCCAGCAGTGTGATCAAGATGGTGATGGCTACGAAGGAAACTATAAAGATTCTGCAAATCCAACTTATGATTGTGCTGCTGAAGATTGCGATGATAACAATCCAAACATCTATCCAGGCAATGGTTGTCCTATTATTTTATCAAGCTGTGGTATTACTTTAACAACCAGCAATACTGAGTATGTTTTAACAAGCGATATCTCTACTTCTGGGGATTATTGTTTTGAGGTACATGCTGATAAAATTACTATAGATTGTCAAGGACATAAAATAACAGGTCCTGGGACAACATATTCAAAAGGAATATTAGTGTACAATGATAATTTCATCTTGAAAAATTGCAACATAGATAATTTTAATGCAGGTGTAGATATAATAAATGCAAATTCAAATTCAATCATTAATAATAATTTCACGAATATTAAATATACAGGAGTATTCATAAGGGCTTATACAGGCCATCCGCAAGTTGTTGATAATAAAATTTCTGGAAATGAATTTTATTATTCAGGAATAAACTATGGTTCTCCAGGCATTGATATATTTGCGAACAATTATGCAGAAATATCAAACAATAAGATATATAATTTTGGAAAAGGCGTCCGGATGTACGATTCATATTATAACACAATCGATGGAAATTATATAAGAATAGCTGATCAAGGATGGGGCATGTCAATAGGAGACTTTAAAAATCCAAATAGTGATCATAATAAAATTATTAATAATATAATTCTTGGAGATGTTTCAACAGGCTTAATGTTGTATGGAGATAATAATCTTGTCAGACACAATAGTTTTTCCAGTACTTGGACAAATTCTTTTGGAATTGGTATGTCAGGTGCAAATAATAATATTATAGATTATAATGACATGACTGGTTTAACAGTAGGAGTTTCTTTGAGTGGAGGTTCAACAGACAATGTTATATCCTATAATAACATATACAGCAACTCATACGCTAATTTAAAAAATGACCAACATGATACTATTGTCGCAGAATATAATTGGTGGGGCACAACAGACCCAGTGCAGATTGAAGCAGGAATCATCGAAAATACAGGCCAGGTTGATTACACACCCTTCTTGACCTCTGCTTCTACAGGTCCGGATTGTTCTGATGATAATGATTGTGATGGCTTTGAATATAGTGTTGATAACTGTCCCTATGTATATAATCCATCACAGATCGATACAGATGGCGGCGAGCGAGGGGTAACAAGTTATACAACAGGATTGTGGCACCTAAACGAAGGAGCAGGTTCGATTTCTAAAGATGAAGCACAGAACAGCGATCTTACAATTAATGGAGCAACATGGACACAAGGAAAGTTTGGATCAGCACTTTCATTCATTGGTGATGTGTATGCAGAGGGATCTACGAGTCCGTTGTTTGATCCTGAAGATGGTAACTTCACTCTTGAATTTTGGGCAAAGTTTGAAGATCTTGAAGAAGATCTAATTCTTATCTACAAAGGAACAGGAGGAGACGGATGGCAAATTGCTCGTTGGGGTACGGTAACTGGTACAAGCGGAGGAGAAATAGAATTTCAAATATCTGCAGGTACCTGCAGCGCTGTGGTGGATGCTCTTGATATCATAACTGAAACGAATAGGTGGTATCATATAGCTGTTGTCAGAAATGTTGCAACAGGAGAGTTAAAGCTTTATGTAGATGGCAATGAAGTTGCAACGAGCACAGGAATAACAACTTGCTATGTTTCTATGAATGAACCTCTTACAATCGGAAGAACAGAATATACTACGGGTTTATCTTGCAACCATAGCTATTATATAGACGAAGTAAGAATCCTGAAAAAGGCTTTAACCCCTGAAGAAATAGCAATAGACACAGCAGGAGACAAGTGCGATCCAGATGATGATAATGATGGTGTTTTGGATGTGGATGATAACTGCCCTAAAGAAAGCAATTTTGATCAAGCAGATTCTGATAATGATGGCATAGGAGATGCTTGTGATATTTGCTTTGGTGATTGTAGTGTGTCCACTGGCGATAGTGCGCAGGATTATGTTGAGGCCAGCACAGGAGGTACAATTACGCTTAAGTCAGGCGATACAACTGCACAGGCAGATGTTAACATCCCAGCAAATGCTTTGTCTTATGATACTCCTATAACAGCAGAATACACAGGCAGCGAGCCAACATTTTCACTAGGTGCTGTTGACATAACACCGATTAATACATATTCATTCGGACCTGTTGAAACAGACTTCAACAGCCCTGTTGAGATAGTGTTGTATTATGATACCAATGCTTATCCTGATCCAAACCAATTGACTATTCTTGTGTATGATCCTGTTGCAGGAGAATGGAAAGAATGGTTTGAATCACCAATTGACAGAAGCGTCCCAGGCCAGCTTAAATTTACAACAACACATTTTACTCAATTTGGTGTTGGTGCAGGTGGACCAGGCAGGGCATTGTGGGTGAAAGATGTCACAAAAGGACAGATAGCAGGCAATCCTCTGGCAGGATGTGCAAATTGGAAAGTAGAGGTTAGGAGTGAGTTATTCCCAGGCGTAACTGATATGTACGCTTATTTTACAACAGGATTTCCTTCGCCTAAGTTTTATGATGGAACCTTGAATAATAATCTGGGTCCTGTTAAGCTGAAATTTTTACAACCAACTGGAACTTGTTTAGGTATGAAAGATGTTGACATAAGTTTAGGTTATAAAGATCCTAATTATGTTGCCAAAACAATTGACATAGATGTTGGTGACACTCCATCATTCGGTGTTTCTGGACCAGCAGAGACATGGATTGATGCAGATGGTGTAACCCATAGTTTTGAGATACAAGAAACTTGTAGCGATGGTATTCAAAACCAGGATGAAACTGGCATTGATTGCGGCGGTGATATATGTCCAGATAGGTGTCCTGGCGGTGAAGGCTGCTATGATGATACTGATTGTGAAACTGGTTTGAGGTGCGATAAATCAGCAGGAGGTGATTATGGAGTCTGTATAGTCCCTATAGCAGATTGTACTGATGAAAAAATCTTAGACCCTGCTCTTGAAACAGATGTAGATTGTGGAGCAACATGTTCACAATATTTTGGTTTGAGGTGTACTGAACAACAATCTTGTTTGGTTGATTCTGACTGCAGAAGTTTTAACTGCGACAATGGTGTTTGTGGACCAGTTGCGTTGACATGCCTAGACGGATACCAGAATAATGGCGAGAGCGATGTTGACTGCGGTGGACCATGTCCTCCTTGTGAAGACGGCAGTTCATGTACAAGCAATAATGATTGCATTGGCAACTGTGTTTCTGGGATTTGCAGAACAGATGTCTGCACAGACCCTGCTTGTGAAGGAATGGTTTTAAAAGAGATTGGGACACCAGTAATTGGAGGCAATGATGTCTATGCAATCACAAGATACGCGCCTGCTGAACACCGCAAGAATATTGCGCCTGAAGCAAGTGTATCTATAGTGTATGGAAATTTAATCAAACCTATTCCTTTAGGAGACCAACTTACAGACAAAAGTTATTGTGCTGCTATAAGAAAATTTTGGGTTGGTGGAATGTACAGAACAGAAACTTGTTCAGAAGTAACAATAAGAAGTCCCGGCAAGCCTCCCTATGATGTTGTTGATATTGTTTTTAATTTTGACGAGATGAAAGCTATAGACGAAGTAAAAACTTTTTTAGGCGGAATAAATCCAACAGTAAAGATTTATTACAAAGCTCCTGGAGGTGGCTATGAACTCATGGGTGCAGAATCTGCTCCTGGTTATTACCATTGCTTAAAATACAACACATTCAAGTATTATAAATGTATGCTATACTATACTGATATAAAACTTCCAAATACTCCAAACAATGTTCCGTATATTGTAACTGATTCTATTTGGGTAAGGAGTACTTCTGGTGATTTGGATGAAGTCGAGATCTATGAACATACAGATGCAGAATCGTGGAATCGCTGTGATACGACAAAGTCATGGTACAATGAACCATTGAACACCGCTACAAGAGGAAGCAAAAGGTGTTTCCCTGATGAAGTTTATGTTGTAGCATCATTCAACTCTTCTGAAAATCAGGGTTATGTTGACATAATCGATGCAGAAACAGATGAAATGTGGATGAGGTTTAATCTATCTAGAGATAGCATCTTTAATCCATATTCTCAAGGCACGAGTGTGAGTTTTCTTAATGAAGTGAAGATGATTGATGGTTATTTGTTTGGAATAGTGCGCGGTGGGAATGGAGTTTTCTTTGTAGATTTTAAAAGAGACAATGCTGGCTGGATAATGGCTACTTTCCCTTGGAATAATGAGCCAAGCATAATGCTATACAACGGCACAATAACTGAGAGAAATGATAAAAAAGGTTATTACGGGCATTACAACAGCAACATGCAGTTATGGGGATGGGCGTGCGACCGAAATGTTAACCCAGGCAGGCATGTTGTTTATGATATTGATACAGGATACTATGATTTTGAAGGTAAGAGCACTCAAAATATATTAGCTAGAAGTGGTTACACAATTGAACCAGTTCTTCCTTGGTGGGCATACAATACACAAGATAAACTGCCTCCATTAACAGATCATAGAAATGATCTGGATGTTCCTTCATTGACAAACGGTAAAATTGAATCAGGAATAGTTGAAGGATGTATAGGGTTGCGATGGGATGGAACTGACATGGCAAATGCAAATGGAGTTATAAACATAACATTTGACCTTGAAAAACCTCATGATGTTAGTGGAACAAGAATAAATATAGGCGGTGGTCAATATGGTGATATTCTTCCAGACAAGATACAAGTTTGGGGCTCTTTGGATGGTGTTAATTGGCACTTGATGCAAGAAAAAAATGAAGGTAGTTATGGTATTAATGTGCCGATTAATAAAAACGATTGGATTATCTTTGGCCAATTAAACAATGCAAACAACATAAGATACATTAGGTATTCAATATTCGATAATCAATATCTCTGGCTTTGCGAAGTTGAAGCAACTGGTTCGCCTGTTGACGGAATACCTGTTGGAAAAGGGATAAAACCAGTTCTTGCAATAGGTGCAAAAGATTCAATGATACTGATGGATTTGTCTGATAGCTTTGCAAAGGTTCCTGAATTCAGCACATACGGATGGAATCCTGACAATGGTCGTGGACCAGCTGGCTCAGATCCAGAAGCTTATAGATTCAGGAAAGCCATTTTAATGATAGCAGGAAATAATTGTCCAGACATTCCGTTCACGTCAAACATACAATTTGTTCATAAAAGTTCAGATGGATACAAAAAATTAATTCCAACTATTGTTTTGTGGAACAGGCGTAATTCCTTGGTAGCATCGTACAATGGGTTGCGTGCTTTGTTCAAAGATAATGTGGATAGATTTGGATGGGTGGGTACTGATAGGATATTTGCTGCTACTTATGATTCTTCTTATGACAGAGAAACAGGTCTGGATAGTTTTGAAAAAGATGTTTCTTTTGGTCCTTTTCCAGTGGCGAGTAAGCATGTTCCTGTAAATTTAATTGCATCAGGTAGCAAAGGTTTCTTTTCTAGCAAACCATTGACAGCTGGCGGCTTGATTGGAGATGATAATTTAAATGTTGCTCTTGGAAAACCTTACATAAAACAAAGCAAATTCGGTGGTATATCAGGATACTGGACAAGTACTGATTTTAAACTAACTGATCCTCAGAACACAAAACTAACAGATGGTGAGCTTGGCTGTGCTAAATATCATATAAGCAATTATACTTACATAGATATACATCCTACTCCACCTCCTTATTGTACTTATGTAAATCGGCCATGCAAAGATCAGTTGTACTATGAAGAAGTTGGATCAGTTAATTTGATTATTGATTTAGAGGACATCATCAACATAAGCAAAGTAAGGCTTTTTGTCGGTGCGAATGGTTGCTACAAATCATTCGCAACTCCTAAAACCATAGCTATATATACATCTGTGGATGGTGTTAATTATACTCGTGTAAGACAATATTATAGAAGCGATTATGGCAGTTGGAAAACAGGATGGATAGATTTTCCTTTTGAAAAAACACCAGCAAGGTACGTGAAAATATATGCTGTTGAATCTCTATATGGCGGTGGTCAGCATGTTAGGCATCATGGTTTGGCGATTTGTGAAGCACAAGTCATAAAAGCAGAAGAAACTCCTTTGTTCGTGAATTACATGCTTGCGTCAGACAAAGGAGTCGGTGTTTTAAAGTTCACCCCACAGCGTGAAGAGTTTGCGCAGGCTAACGTATTGTCTACGAAAAATTCTAGTGTAGGAGCATGGCCAAAGCCATTCGACATCAATCTAAACCAGAACACTTATTATCGTGGTCAGAGTGTGCTGTATGATTTTGATGATGCTAAATACAAAATGTGGTACATTACATATATCGATGGTTCTGCTGTGATAATGTACACAACATCTGATGATGGGTATGATTGGGATCAACCTCGTCAAGTGTTTGCACCACGAGATTATGGTTTGGAGATGCAATATGCTTATTATAAACAAGGATTAGTTGTACTTAAAAACCCAAAACAGCGAAATTATCATATGTACTTCACTGCTTACAACACATCGACGAATGACTATGGTGTTGTCTGGCATGCTTCATCGCCAGATGGAATTAATTATTGGGGATATAAAATATCACCAGTTGTTGATGTCAACATCTTGGATGCAGACCCAAACGCAGTCTTCTTTGGCAAGCCTTTTGTGATGCTTGATTATCAAAAAGGAATCTACAGAATGTGGGTTGCTGCTTATCGTACCACAGATCCTCAACCATTTACTAGAACGTATGTTTATTATCTAACATCGACAGATGGGATAACATGGACAAAGGTTCAAGGAAATGGAGATCGTGGATCAGTCCTGCCTTACAATTCGTTTGGTTATGGCCGTGGAGCATTCGATCCTTGGGTTGTTAAGGAAAACGGGTTATACAAAATGTATTTCTCGAAATATGATTATTATACAGGATCTGGATGGGAACATCGAAACATCCATTCAGCAACTTCAGAAGACGGCATAAATTGGTTTGATTCCACAAGTCCTGATGGGTACAAAATTGAGTTGAAATGCAGTGATATCTATGGCGCAACAACTTGTTCCGCACCAACGATTGTGCGAAAAGGAATCAGAAAACAATTGTTTGTCAGCGCAGGATCAAGAGCATTCAGATCAGTAAAAGATTATGAATATCCAATATTACCAAGTCCAAATGTTGAAGCATTGTCAACAACAGAGTTAGATTATGGCGATAGTCGTGATTCAGTGATGATAGGATTTTCAGATGCTGGGATTGGCAAGTTGTACACAAAAAATGCAGGAGAAACACAGATGGATGTGTTGATAAACGAGGCTTCACTGCCAGCATTGTCAAGCAACAAAGTTAGATACCTAATACAGAAGGATAGTGGTGTTTTCTTCGGTGCAGCAACACGCAATAAAATGGTAAAGTCAGATTTTGAAATAGGTTGTGGTATTACAATAACAGAGGATGGTGCAAAGATCACTCTAGATCAGGATTATAATTGTGCAAGAGATGGCATCATAATTGATGCAAATGATGTTACAATAGATTGCTCAGGATTTATGTTAACCGGAACAGATAAAACTGGCATAGGCATAAAGATAATGCCTTTGAGAAGAAATGTTTTGATATCGAATTGTGACATTGAAAACTTTAATGTTGGAATAGATGCAATAGATGCTTCTACAGTGTCTGTTAAAAATACACAAGCAAGAAATAATAATTATGGAATATTCTTATTAAGAACAGGCGATGTAATGATAGATAGTTCAGAGTTCACAGAGAACACACAAGATGGAATGTTTGCTGATGGAGTTTCTAACATGCAGGTAGGTCTATCCAGATTTACTAACAACGGAAACACAGGCGCAACCATAATAAATTCTGCATCTGTTGATTTTGGTGCTAAACAAAACATAATCTCAGACAACAAAGGATCAGGAATTATTGTGGTCAGCTCTGGAGCAGTATACATTAATGATAATAAAATAATTAATAATGGTAAAATAGGCGCTTATTTGATGGGTATAAATGAAGTGTCTACGAGCTATAACAATTTTACGACAAATGGTGGATTAAATCTTTATTTAAAAACAGTGGCAAACATGGATGTAAGTTATAATTATTTCAACGGTGTTAACATTGTTAATGTAGATGCTTCTGCACCAGGTTGCCTTGCAGGAAGCCATGTCTGTGTTGATCCTTCAACTGGAAATAACTTTACATACAATAAATTTGAAGTTTGTGGTGGAGGATATGATTTACAAATCATAGATTCTGACACCCAAGATAACAACATTGAAAACAATAATTTTGATTGCGGTGTTGATGATCCATACGGAGCTAATAGTTATCAAAACAACTATTATGCAAACGGCAATATAGCACCTAATGAAATAGGTCAAGCAGACTCACCAAATTTTGTAGACTATGACAGTGATGGTGTGTACGATATTATAGATAATTGTTTGTACGCATACAACCCAGACCAATTGGATACAGATAGTGATGGCATTGGTGACAGGTGTGATGAAGACTCGCCTTACAACAATCAGGAACAATATAACCCTGAAACAAACACAACATATTATGTACAACCAGATTTTGATGGAGATGGTTTACCAGACATATTTGATAACTGTCCAGATGTGTACAACCCTGATCAGAACAATTCAGATATTATATTGTATGGAGTAGATGATGGCATAGGAGATGCTTGTCAAGAAATTTTTAACATACCTGCGATAGACTCAGATGATGATGGTATACTAGATTCTGATGATAATTGTGTTTACACACCAAACCCAGATCAATCAGATTTTGATGGTGATGCTGTAGGAGATGTTTGCGATCCATGCCCTGATAATCCTGATTGTGATGGCGATGGTGTATGTGATGGACCAATAGATGTTTACGCAGTTCCAGAAGGAATTTGTGACAATAAACAAATCGTGAATGACTGCTTTGAAATATTTGATCAAAGCCAGTGTGAGAATTCTTATGTGCCGGGTGCTAATGGTATGAATGATCAATGTAGCTGGAATCCAGATGGTTTTGATATAGGCGATGATGTAACAAG
>QMQO01000007.1 GCA_003650545.1 Candidatus Woesearchaeota archaeon | reverse complement strand
GTGCAACACGACAAATCCTTAAGAGCATTTTTCTTAAGGATTAGAAAGAGAAGAGGAACAAATATTGCAATAATAGCAACTTCAAGGAAGTTGCTTACAATAATTTATGCGATGTTGAAAAACGTAAGAAAGGCATCATAGGCGAGCCCGTTATCTTCCTAGGCCAATGCTCGTTTGAGTAAGCCTGTTCGTATATGATTGGGTCATGCCTTGCATACGACCTGCAATAATGGGAAGCTTAGCTATCCCGAATAGATGGATGTCGTAAAAGCCTTTGCAGATTGCAAATGAAAAATTCACCGCGAGGTTTCATAGATGAAGAAGGTTTTTATCACAACAATTCTGATGTTTATGATGTTTATGATTTTACTTTTAGTAGGTTGCCAACAAAAAGAACAATCAGTAGAGCAGATGGTAACAGTCTCTTCTAAAACTATGGAAATTAACGAGCAACAAAAATCAGATTCAGGTTACCAAATAATCAATTTAAAAACAGAAGATAACATTAACATTGTGGCAAATTATTATCCAAACGATCATGCAGATACGGCTGTTATTCTTCTCCATATGCTCAACCGAAATAGAAACGATTGGGACGACTTTGCAAAACGTTTAGACAATGCGTATGCTGTTGTTGCAATTGACTTGCGGGGTCATGGCGATTCCGACTTAGACTGGCACAATTTTAATTCGGTTGATTTTCAAGCTATGACAAAAGACATTAAAGCGGCTCGAAATTTTCTAAGAGAAGTCGGCTTTGATCGCTTTTTCATAATTGGCGCGAGCATAGGCGCTAATTTAGCAATTGTTCACGCTGCAGAGGATAACACAATGAAAGCGGTTGTTGCATTATCTCCAAGTAACAATTACCATGGCATAAAGACGCCTAATGCTGCAAGAGGCCTTGGAGTCCGTCCATTGATGCTTGTTTATGCTAAAAATGACCATCAATCCGCAAGAGATGCTGAATCGTTATTTAAGCTAGCACCTGCTCCCGGAGGCAAACTAATTTCGCTAGAAGGTTCTGCTCATGGAACAAACATGTTGGACAGAGATCTACAAGACGAGATTTTAGTTTGGCTCAGCACATTAGAAAGTTAGTCTAATTCATGATAACTTTCTAAAAATTAAAAAACTCAAAAAAAAAGGTTAAAAATGGATGTTTTTCAAGAAGCACTAGAGCTACACAAAAAATTCAAAGGTAAATTAGATATCAAGATTAAATTTCCTATAACATCAAGAAAAGATCTTAGCTTAGCTTACACACCTGGAGTAGCGCAACCATGTAGAGAAATTGCAAAAGATCCTGCACGTGTTTATGATTATACGATAAAAGGAAATACTGTTGCCGTTATTTCAGATGGTTCTGCTGTTTTAGGATTAGGAAACATAGGCGGCTTGGCGTCTATACCTGTAATGGAGGGTAAAGCAGCTCTATTCAAGGAATTCGCGGATATAGACTCTTTTCCAATATGTATAGCTAACCAAAACATAGATATAGTTGAATTTGTAAAGAATATTTCCCCTGTGTTCGGCGGTATTAACTTAGAGGATATAAGTGCCCCTCGTTGCTTTGAGATAGAAGAAAAGCTGCAGAATATAGGAATACCAGTGATGCATGATGACCAGCATGGAACAGCAGTTGTTGTGCTAGCAGCTTTAATAAATGCAGCGAAAGTAACAGGTAAGAATTTTTCTGAACTTAAAGTTACAATTAGTGGTGCAGGTGCAGCAGGCACAGCAATTGCAAAAATGTTACTCTGCGTTAACATAGATCCTAAGATATGCACACCTGTAAGAAATATAATAATGTGTGATCGCAAGGGGATAATACATAGAGGAAGAGCAGATATCACAGAGCATAAAAAAGAATTAGCAGTGCTGACGAATAAAAAAAACATTCAGGGAACTTTATCCGATGCCTTAGAAGGTTCCGATGTTTTTATTGGGGTTTCAGCTCCAGATATTGTCAGTGGTGAGATGATAAAAAGAATGGCTCCTGAGCCTATCGTGTTTGCAATGGCAAATCCTATTCCAGAAATTATGCCAGACAAAGCAAAGGAAGCTGGTGCAACAGTTGTAGCAACTGGCAGATCAGATTTTCCAAACCAAGTTAATAACGTTTTGGGCTTCCCTGGAATTTTTCGTGGCGCCTTAGATGCAAAAGCAACAAAAATAAACAAAGAGATGCTGATTGCAGCTGCTAATGCATTGGCAAATTGCGTTCATAAGCCAATCCCAGAACAGATTTTACCGGATCCTCTTGATAAAACCATCGTTCCAAAAATAGCAGAAGCTGTAAAACAAGCAGCAATCGATACAAAAGTCGTTAGGATTGAATAACATATTGAATAACATATCTATAAATTAATCCTCAGTTCTCCAGTTCTCCGATAGATTTATAAAGAAAAAACAAATAAATCGTACAGGTGGTAAATTGTCTAAAGTAAAGATATACACAACGCCTACATGCCCATATTGTGAAATGGCAAAAGATTTCTTGAAACAGCAAAATATTGAGTTTGAAGAAATAGATGTTGCATCTAATCAAGAAGCTGCACAAGAGATGATAAATAAGTCAGGACATATGGGCGTCCCACAAATTGAGATAAATGGAAAAATAATCCTTGGCTTTGATAAGGAGGCCATCAAAAAGGAACTTAAAATCCTCTAAAACAATTATTTTAAATCTAGTAATAATTTCAAATTCAAAAAAAATTCAAAATAAGAGGTGATAATGTTGCCGAAATATAAGATAGAACATGATGTACCAACCTGCATAGGCTGTGGTTCGTGCGCAGCCATCTGTCCTGAGAACTGGGTGATGGAAGGTAACAAAGCTCGCTGCATAAAAACAGACATTGGTGAAAACCTAAGCTGTAACATGGAAGCTGCAAAAAATTGCCCTGTTAATTGCATTCACATCACCGAGGACGATAAAAAGGTAATCTAATATGTTAGTTTGCTCTAAAAAGATATTGCAGATAGCTGATAAACATGGCTATGCAGTCGGTGCATTCAACACAAGCAATCTTGAATTCACAAAAGCGATAATAGATGCTGCTTCAGAGTTAAATGCTCCAGTTATTATACAGACATCTGAAAAAGCAATAAGGTATGCTGGTCTTAAAGAGATTGCAACAATTATACAGACAATTGCAAAACAATCTAAAATTCCTGTTTCTTTGCATCTGGATCATGGCAAAAGTATCAACATGGTGCGCGACTGTATTAAAAATGGTTATACATCTATTATGCTTGATGCTTCCGATCTACCATTTCAACAGAACATCGTCATGACAAAGCAAGCGGTTAAATTAGCACATCCCCGTGTTTCAGTTGAAGCAGAACTCGGAATACTCGCAGGAGTTGAAGATCATGTTAAAGGGGAGAAAACAATCTATACAGACCCAGAACAAGCAAGGAAATTTGTTAAATTAACTAAAGTAGATTCGTTAGCGATTGCTATCGGCACCAGTCACGGAGCTTATAAGTTTAAAGGTAAACCAAAGCTTGACTTTAAACGTTTAAAGGAAATAAACGAACATGTTAAGATTCCTCTCGTTTTACATGGAGCTTCCTCCATTCCAAAACAACTAGTTGCTCAAGCCAATAGATTTGGTGCTAAGATAAAAAATGCCCATGGTGTACCAGATAGCGAAATAAGAAAAGCGGTTAAACTCGGTATAAGAAAGGTGAATGAAGATACGGATTTAAGATTGGCTTTTACAGCAGCTATAAGGAAATATCTTAAGACCAAAAAAAGTGATTTTGATCATAGATCTATCTTACAAGCAGCTACAGAACTTATTAAAAAGACAGTAATCTCTAGGATAAAGATTTTGGGTTCTGCAAATAAGGCTTAAAAATGGACTTTGCTCTTGGCTTAGATATAGGCGGTACAAAAATAGAGGGAGCCATCATATCTGATAAAGGTAAAATTTTTGATAAATACAGAACAGAGACTCATGCAGAGAAAAGTCGTTTAGCTATTGTTAATAACATAACAACTGTTATAAAAAAATTAATTAACACAGAAATAATTGGTATTGGCTTGGGGGTACCAGGTTTTGTTGACAAGCACGGCAAAATTCTTTTTATGCCAAATATATCAAAACTTATTAACTTTAATATTAAGACTTATCTTGAAAAAAAATTTAAACTGCCAATTAAAATAGATAACGATGCTAATTGCTTTACTCTCGCAGAGCATTTATATGGTGCTGGCCGAGGATACGATAACATGATAGGTCTAATACTTGGCACTGGCATAGGCGCAGGCATAATCATCAACGGCAAAATTTATGCGGGTAAGACTGGTTCTGCAGGAGAGTTTGGTCACTGCATAATTGATCCTACTGCAGACGAGATACATAGAAATTATAAAGGAGACTTTGAGAGCTTTTGTAGTGGCCCAAACATAGTGGCACGTTACAAAGAAGCAGGAGGAAAAAACCAAGACGTCACAGTGGAGCACATATTAAAATTAAAATCTAGTGATTCTGTAGCAAAACAAATAAGAAAGGAAACAATCAAATATCTTGCAATTGGTGTTGGCAATATAATAAACAGCCTTAATCCAGACATAATTGTGTTTGGTGGGGGTGTGAGTAATGCAAACTTTTATAGAGATCTTAAACATGAGTTGAAGAGGTATACAATTCCTGAACCATTAAAACACGTAAAGATTCTAAAAAACAAGTTGGGTGGCGATTCTGGCGTAATAGGCGCTGCATCATTGGTATTCTGTTAAATCAAATGTATTCTTTAAAACAAAAACCACTTTAAAACAAAAACTATATAAAACTCTTTTATCTTTCTTATGTTCATGTATCATCCTAGACATAAAAACAAAGTGATAGGTACAATAATAATTGCTATTATTCTTTTAGTTGCTCCATTTGTTATTAAAACGACAATAACTGGCCAGACTGTCAAAGAGGTAGAAAAACCAGTAACCTTGTATTGTACTAACATCTGGCTTCCATTTGTTCTAGTCGTTATATTTGCCATAGTTATATTCTACGAACTTTACAAACAAGCTAAGAAGGATAAGATTAGAAAACAAGAATCTCCAGTAATGTTATTTATAATCATACTTGCGTTAGCAATCTACACTTACATAAGCGGGACATGTTTTTTTACAAAGGTTGTTTCTGCATTCGTAATTTTTAGTTGTATATTCTTCATGGTAATTTCTATCGTAACATATCAACGTTTATATATGCGCAACATTAAGAAAATGGAAAGACATCGTGAATTGTTTTTTAAAAAATTAAAAGAGTATGTGATCAAAGAGAAAAAAAAAGATGGCAAGGATCATAGAAAAATTAAGGTGATGTAGTCCAGATTTTATTAAATTCTTCCACAAATTTGCTAGCGATATCTTTGGAATGTATAATTAATAAGTTCTCGTCGTTCTTGCTATCACCACTTTTAGTGGGGTTGTAGCTCCCAGTAATCACGGTTTCGTTGTCAATGATAAAAACTTTATGATGCATCATAGCTTTATTTCCATCTTTCTTTACAGGAACTCCTTGATACTCAAGCATTTCATATTCACTATATTTATTGTTCGCTAGGTTCTTCTCAAAAACACCTTTAATATCAATAGAATTATTATGGTACATGAATGCAATATCTGTAGATATACTTCCATCAGTAAAACAGAACGTCATAAAATAGATGCTCTTTTTTGCTTTTAAAATTTCATCTTTAACATGTTTCCTGCAATTATCTTCGGGGCAAAAGTATTGCTCATATACTTCATTGTTTATTATGAATTTGGTTTTAACATTTTTTGGACCTCCACCAAATATACCTTGCCATAGTTCATTAAATTCAGCATCATAGTTATAGGCCATCTTTTTGCTATAGATCAATAGTAGATTGTTATTATTTTTATTCACACCATTGAAAGTTGGGTTTGTACTTCCAGTAAACAACATCTTTCCATCAACCACACAAAATTTATTATGGCTTAGTTGTGAACTGGTATCCAATTTAACAAAGTCCAAACCCAAAACATTTTCTTTGTTTTTATCGTCAACAACAACCTTGACGTCTATTTCTTTATTTTTCTCTATTAGCGTTGTAATCAAACTTTCAAGATCTAGATCAAACAATGCACAGTGTATACTTTCATTTGCTTGTTGAAGAAAACTATTCATCGCTTTTTCGCAATCATCTTCAGGACAAAAATAAAGCTGTGTTGCTCTTGTATATTCATTTATAGCAATCTCCCTACCAACCTCTGTTGTTATAGATGGTTTGCAGGCAGTTATTGTTAACGCTAACCAGACAGCTCCAAAAATGTACACCGCTTTTTTAAACAAAACAATCCCCCCTTTTTTTTAAAATAGAAAAGTTGTTATTATTTAAACTTTTTTATACATTCAAATAAATATCTGTCTAATAATCTCAGTTGCATAACTACCTTTTGGCAATGAAAACTTAAGAAAAATCTTTTTCTTTCCTTTATTTATCTCGTCATGTTCAAGTCTGCTTGCTTCTATATTTACTTTTACAAAAAGGTCACGCTCTCCACCTTCAGAACTAATTTCTGGGAGCTGCCTTATTATAAAATTTTCTTTACTTATGTTTTCTTTTTTAATTATTTTTAAAACAATATTTCGAATATCTTTATTATAATTATTGATGTTAGTTCCAAAACCAATAATTGGAATTTTACAATTTTTTCTTTTTTTATTTTTAATATACTCTATTGCAATATCATTCCACATTTTTGATTGATAAGCATGCACATAAAGCTTTATTAGGCTTTTAGGTAACAAACGTATCATTGCAATAGGATTATTCTTATTAGCATTATAAAACTTTTTTGCACCATACTCTCTATCTGTTTCAGCAATTAACTTAGCTGCTTTGTCAAAACAACCATGCACTATAGCTTTACCTATATCAACGTTCTTCTTACTAAAACGTTGTTCACCAAAAAGGTTGATAAACTCTTTTTTTATAAAAGGTTTTGATTCAATATTTCTAACAACAATCTCAAAGTAATTACCTTCAAGCATACCAATCACAACTGGTTCATCACCAACTCCTAAAAATTTAAGACTAATATTTCTTAACTGAGTAGACTCAACTCTCTTCTTGTTAACATTCTTAATAGAAATGATCTGTTCTGTCACCGCGTTTTTGTCTTTATTGCCTGCATATCCTATAGTATTTAGCGGTTTTCCTATAGCATTCGCTATAATATGTATAGCACTTATTGTGTTGTGATTCTTTTTCTTTAATAACCAGTAGGAATATCTGCCTTTATCTTTTACTGTTATGTTGTTTATCTCTTTTACAATGAAATCTTCAGGAAGTTGTTTGATTTTGTACATTTTAATTAAACGGGCCCGGAGGGATTTTCGTTGAAAGAAACAAGATATTTTTTAGTTTCTTCTATTCGAACCCTCGATCTACAGCTTTCACCTAGAGTAGGAGGCTTTAGCGGGACTAAGTCCTGTCGCCCTATTTACCTTATCTATCCAGGCTAGGCTACGGGCCCATGATTAGAAAAGATTAATCCCAATTTAAAAATTTAACTAAAAAAGTGTACTGTTGACTTAAGTGTGCTAATATCCCGCTCCAGTTACTTTTGGTGATTGAGTGGCTGATGAAAGTCATGGCAGTTTAACTATCAAACACGACTTAACCCTAAAAAATGATTGATCACTAAAACAACAAAGTTATATTATATGTTTGAAGTAAGTACTCTGAGACTTTTCAGTTTCGATCAGAAGAATCTTTCTTTTAATACATAATTTGATTTATCTTAGACACACGAGACACGAGATGCACATTTGATTTCAATATGAGACTTTTCACCAAAAAAATCCTTCTGGATATCTAAACTAATTGTTGTAGTAAAGATAGAGAGTCGTTATATAGTATATGTACGAAATCAGTGACCTTATCTTTTTTTATTCACAATCTGCTTCTATATTATCGCCAATATCTGGCATATCATAACCTTTATCATAGAACTCTTGTTTTTCCTTTTGTTTTTTGACAAAGTCAGCACATTCAACTAATCCTGTAATCTTAATTAACTGTCCGTCTTTGGCTTTACATCTGCCATATGTACGCAAGCCACCTTTCTGAATTAAATTTGTACATTCTCTGCAGTTAACACGGTTATCCATATCGATGTTTATTTCTATTATTATTATAAAACTTTCGATTATTTATTCTGTAATACCTAAATCATTATAAATCACAAAATGTATAAATCTAACTGTGAGGGTCTTTCAGCAAGCTGAAAAAATAGCATCTTATTCTTTAAGGCTATGTTATAGTAAAAATGGAATATTTGCAGGGAGAAGACATTACGACGACTACTGGGCTCGTGATGCTTTCTTTGCAAGCTTTGGTGCTTGCAGGTTACGCGATTTTCAATTAATCAGAAAGATGTTAGCCATGTTCGCTTACTTCCAAAAGAAGAACGGGCAAATTCCGTTAAGAATTGGTGACTGTAACATTATCCTGAAATTTCTTGGAATAAAAAAACATAAGAAGCGATTAAATGCTGTTTATACCCAAGACAAAGGTCTAAATGTTCCTGTAGACCAAAACAGTTTATTTGTGATAGCCGCACATAACTACATTAAAAAAAGCAATGACATAAATTTTGCAAAACACTATTTAAAAAATCTCGAAAAAGCAATAAGATGGAATTTTTTCAATTCTAAAAAATTGCTTGTGCAAGAAAAACACTTTGGCAATTGGAACGATTCAATCAAGAAAAAAGGTGCTGTTCTCTACTCAAACATCTGTAATTACTATTCTGTTTATTGTCTGTCAGAAATATGCCGTTTATTAAAATTGGATAAGAAAACTAAAATCTACTTTGCATTATCTAAAGTAATTAAAAAAATAATAAATGAAAATTTTTGGAATGGTTTATTCTATTCGGATTGGATTCATAAAAATAAAAAATATAACTATTTTTCAGTTGATGGAAATATACTTGCAATTCTCTGGGATGTTGCAGACAAACAAAAGGCTAAAAGCATTTTATCTGTTCTTAAAAGAACAAAGCTGGAGCACCCAGTTCCTTGCAGAACAAACTACCCGAGGTATCCTTGGTATCGCACATCATTCATGCTGCGTTTGGTGAACATGCATGACTATCATAATAAATCTCAAGCCTGGCTCTGGTTAGGTGCAATCACAGCAATGGCAAAGCTTAAGATTGGCTACAAGAAAGAAGCCAGAGAGACATTAGAACGGCTGGCACACATCATAATCCGAGATAAGATAGTTTATGAAGTTTATGAAAATGATGGTAGCATTGTCAACAGAAGTCTTTATAAAAGCGAGCGTCCATTTGCTTGGAGTGCAGGCTTATTCTTAGAAGCGTTGTCTGTATATAGATCTAATTATAGATTCTAATAAATCTAATCGTCTGCTATGATTAGTTCTGCAAGTTTGTCTTCTTCTGGAAGCTCTTCGAACTGACTACACTCTTTCTTATTTCGAAAGTAGAAATAGCAATTTTCACCAAAGACTTTGAATTTTGCACATCTCTTGCAGATCATTGCTACCACACCTTCGCCCCTTAAGAAGTAGAATAAATATTTTGTTTATTAATTTTTCTGTTAAAAATGAAATATTGAAATCAGATAAATTTATAAATTATTAAATAAATAATACAAGAGATGATTAAATCTAAAAATAAACTAGATTTAAATGAAAATTTCATTAAAAAATTTATAAATGAAGCAAAACGCATCTATGAATCTGGAGAAAAATTAGTGTGGCCTATACCAAAAGGTGCAAATAAGTACAAAGGGGAATATGGCTTACTTCCCGAGGATGAAAATATAAAATCATGGCAGGTGCCTCCTACAACTGCAATGTTGTTAAGATTTTTAATATTAGCAAAAAAAGCAAGAACTGTTCTTGAACTTGGTGCAAGTGTTGGATATTCTACTATATGGTTAGGGTTGGCTGCTAAAGAAACTGGAGGGCATGTCTATACAACTGAAATCTTTAAACCGAAAGCAGAGATAGCAAGAAAGAACTTTGAAAAAGCAGGGGTTAGTGATGTAATAACATTATACGAGGAGTGTATATTAACAGTCTTAGAAAAATGGCCTAAAAACAAAAAAATAGATTTTGTGTTTATGGATGCAGATAAGCAAAATTATCATAAATACTTAAAATTGATGTATGCTTTACTTAGTGAAGGAGCAATGGTTGTGGTAGATAATGTTGGTGATTATCCCGAACACATGGAAAATTTTATAGAATATTGTAAAAAAATTAAAGATGCGGCTACATATATGTTAGATATCGATCATGGGTTATTTCTTTTGATAAAAAAAGAAGGCACAAATATAATGCCTCTAGTTGCAGAGTATTATCCAATTTTTAGAACAACTACTCTAAAAGTTTTAATTAAAACAGAGGAACTATTGGATTTTTGGAAAAAGTATATCAAAAAAAAGGCTCATTTAAGAAGTGATATTCTTTTGATTCCAATCATGCTAAATCTAATGGACAATGTAAATTATAAAACTATTCTTGTAATGGAGTGGGGTCCTGGTAGAATAGCACATGATCTATTAAAAATGGGTGTAAAAGTAACAAAAATAGATCTGCAAAGGCAGGAAAAATTATTTAAAAATTTAAAAAGATCAGAGAATATAGAGTATTTTTCATCGAATATCTTTAAAATAAACAGCTTTTCATTTGATAGAAAGTTTGATATTGTCTTTTCTTATATGTTTCATCCTTATTTATCTAAAAGAGAGTTTGTCAATTCATTAAGATTAATAAAAAAATGTTTAAATAAAGACGGTGTTTTTATTTATGCAGATATACAACCGTTTAGAGCTATTGTAAAAAGTAAACTTGAGAGAGGAGTTATTTCTTTACATAATCCTTTTTATGCGCACTATCCTAATTTTACGAGTTTAAAAGCAAAATTGAGAATAAGTGATGGAAGCAGCTTATTATCCGAATACAACCGTTACCCATTATCTTTCTTATTAAATAACTTTGCCGAAATTGGATTTGAAATACAAAAGGTGTATGAGCCAATTCCGAATCTGAGTCAAATTAGAAAATATCCTATTTTATTCAGTGAGGAAGATAGAAGAATACCACCATATATTATCTTATTGTTAAAGAGAGCTACCTAAAATGAGTTTGTTATGTGAGTTAAAAAAAATGAATTCTTCAGAGAAAAATTTTAGGAATAGCTATAAGATCAGATTTATTGGTGTCGAAAAGAGTATTAAAAATATTAGGAAATATAAAAAATAAAAAGATTTTAGAAATCAGGTTGTTACACTTAATTGGAAGACTGAGCCAATTGCAATTCTAATCACTAGTAAAGATCTTGCAAATATAAAGGTTTCTTTATAAATGATTGGAGAGAGAGGTGAGAAAGCAGGTTAGAATGGATAAAAATTCAGCTTATAATTCTTAGTTACCCTTAAGATGTCGTAGTCTCTTATAATGTAAGAAAATTCTTTTCTAATATTCAATAAAATATCGTACAACTCATCTTCATTTTCTGTTTCAAATTCAATCTCAACATCCCAACTTCCAATCAGTTTTAATAATTGTGTGGCTTTTTTATGTTGTCTAATGTATTGCTTAAGCTTCATTTCTGCATCTTCATTAAAGTTCTTTGTCCTTAGAATTAGTTTATATAGATTTATTCCTATTTTATTGAATTCTGGGTAACATCTAAATTGTACAATGATGCCCTCTTTCTTTAATTTCTTTAATCTATAGTTTATCACATCTCTTGTTAGCCCTGTTTTTTTAACTAAGTTTACTATTGATATTCTAGCATTAACTGATAACTCTTTTAGAATCTTTTTGTCAACAGAGTCAATCTGACGTTTTTCAACCATTTCGCCATAAATAAATTCTTGTTGTTCTGTGTCCATTAGATATTCTCTTGCATATAACGGCGAATATTCAAGCAATAGAACATCCTTTTCTAATATAAATCCTGAATTCTTGTTCATAAACTCGTTTAGAATCCTTCCAAATTCGTAATTGGATTTAGCTATTATTGAAACAGCTAAATCCCACTTGCTTCTTACTTCAGCAACCCACACACAATTTTTAGATCTTTTCCAAAAATCAATTATTTCCTTTTCATCTTCTAAAGTTACATCTTGAAGCTTGAGATATATTTTATATTGCTGATACCCAAACTTTGTAAAATCTATCACAGTATAATATTCAAATATCACACCATTCTTTTCTAAGCGTTTGATTCTATACTCTACTGCTGGCTTACTCAGCTTAATCTTCTTTGCTATTTGTGTGTTGCTATAGCGCGAGTTTTCATCTAGCAAAGCAAGAAGCATTCTGTCTTTCTTATCCAATTTCAATGTCATATATTTACGAAATGGGGTAATAATATATAAATTTTTACTTAAAAATTAAAAAATATGGACTAAATCATTAAATATATGTCACTCAATTATTCTATTGTTCTTGGCAAATACTAAATTCAAAGGGTGATCGAATGAAAAATGGTTTATTGGAAGCTCCTGCACCAGAAAAAAGATTAGATGAAATGGTGTTAGAATTTAAAAAGAGGATGTTAGAATATCCAAATCCAGTTGAATATGTAAATAATATGTATGGTTGCCACCCAGGTGATGATGGATGCGACTATTTTACTAAAGTTTTTGGAGACAGATGATAAAATGAAAAAACAAAACAAAGTATTTACAATAAGTGCTATTATTATCACATTTATTATAGTTGGGCTAGTTATCAGCATTAATATAATAAGTAAAGTAGAAGCAACAACCTATAAAATAGGCGTTATTGCACCTCTGACAGGAGAAGCAGCCACCTATGGACTAGCTGCAAAAGCCGGCCTTGATTTTGCAGTAGAAGAATTGAATATTAAAGGCGGTGTTTTGGGCAAAAAAATCGAACTTGTCTATGAGGACTCTATGCTGGACAATAAAAGAGCTGTTAGCATCATGAATAAATTTGTATCTGTTGATGATTTTGATGTAGTTATAGTTGCAGATGGAAGTGGTCCTACATTAGCCGTTGCACCTATAGCAGAAGCAAACAAAGTCTTGATGATAGGGACGCTTGGCTCAACACCAGAATTAAATGAAGCAGGCGACTATGTATTTAGAACAGTACCATCAGATTCTGCTCAGGCAAAAGAGATGGCGAGAATCGTCGCGAGTTTAGGCCTAGATAATGTTGCTTTATTTTATGTTAATGACGCTTATGGTGTTGGTATCAAGAATAAGTTTGAGGAAGATTTCAGTGGTAGGATAGTAGCATCAGAATCATTTGAGCATGAATCTGCTGATTTTAGAACTCAGCTCATTAAGATCAAAGATGCTGATCCTGAAGTAATGATTTTAGTTGCAAGAAAGGAACTGCCAACAATATTAAAGCAGATGAAGGAACTAAATATAAATCTAACAATAATTGGTTCAGAAACAACAAAGGATGCAGATCTTATACAGAAAGCAGGTAGTGCTGCTGAGGGTATGCTCTCAGTATATTATGCAAAAGCAGAGGACTACGTGAATTATAAAGACAGATTTGTACAAAAAACAGGTAAAGAAGTCCCTGTATATAGCGAATACAGTTATGATGGAGTGATGGTTTTAGCAAAGGCAATTGAAAAGGCTGGAAGTTTTGATGTTGAAACGATTAAGTCAGAGCTTTACAATATTCGTTATCTAGGTGCGACAGGCGTTGTTAGTTTCGATGAGTCTGGTGAAGTAAAGGATAAGCCATTTAGTATATTTAAAGTAAAAAATGGAAACTTTGTAGAGATCGAGATTTAATCTTGTGGGATAAACAATTTGAACTTCTCAAAACCTCTAGAAGTAAAATACTCATAATCCTCTATCTGGGAAAATCTCGTCTTCATATCTTCCATAATATCGAGAAATTCTTTGTGTGAATTAACCTCTAAATCAATCTCAAAATCCCATCCACCAATTGTTTCGTCGATAAAAGTAATATTGGGATGGCGTTTTGCATATTCATTCAAAGGAGCAACATCTATCTTGTTAAGGTTTATATGCACCTTATAATAAATAATTTTCAATTTTTCTAAATCAATGTTAACGCCATAACCGAGTATAATTTTCTTTTTTTCCAGCTGTTTTATTCTATATGCAACAGTCTTTACAGGCACATTAATATCTCTCGCAATCTTTATGATTGGTGTTCTGGCATTCTCTGATAGCTTAGCTAGTATAATAGAGTCAAGCTTATCATAGCTAGCCTTACCTATACTTGTAGATACGATCTTGCCATATTTTCTTTTTTCTAACAGATAATCTCTCCTAAAATAATAAAGTTTGGTGTAAATACTTAAACGATACTCACCTAGAAAATAATTATACTTCTGGATGAAGTTGTCCCAGAAATCCTTAAATACATAAACATCTCTAACCCAAAAAGCAACCCCTACATCATATCGTCCATCTGTCTTTGCGACAAGTGATGTATTTTTTTCTTTTACAAAATACTCAACAATTTCCTTTTCTTTCTCTGGATTAGTATTCTTCAGATTAAGGAAGATTCTAATATTTAGGTTACCTAGCTTGACAAAATCTATGATAGGCACATACCCCTTGATATACCCTTTTTCCTCCATTCTTTTAATTCTGTAATTAACAACATCCCTGGAAACACCGACATTTTTTGCAATTCTACTATTCGGCAATCTAGAGTTGCAGTCTAATTCATATAGTATTTTTCTGTCAACCAAGTCTAAATTCTTCATTTAAGCCCATTTTAATCCAATATTTTATAAAGATTTCGCTTTTTTGTGGAAAAATTGTTAAAAAATTTTATTAATAAGTATCTGTTACAACTAGTAATTGACAATAATTAACAATTTAAGGGGTTGATAAAATGAAAAGAAAAATGAACAAAATCACCATGCTATCTTTGATAGCTATAATGTTAGCAGCTCTATTGATAACCGGCTGTGCAAAGGAAAAGGGCACAATTAAAATAGGTGCCATTGGTCCACTAACTGGTGGTGGAGCATCGTGGGGAGAATCCGATAGAAATGCGATAGAACTTGCAGTTGAAGAGATCAACAATGCTGGCGGGATTAATGGAAGATTATTACAAGTGATTCATGAAGATGGTAAATGCAATGGCAAGGATGCTGTAAATGCAGCAAGTAAGTTGATCACTCTAGATAATGTCAAAATAATCCTAGGTGGCGTCTGTTCAGCTGAAACACTAGCTTTTGCACCTATAGCAGAACAAAATAAAGTGATTACTTTCACAATAGCTACAGCACCAGATGTATCAAATGCTGGCGACTATGTATTTAGGAATGCAGCTTCTGATCTGGAAGGTGGCAGGATTGGGGCTAAAATGATAGAAGAAGATAGAATAGCATTGATATCAGAAAACACAGAATATGCTATGGGAATTCAGCATACCCTTAAAGAAGAATTACAAAACCAGGGAAAGGCTATTGTAGCTGATCTGGTTTACGATTCGGACGAAACAGATTTTAGAACATATTTGTTAAAGATTAAAAACGCGCGACCAGAAGCAATTTTCATAAATCCTGGAACCTCTACAAGCAGCGCAGGCGAGATAGCCAAACAGATGGTTGAACTAGGTATGGAAGATATAAAGGTTTATGGAAATCTGCTTATAGGAAGTAAGGAGTCACTGGAAATCGCAGGCGACGCCTTGGAAGGAGCTAAATATTTTGACGCTGTAAACATAGGGATGACTGAAAAAGGTGCAGAGTTTCTTTCAAAATACAAGCAAAGATTTGGCACATCACCGGCTAATGATTTTTATACAGGCGCGCGATACGACAGTGTATATATAATTGCAGATGCATTGAGAGAATGTGGCGAAAACAGTGGTTGTATAAAAGATTACTTGTACAAAATGCAGCCATACAATGGTGTTATTGGGACATACACCTTTGACAGCAATGGAGATGTGATTGGAATTCCTTGGACAATAAAAGAGATAAGAAGCGGCCAAAGTGAGATTATAGACATTATAACAATTTAATTTTTTTTCTTTATTTTTTAGTTGCATACAACAAAGCTGTTACAAGAATACTTAAAAATGAACAAAGTAAAGCATTTTTTAGAAGAAAGAACATTATAGAAGATAAATTCACTAAAATACACCACTATTTAGTAACGAAAGATTTATATATTATTAATAGTTCTTAATAAGTTATGAAGTTTCCTGTTTCAGTGTCTTTAGATGAGGGAACAATTGCTAAAATAAGGGGAAAACTTAGATCTAGCTCTTATTATAGAAATAAATCACACCTGATAGAAACAGCAATTGAGAGATTGTTAGAAAATGAGCAAGACAGCTAGAGAAAAACTAGAGGATATATTAAGGCTAGAGTTTGATGCAGTCAGAACTATCTATCACGAGCATATCGCTAAAATTAAAAAAGGGTCGATAATAGAAAAACAAAAATTAGCACCATTGCATGTGATAAAATTCATGCTGGGACACAAATACCAAGATTTCTATGAGAACATCATCACAAAGTCTATCCAGGAAGAAGCGGAAAAAAGAAACATCATTCTAACATGTGATCCATTTAAAGCGCCAACATTTGAGATATACTTCACAGACGAGTTTACATTAGATGCATTAAGATCTCATGGTTCACAAATCATAGCTACAACTGTGTATAACGATAGTCTAGTTGCTAAAACTTTTGTAAACCAGTTTAGTAATGGCAATCTTATTAGAGCCAGCGTTGCACAAAAGTATGTTTATAATTTAATTAAGCATCTAACCAATATAGACGATGAAAGAGTACAAGAGATGGTCAGAAAGATTTCAGAACAAACATTGCAAAATTAAAGGATCAGGATATAAATGGTGTCTTTGTTTTGCTTTTATTTGGAGAGATGAAAAGCTTCCTTCAGCAGGCAAAGGAATTGGATCTAGGAGCAGAAATACTGTCAATAGAATCACCAGAATTCGAGACAGATGAAGTCTCGCTGAAACTGATGGAAGGAATGTGGTATGTTGCTCCTGCAGATGTGTGCAGAAGTTTTGCTGACTCATACCATGAAAAGTATAATGTAGAACCCGGTATGGCAACAGGGAACATTTATGATGCAATAATGTTGATAGTTGAAGCAGCAGAGAAGTATGGTCCAGATAGAGACAGCATCAGAGTTGGACTAGAGAATATAAAAGAGTTTAGTGGCGCCTTAGGTTCGTATTCTTCAGGTCCTGAGGGTATCTTCCAAGTGCCTGCAGCAGTAAAGATGGTTAAGAATGGAAAATTTATATTTGTTGAATAGGCCAGGCACACTAATAAGTCTCTTGGATAGGTACTAAGATTTAACAGATTCAACAAGGAAACATAAAAAGGGCGAAGTCAACTTTTAATGCTGTGAGAATGCCGCGCTCGCAGTACACTGTTAAAATGAATATATCTGGCTAGCTGGCTCAAGACAGCTTAAAATGCGAGTGCTCGCTTGGCGGCATTCTCACTTAAGTTGGCTCTACCCTAGAGACAAAAAATTTATAAAAATCATTAAAATTTATAAACTATTATTAATTTATCATTGAATCAAGAAAATCCTTGCTACAACAGAATATTATTCTGAATACTTTATCATGTATGGCCTGCTGATGAAAATTGTAAAAAAGGAAATCATAAAATGTCAATAATCCCCCAATTACTATTAAACGGAATCATTGCTGGGGGAATCTACGCTTTAGTAGCACTAGGTTATTCATTGGTGTTTGGAGTTCTTCGCTTTATTAATTTTGCACATGGTGAGCTCTTTATGATTGGCGCCTACATTGGTTGGGTTTTCAACATTGTGTTTGGTGTCAACATATTAATAGCTATCTTAATGTCCATCATCATCACAATAGGTGTCTCTTTCCTAATAGAACGTTTTGTCTATCAAAAACTTTACACAAAAGGCTTGATGCCGCCTATTATTGCATCGTTTGGTGTTTCTATATTTTTACAAGCTTTAATACTAATGATCTTTGGTGCTCAAATTAAAACATATAGAACAGGGGAGATACAACCAGGGATAAGTTTGCCTGGTGGAATGATAATAACAAAGATCCAAATAGTGATAATAGCTGTTTCTATTGTACTGATGATTGCTCTATTCCTATATTTAAAATATACAAAAACAGGAAAGGCTATGCGTGCTGTTTCTAATAACTATCAAGTAGCCTTAATAATGGGAATCAACAACAAAACAATAATTAGTTATATATTTGCGATTGGTGCTGGCCTTGCTGCTATAGGGGGCGTTCTTGTTGGGATTGAACAAAATCTAACACCTACGATGGGGGTGATGATTGGTATAAAGGCATTGGTGGCCACAGTTGTAGGTGGCCTTGGTAATATAAGAGGCGCGGTCATGGGCGGTTTTACAATTGGCATAATTGAGAATATAGGCATAGCGTGGCTCCCATCAGGTTATAAGGACGCTATTGCTTTTGGGATTTTAATTTTAATGTTAATATTTAGACCTACAGGATTATTAGGAAGAAAAACAGAAGAGGAAATAAGAATATGAGTTACTTTGCCAATATTTTAGTATTTATTTGTATTTACGGAATACTTGCTATTAGCTTGAACTTGACAATTGGTTTTGCCGGCATTTTTAATCTAACCCATGCAGCCTTTTTTGGTATAGGCGCTTACACTTCAGCCTTGCTAACATTAACAGGCGTTCCATTTTGGCTATCATTTATCTGCGCATTTTTGATAGCAGCTATATTTGGCTTTTTAATAAGTCTACCAGCTACTAGACTAAAGGGGATCTATCTTGCAATTGTAACGTTTGGTTTTGCCGAAATAATAATTGCTGTCATGAAAAACTGGCAAGGCCTTACAAGAGGTCCTCTTGGTTTACCGGGAATCCCTAAAGCTAGTTTATTCGGATTCAAATTTGCATCAACATGGGAATTCTTCGTACTAGCCGCAGTTGTGCTAATTATCACATATGTGATCATCAGCAAAATTGTTAACTCGCCATTTGGCAGAACCATGCGTGCTATCCGTGATGATGAGATAGCTGCAAAAGCTTTAGGGAAAAATGTGATGAAGTATAAAAGTTATGCAATGCTTATTGGAGCAGGTTTTGCTGGAATAGCAGGCAGCTTATTTGCGCATTACATTACATTCATAGATCCAAGTTCATTCACGTTAACAGAATTAATCCTAATGCTTTCAATGATAGTCGTTGGCGGAATTGCATCAGTACCAGGAGCCCTTTTAGGAGCAGCAATACTTGTTATATTACCCGAACCACTACGCTTCCTATATTTACCAAGTTCGATTGTAGCAGCAATAAGGCAGATGCTGTTTTCGGGTATATTAATTGCAATGTTATTATTTAAGCCAAATGGCATTTTAGGAGAAAGGAGATTATTGTTAAAAAAAAATGCTAAAAGTAGTTGGTTTATCAAAAAGCTTTGGCGGGGTTAAAGCAGTACAGAACTGTAAGTTTGAAATAGAAAGAGGTTCGATAGTTGGTCTTATCGGCCCAAATGGAGCAGGCAAGACTACAGTTTTTAATCTAATAACAGGCTTCCTTAAGCCTGATAGAGGAAACATTATCTACAGAAGAAAAAATATAACAAATATGCCTCCACACAAGATAGCGCAGCTTGGCATTGGTAGAACATTTCAGATCATAAGACTTTTCCCCCAGTTAACAGTATTAGAAAACATGTTATTAGCTATTCCTAGCAATGATAGTTTATTCACGTCAGCCCTGCAGTTTAGAGTAGTAGCAAAGGAACAGAAAGAAAACATAGAGAAAGCAATGGAACTATTGAAGTTTGTTGGCTTAGACATAAAGGTTAATGCACTTGCACAGAATCTAAGCTATGGTCAACAGAAACTATTGGAGATTGCTCGCGTACTAGCGCTAGATGCCGACTTATTATTATTAGATGAGCCTGCTTCAGGCGTGAATCTAACCCTTCTAAAAAAAATAGCAGGTTTAATTAAAAACATGCGTAAATCAGGAAAAACAATTTTATTGATTGAGCATAATATGGATTTTGTGATGAAAATTTGTGATAAAGTGATAGCAATGGATCACGGAAAAGAGATTGCTTATGGAACACCAAAACAAATCCAAAAAAACAAACTGGTACTAGATGCTTACCTTGGTGGTTAGAATGATATTAAGCATAGACAAGCTAAATGCCTGGTACGGAAAGTTACAGGTATTACACGATATTGATATGCATTTTAACACAGGTGAGATTGTTAGTATAATAGGTCCAAACGGAGCAGGCAAATCCACAGTACTTAAATCTATTTTTAACTTAATAAAGAAAAAAGGGAGAATTATCTATAAAAATAAAAACATAACAAAGTACACACCGCAGCAGATTGCAAAAGCAGGAATCACTTATGTACCTCAAGGTAGAAGTGTTTTTACAGACTTAACAGTTCATGAGAACATAGAGATTGGTGCATTCATCAAACCTGGCAATCCTTGGAAGGATTTTAAGAGGGTTTATACAATGTTTCCAAATTTAAAGGATTTAAAAAACACTCGCGCAGGGTTATTGTCTGGTGGGGAACAACAGATGACTGCCATTGCTCGTGCATTGATGTTAAAACCAAGGGTTCTTCTATTAGATGAGCCAACACTCGGCTTAAGTCCAAAAGTAAGGACTTTGATCTTTGATAAGATAATCGAGATTAATAAAACAGGTGTTACTATAATTATGGTTGAGCAGAATGCAAAACGTTCTCTAGAGATTTCTAACAGGGCTTATGTTCTGGAAATTTGTAGAAACAAATATTCTGGTAGAGGTAAACAATTATTAGAAGATCAGAGAATTAAAAAGTTATACTTAGGTGGAAAGTAGCTAAGTAGCTACTCTTTTCCTCTTTGCCACAAGTAATTAAATAAAACCTTAAAAGAATGAGTGATCAACTCGTTCTCAATTACAATCCCCATTGGTGTTTCTGTAAATGTAAAGAATCCAGATTTTTTCCCATAAATAACGATTGCCATCTTAAAATCTTCTAGCATCTGCAAAGTTCTAATCTCTCTAAGCAATTTTGGGTCAGACCTCTCAAGCTCTTTTTCTTTTATCTTATTCACTATAGCTCTAAACCAAATACCTTTTTCAATTCTCTTTTTTATGAAATTTTTAATGAAGAATAAATGGAACAACTTTACATATTCTTCATAGTTGAATATGTGATAAATATCTTCTTTGACAGTCAACATATCATCGTATATTGTTTTAAGGCCTTTCACACCAATGTAGGTTTCAACTAAGGGTTTAAACTTACTTATTTTTGAGATACTTTTGAGCTCAGGGATAAATTCTTCAAGGATTCTCTTTTTATTCTCTAATAATTGTTCTAAAACCCCGGGCTCAACAGCTGCAAAAACCTTTCTACCAGAGCTAATAGAATAACTAACAATGCCTTTCTGTATCATCTTATCAAGAATATCATACACAGTTGGCCTTAGTATTTCTAGGCTTTTGGCTAGCTGAGAGGCAGTAGCCTGTCCTAACTCTAGCAGCTTTACATAGATTTTTGCTTCCCTTGGCTCAAGACCGAACTCTTCTAAAGCACCAAATTTATCCATTTTAAGCCTTAATTTTTCAGAATTTATAAATTTTTTTATTTGTCGTAAATATCTGACAACATAAATATATATTAAACAGTTTACTACTACTATCAGATAACAAATATATTAAAAAAAATAAAAAAATCTTATAGAAAACGTGAGGTGAAAGTTATGAACAAACAAAATAAATTTTGGATAACCACAGCAATTATAGCAGTTGTCGTCATTGCTTTAATTGTAATCTTGATACCAACACCACAACATGACACTATCAAAATTGGTGGGATGTTTGCCTTGACAGGAAAGTGGGCTGTAGGTGGTGTAACAGAAGCCAACTTTGTAAAGCTAGCTATAGACGAGATAAATGCAAATGGCGGTGTCAATGGGAAGCAGCTGGAACTTATTCTAGAAGACGATATGTGTTCTGGCAATGATGCAGTTGCAGCGGCTAACAAGCTGATCTACCAAGACGGTATAAATGTTATTCTTGGTCCAAGTTGTACGCCTGCTTCAGCACCAGTAGCACCTATTGCAAATGAAAATAAAGTTTTTATCTTAGCAGCTACAACAACAGCTGCAGGATTATTCGACGATTTTGAATTTGCATTTCGCACTTCACCTCCAAGCACAGACGCTGGAGCCTTGATAGGATTTGTTGCAAAGAAGAAATACAATGTGAACAATGTTGCAATAATCCAAGAGCAAACTGAATTTGCACAAAGTTGGGCAGATGAGTTCACAAAGGGACTGATTCAGGAAGGTGGTAAAGTAGCTTTAAAAGAAGAATACCCAACAGGGACAACCGACTTTAGAGGAATAATAACAAAAATTTTATCAGCAGATGTTGATGGTGTCTTTCTCTCAGGACAGGCACCAGAGGATACAGCATTGATACTAAAGCAGATGAAGGAACTTGGATTAGTGGATGTTAAAGTTATGGGGAACCCAACCGCAATTGACATGAAGATATACGAATCAATTGGAGATGCTCTTCCAGAAGATGCATTTACAGTTGTTCCATTCGTAGAGAATGAGAAGCTATTGCAGAAGTATGTTGATAAATATGGAAAACAGCCAGGCTTTCAATTTTTTTACACTGCAGCAATGTATGATGCAACATATATGCTTGCAGAAGCGTTGGAGAATTGTGGTGAAGATGGCGAATGTGTAAAGAACTATTTCCTGAATAACATAAAAGACTGGAGAGGACAAGTAGCCAGCTGGACGTTCAAGAAAAACGGCGATCCAGTACTTTCCTCAGACGCTTACAAAGAATTCAGTATAGTCAACGGCAAGAAAGTGTATAAGGAAATAGAAATATAATTTTTTTTGATTTTTATTATTTTATTTTTCTAAAAACAATCTCATAATAACAATGTTTATGTCTAAATGGTGTTCTATCAACCCTTTGTTTATATTCCTTGCTTATTATCTCTGAATTAGTTAATAATTTCAATGCTTTTGGTACATCCATTTTATGTATTTTTTTGTTTTTTTCTAGATCAATAATTTTAGTGTCTAATGTTATGATACCAATACCGCCTTTCTTTAATACCCTTTCTATTTCAGGAAGACTTTTCTCAGGATTAGTATAGAATAAAGTAGAGATACACAACACAACATCGAATGTTTTGTTTTTGTACGGTAGTTTTTCAACATTCCCGTATTTGATTTTAATTCCTGGAAAATATTTTTTGCCTTTTAGAATGAGGTCTTTATTGTAATCAATACCCTCTGCATTGATGCCCACTTTTGTTAATTCTAAAACCTCTCTTCCTTCTGCACAACCCGCATCTAATAATTTTAGTCCTACTAATTTTCCAAAATGTTTTTTAATTATCTTGGCAGCTTTTTGAGCAAATGATCTTCTTTTTAACCAATGAGTTTCTCCTTCTGCAACCTTTTGTTTTATTTTTTTAGGAATCATTTCTTAGCAATCCCCCACAGCAGATCAAAATAACTTCTATGGCTTCTGGCCACCTCTTTGCTCCTAATCAGCGTAGATAGAGGGGTTTCACTCCATACAGTGATCGCTACTTTATCACCATTATCCTTAAACCATCCCTTTTAACATCTCAGCTATCTTTTTACCATCTGCTTTACCCTTTAACTTACCCATAGCAATACCAATCACAACATTAAACGGCTTGCCTTTATTCGCTTTAACTATCTTCTCTAACTCTTTCTTTAACGTAGCATCTGACATTAACTCATACTTAGAGAGGTCAAACAGATCATTAGAAATATCAATGATAATGCTCTCAACAGCATCCTTGCTAATCTTGCCTTTATCCAATGCGCCAAAGATAGCATCAAATTGCTTCATACTGACATTTATTTTCCTGCTTAACTTTTTTCCAAGAGCTTTGGGCATTTCAAGCATAGATGAAGCAATAAACGTCGGCTTTACATTTTTGTAACGGTCAACAAAATCTTTCAGAGTGTCGTATACATTAAGTTTTATAGCATAAGTAGCAAGATCCTTGCCCAACCCTAGCTTTTGCAAATCCTTAATCTTATCTTCAATTAACATTGGCACTTCTAGCCTGCCAACCTCAGGCTTGACATGTTTTATATCTGTTTCTGGATACATGCGAGCACCGCCAGGCATAGGCCTTAAGAAACTAGTTGTAAAATCAGGCTCTGCTTTCCTAACCTCAGATTTTAGCTTCTTTCCTTGCTTTATAGCCTTCAGTTGTCTTTTCACTTCATACTCTATAACCTTAGGGATGTTTCTATAGTCTTGGAAACCTTTAACTTCTGTACGAACGCCATTTTTAATAGACAGATTAACATCCTGTCTTATCGTTCCTAAGCCTCTTTTAATCCCTGAAACCGATCTTAGAACCAAGCCAATCTTATGTGCTACTTCTTTAGCGTGTTCAGGATCTTTTATATCTGCAGCAGTTGCGATTTCAATAAGTGGAATTCCTAAACGTGATAAATTATAAATATCATATTCTTTTGTCCTTTTTACAATCTTAGCAGCTTCTTCTTCAAGGAAGATACCATCAATCCTAACCTTGCCTTTAGACGTATCAATCCAACCATTATAACCGATGAGCGCAGTCCTTTGAAAGCCAGATGTATTAGAACCATCGATAACAGTCTTCCTCATGAAGATTACTTCATCGACTATTTTACAATTTAATAGTTTAGCAACCTGTAATGCAACTGTCAACGCTTGCATGTTAGGTCCATGTGGCGGTTCGTCATCAAGTTCAATCTCACAGCAAGCTTCCTTGTAAACCCAGTATTTGAATATTTTGCTTTTTTTAGCCTCAGCAACAGCAGCAACATCTATCTCGCCAGTCTCTCCTGCCACTGCTCTTAATTGCCTCTCCACAACAAGATCCGGTTTTTCTTTTTTATCGTCTATTATTTTGGTTGGACAATTGCAGAACAACTTCTTACCTTCAAGTTGTTGATGGATTTCTAAACCTGCTTTAAAACCTAGTTCTTCATAATCTACAGCCATATGTGCCTTTTATTTCTTTTAATATATATATTTGACGCAAAATTGGCATTGTCCAAGACCATTATATCTGACAATGTCATTAGAGTCTTTAATGCAAGGGTTACTAAGATTTGCAGGAAGATTGTTACTTTTTAATTTATTTTTTTTATTTTCTAAAATCTAGAACTTTTTGATAACTTCATTATAACTTTATCAAGCCTGTTGAACAGAATTTTATTATCCTTCTGCTCATATCTCTTAAGTGTCTGTGCATATACATCACAATTATATAGAAATTTCTCTATTCTTTTAAGGTTAACATCTTTATGATATTCACCATAGCCAAGTTTTTCAAGATAATGAGCATTTGTTATCTGTTCAAATTGTTTCTTCACAGGTATTGATAAAATAGGTTTTTTAAGGTATATTGCTTCTGTAATTAATGTGAATCCGCCATTTGTTATTACAGCCTTACAGTCTGCAAAATCTCTGAAAAATTGTCCTTCATTAAACTTTCTAAACACAACATTTTTAGATTTACCTGCCTTGTTAAAACCATATACAATAAACTTTTGATTTATTTTTTTCAAAGTAGAGACAAGTCTAGAATGATTGTCAGATGTTTGGTATACAAGAATATTATCCTTACCAGTGGGCTTAAGGTTTAATATATCTTTTCTAAGGACTGGTGGAACAAGATACGTATTTTTCTTAACTTGCTTGGGATAGAAAAATGTTGGAATTATATAACATCTGGCACCGAATGTTGCCTTTTTTATGGCTTCTTTTGCAATCAAATAATTCAGCTTATTGTGTTTAGGAATATCTAGTTTACATCTTTCTATAATACTTATATTATTAATCTCGATAATAGGTATTTTTTTAAAAATAGCATAAAAGTTCATGAATGGCTCTGCATCAGATATCACTAAGTCAGGATTAAACTCCTTGATTTCAGCCATTGCCTTTCTGAACCCTTTAGAGCTCACTCTTTTTAGTTCAGTTATCTTTTTAAGGTTTTGTGCAACAGACCGTCTTATCTTTAGTTCATTGTCCTTATAACTAAGGCTTATATAAGGTATAGCATAAACCGTCTTAAAGTGCTTGGCGAGGTAATCTTTTGCCCTACCATCGCCAGAGACAATAAACAAGTTGTGTTTTTTTGAAAGATAATCTATCACAACCTTGCTCCTTATAGCATGCCCCATGCCTTCAGAGTTCACAGAGTATATAATGTTCGCCATGCTTATTACCGTTATTATTACCGTTTCCACACGACTTTATATTTTTTTCTAACTTCTCTAACACGATGTAATGGAATGTTAATTTCTCCTTTGTCTTTAATAACGATCATAAATCCATTTTCAATCCTATCAATGTCTATAAATTTCAACTCAACTTTCCTTCTGGTTACTCTGTCAAAATAGAGCAATGTATAATCCTTAGGATTCTCACGTTTATCGTACATAATCTTATTTATTAGCTCTTTTATTGTTTTCACACATTAAAAATATCTATTAATTATATTAAGCTTTCCACTAGACACTGGACAATTATACACAGAATTTATAAATAAAAACTTAGTCGAAAAGTGAATGAAAACAGGCACAGCTAATCTCCCGCTTCATGGAGGGAAATGTCCGCTATGGCTCTTTAAGAGAATGAAGAAACTCGCAGGGATTATTTCAAAAATCATAATAGAAGAGCATGGAACTGAAGAGTATCTCAAAAGACTTTCTGACCCATTTTTCTTTCAATCATTTGTTTGCACTACCGGAATGGATTGGCACAGTAGCGGTACAACAACAACACTGTGCGGCGCGATAAAGGAATCATTAAACACACTTAATCTAGGGTTAAAAGTTGCAGGAGGTAAAGGTAAAGCATCTCGAAAAACTCTCATTGAGATTGAAAAATATGGAGAAGATCTCAACTTAACAGATAATAAAATTAAAAGGTTAATTTATTCATCAAGGTTATCTGCCAAAGTCGACAATTCGTTAATTCAAGACGAGTTTCAGTTATACCATCATTGTTTTATTCTTTCAGATAAGGGGAAATGGGCAGTCATTCAGCAGGGAAAGAGTGATAGATACGCCCGCCGCTACCATTGGTTGTCAGATAACTTGACAAGCTTTGTAGAAGAACCTCATACAGCTATCTGTTCTGATAAGAAAAAGATATTAGCATTAGACATGACTGCTAAACAAAGCAGAGAAGCTAGAAAAGCTAGTGTAGATCTAATTAAAGAAAACCCAGTACATTTAAACAAATATTTTAAAAGCAAACAGTTATCATTAACAGACTTCTTTTCTGATAAACGGCATCTGAACATGCAAAAAGATCATTACATCAAAGACATGGATAAAATAAATAAGATAACATTAAAGCAAGCATACGAATTTCAGCCTGCTAATTATGAGGAGCTACTTTCATTAAGAGGAGTAGGTCCGAAAACAATTCGCGCTTTGGCATTAATAGCAGAACTCATATATGGAACAAAAGCAAGTTGGTGCGATCCTGCTAAGTATAGTTTTGCTCATGGAGGAAAGGATGGTGTACCTTATCCAGCAGATAAAAAACTTATTGATAATAACATACATTTCCTGATGAAAGTTATTCGAGATTCTGAGTTAGATAGAAAAGATAGACTAATTGTCCTAAGGCAGTTAGCCAAAAAGATAAGGATAAAGATTTGATAAAATAAAAATAGAAAAAAACCAAAACCGTTAAACTTTTAAATTGGTCTATTTCTGCTTTAGCCATGAGAAATACGAAGTCACAGGAAGAGATGACGCCTGAGGAGGTTCTAGAAATTTGTAGGAAATGTGGTGCTCGTTGTTGTCGCTATGTAAGCTACGAGATGGACGAACCAGAGAACAAGCGCGATTTTGACGATTTCAGGTGGTTTGTGATGCATAAAAATGTAAACATCTATTACGATACCGACGGTGACTGGGTTCTAGAGTTTTTGACTCCTTGTGAAAACCTAACCGCCGATTTGAAATGTAAGATCCATGAGAACAGACCAATGATGTGTCGTGGTCATGATGTGAACGAGTGTGAGGAGCATGGTGAAGGCGAATTAGCAATAGTTCGCTTTGATAAACCTGAAGATGTTGATAAATTTATTAAAGAGAAAGGTATTAAATTTGACAATGATGGCAACATAATTAATCCGGAAGTTTTAAAGATGGTTGAGAAGAATGACGATAATAAAACATTTACTAAATAAACTTTTCTTTGACTTCTGTTCTATCTGAGATCTCACCCCTAAGATTTTTTGCTATTAATTCTTTAGCCTCTTTTACAGAATAATTACCCAACAACCATGATAATTTAACCAAAGCTGTTTCAGGTAGCATATCTTCTCCTGAAATAATACCTAACGCTTGTAAGTCTCTACCTTTAGAATAAACATTCATACCAACTCTGCCAAACAAACAGGTAGATGTCATCACAACAACAGACTTCTCTGTTATATCTTTTAATAATTTCTTTATTTTAGCGTGAACCTTTGTAATGTCATCAATAACATCGCCTGGTGTATGCCCTAAACCAGTTCCTTCAATAACAACACCTTTAAACTTCTTGTAAGGCTCAAACTGCTCAGGATACATGTTAATACTTATCTTAATCAAACCAACCTTAGTCTCCATCTTCGGCTTAATAATCATCTCATCCTCTTTTTTCTTTGGGTAATCCTTTTTAATAAACATGATCTTGCCTGTCTTATAATCAACTTCTGCAATAGCAGTATCATTCACTGGCTTAAATGCATCTCTCCTACTAGTATGCAACTTCCTTGTTTTACATGCAGGCAGGATAACACATTTAGTATCCGCGCTAGATGCGTGCATACAAAGTGCAACACCTGCAAAATCTGATTTCGCAATAAAACTAGCAGCACAAATCAGATTTGTGCCAGCGTCAGAACTGCCGCGATCAGAGCTGCGCTGTGCACCTACGAACAGAACAGGGATAGGGCATTTTTCTATAATAAAGGCTAATGCTGCAGCTCCAACAGCAATGTTATCAGTGCCCATACCAATAATAACACCTGCAGCACCATTAGAATACTCTTCTTTCACTGCTTTGGCAATTACTCCAAAGTGCTCAACTCTTAAGTCATCAGACCACATATTAGCAATAAGTTTCGATTCGATGTTAGCTATTTTCTTCAGTTCAGGAAACATCGCAACCAATTCAACAGGCGAGAATCTAGCAACAACACCCCCTGTCTTATAATCTACCTTACTAGCAATAGTTCCGCCTGTGTGCAATATTGTAATGTTTGGTAGCTTAGGATTCTTCTTCAAAATCTTCTCTTCTTTCACTTTAATCATCTTATACTCTTCAATAACATCTATCTTCTTTATTTTCTTTTTATCAATACCAACATTGTAACCATTATCTAGCTTGATAACTACGGTATCTGTCTCTTCATTTGGCATAAGAATCCCTTCTAGAACTTCGTCAATTGTAGATATTTTTACTCTATCCCCTGGTTTAGGCATGTATATCACTTAATTAAAAAATCATATCAAAGCAGCAACCTCAGCTGCTCCAAGAGCTTCGTCAGGCAATGTGATTTCAACAGGTCGGTTAAAATTATCCATTGTCATCACAATGTCTATATTCATTTCCACTTCAACATCCTGTGCAGTGCCACCAACAGTATCCTTGTTCAACAGTAAACCAACGGTTGTCTGACTCTTTATAGGATAATATGTATCCTTATCGATCCATTGTTTGATATAAATATTTTTAAAAACCTTGTTCCAATCAACATCTGCAGGCAAATTCAACTGCTCGCCCTGTATTAAGCCAACAAGCTTCTTTGTATCTGGGATGACTTCTAACATAATAGTAGGAATACCATTCACTGTATCATCTCCTAATTTTTTAATTTTAGAATTCCTCAAAAGGTCAACTTGTTTCTGGATCTGGTCTTGCTGGTTCCACACATCCGCACTTACCGCTTGCTTGACCCAACCTTGTATAGGATCTTTACTGTATAATGTATCACCAATTATATAAACTTCAGAATCAATTACGCCTTGATCTGAGCTAATCGTGCTCTTTATCATCATCTGTCTCGCATTAACATCTACTGCGCCAGATCCAACATTCCTAGTAACTGCTGTTTGAGTTATTCCCTCAAGCGAGACTTTCATATTAATAGTACCATCCATATCAAATGTATAAGAATCAATGTTTGCAGAAGCATCTGAGATCTTATCGATTAGCTTTGTTTTTTCGCATCCTGTCATAAATAACAATAGAACAACAACCATCAATAAAAATAGCCGTTTTTTCATTTTGCCACCCCTTTTATGAGCATTAAAAAGATTAACCCATATATATAGGTTTCTCTATTTTCATTTCTTTTCCACGTGCTGCCCTGAAAACTTTTTGTAAATCCTCATATGCGCTCTCAACATCTTCAGTTACTGAAGGAGCAACCTTTTCCAGTGCTTTATTGAAATGTCTCATCTCTATTGCTTTTGAGGTTATGTCTTCCCTTAAAGCTAGGATTGCTGCTTCGCGACACACACTTTCAATATCTGCTCCAACATACCCTTTAGTTTGTTTTGCGAGATCATCTAGATCAACATTTTTTAAAGGCATCTCTTTTGTATGGACCTTAAAGATATCCTTTCTAGTTTTTTCATCTGGAATACTTGCTAGTATGATTCTGTCGAATCTACCAGGCCTTAATAATGCTGTGTCAATCATATCAGGTCTATTTGTTGCTGCAATTATAACAACGTCGTGTAAATCCTCTAAACCGTCCATCTCAGTCAATAATTGATTCACAACACGCTCTGTCACCCTGCTATCTTCTCCTAGACCTCGTTTGCTTGCAATGCTATCAATCTCGTCAAAGAAAATGATTGTAGGCGAAGTTTGTCTAGCTTTCTTGAAAACTTCTCGAACAGCTTTCTCACTCTCACCAACCCACTTAGAAAGCAATTCAGGTCCTTTAACTAAGATAAAATTAGCTTCGCTCTCATGTGCGATTGCTTTCGCCAACATAGTTTTACCTGTTCCAGGTGCACCATAGATAAGCACACCTTTTGGTGGCTTAACACCCAAACGTTTAAATGCATCAGGGTGCTTTAATGGCCATTCAACCGCTTCAATAAGTTCTTGTTTTGCAGATTCCATTCCACCGATATCATCCCATGTGACGTTTGGTGCTTCTACAAGAATCTCTCTCAAGGCAGATGGCCTCACAACCTTCAGAGCCTCTTTAAAATCTTTCTGCGTAATCATTAATTTTTTCAAAACTTCTTCAGGTATAGGGTCTTCTTCTTTAAGTTTTAGATCAGGCAATACCCTTCTTAGAACAATCATTGCAGCTTCTTTTGCCAATGCACTTAGATCAGCCCCGACAAAACCATGTGTGATATTAGCTAGTTCTTTTAGGTTAACATTTTTTGCAAGTGGCATGTTTCTAGTGTGAATCTTAAGGATATTTAATCTACCTGTAACATCTGGCACACCGATTTCTATTTCGCGATCAAATCTGCCAGGACGCCTCAATGCAGGATCCAATGAATTAGGGATATTTGTTGCAGCAATTACAACTACTTTACCTCGTGATTTTAGACCATCCATCATCGCCAATAGCTGTGCTACAACCCTTCTCTCAACCTCTCCTCTACTTTCTTCTCTTTTGGATGCGATAGCATCAATTTCGTCAATAAAAATTATACTTGGTGCATTTTTTTCGGCTTCTTCAAATTTTTTTCTTAGATTAGCTTCTGATTCGCCATAAAACTTAGAATTATGCATCAAGAAATATGGTCCGCCTACAAAACTATCTTGGTCAACTGTGAAATCATACAAATCCATCTCTCTTTTTTTGTTTATCTGTGTTACTTTTTCCCAGCCTATATCATCCCTCATCAGGATATCAAACTCTTTTTGTATATTTTTTGTGATAAGGCCGTTCTTCAGAGCTAAATCATATAATAATTTTAAAGAATATTTTGTCGCGTTCCCTGTTTTATAAATATACCAGTCTTTATTTCGGTATGTTTTATACGGTAATTCCTTGATTCTCTGTATAAGAACTGATGGGTGTGGAACATTTTCATGCTCTTTTGTTCTAATTACTTTATTTATTTCGTTTAATCTTCTTTTCTTATCTTCGCTAATTGGTTTAACCCCCAAAAATTTTAGTCTTCCATCATATCCTCTAACAACAAGCTTATACCTCGTCCCCTTAAGAGTTTTATGCTCGCCAAGTTTAGAGCTGATCCCCATCTTTAGTAGCATCAACGACTGTAACTGAGATAGAAACGCTTTATTTCTGGAGTAGAGTATTGGTGTTGGATATTCTATATCTTTAACTTTTAATTTTGCAACAGCACCATCGCCATCAAAATAGCCTCTGATAAATGATTTGATCTCATTAACTGGCAGATTAAAGAAATAAGCAGGAATTTTTATTTTATTTTCTGCTGAGAACTGTAGTAGTTTAAAGTACTCTATCAACAGTTTAGAATATATGATAATTCCTAGATTTTTTCCTTTATTTTTTTCTTTGAAATTTTCAATTCCGAATACTTTCTGCATCAATGTTCTGAATCTGTCTATTAAATCTACATTTTGATTATAAAAACCAATTGAATCGCCTTTTTTGCTTATACTACCGTCGGAAACAACTAAGCCTATAATCTCCAATAGTTCAGGTGAAGTTTTATTTGGTAGCTTTATAAAGTTACTTCTGGATATATTTCTGCTTTCTATTGCATACTTTGAACCTCTCTTTATAAGATTCAGTTTCTTTTTGAGTTCGTTAACAGGAATAGAATAACTTTTTTCAGGTAATTTAAGTTTATTTAATCTTGCAACAAAATCACCTTTTTTTATATTCTTTATAGGTTCCCATACTAATTCAGAGTTTCTATAAACTAAAAATGGCTGATTTTCAGAAACAAGTATATCATTACCATCGCTCAATTTTACTTCATAGGCATCTGATTTAAGTTTTGTAACATGAGTTATGTGTGCTTTTTTAATTTTACCATTTTCAAATGCGTATGTGGAAATTGGTTTATCTAGCTTCTTCACAATATAATTTTTAACAGTCTCTTCTTTTCCATTTTCTTCAAAAATCTTCTCGGCTTTTATATAGCCGTTCGGATTAGTAAAGATAGGTGTATCCCCGCTAACACACATAATTTCAGGACCATTAATCAGAAGAAAATTACTATTGGTTTCGTTTGCAACTGCTTTTGCCAGAAGAGTTTTACCTGTACCTGGCGCACCATGTAATAGAACTCCTTTGGGTGGCTCTATCCCTAGGCGTTCAAAAATCTCAGGGTGTTTAAGTGGCAGCTCAACCATCTCTCTAATTTTTGTGATCTCTGAATCAAGGCCACCAATGTCTTCATACGTTACTTCTAAAATCTTTTCGTCTTTAATTTCTATTGCTTCAGGGTTAAAAACAACCTCAGTTAAGTCAGTTATTATAACAGCCTGCCCAGGCTTTGTATCAGCTACAACAAACTTAAGATCACCAAAACCAAATCTCAACGTATTTTCTTCAAGTACATTAAAGATATCATCAAAGAAAGGTGAGCTACTAAGAGTATTCCTTCTGCGATAGGTTCCACCTAACGAAACAATATCGCCTTTAACAACTGCCCTTCCAAGCAAACCCTGCTTAAATATTCCAGGAGAAGCTCTAACAATAACGCCCTTGCGCTGTGGCGCAATCACAACCTTTTTAGCTTCTTTAACATCTGCTTTATTAATAAAAATATATTCGCCAATAGCTGTTTTTGCATTTCTTCTAATTATACCATCCATCCTAATGATATTCAGACCAATGTCGCCAGGATAGCTTCTATCAGCAATAGCAACAGTACTTCTTTCACCTTTAATCTCAACAATATCACCTGGCCTAATCCCCATGTCTGTCATCAATTTACTATCTATCCTGACTATGCCTTTATTTACATCATCTTGGATTGCTTCTGCAACCTTTAGCTTAGCATTTTTGGTCATTTTTAAATTTCCATTCAATTAACTATTCAACTAATTCTAATTATTAATTCTAATTATTCTTGTAACTATTTATTCTTGTTTAATAAATATTCAAATCAATAAACCCCTTTTTGTTGATTTAAAATCAACAAGAATATATAAACCTTTCGTTTTGATATATGAAAATAAATATTTCAATAGACCATCACACTAGTTTTTACTTAGTTTTTGGCAGCTTCCTGATTCTTGGCAGAGGAACAGGACTTGGTAAATTTAAATCCTTTGCAATTAATAAAGCTTGAATATTACTTTTATTAAGAATGTAAGTCATCACTGGCTCCATCACTTTCTCATCAAGTTTTTCTTTCTTTTTCCATGCTTCAACTATCTCTTTAACCTTTTTTTCATCTTCAAGGTCAATCACTTCACCTGCAATTATAATCCTGCCGATATCTGGTTGAAATGTGGACGAGAATTCGAAATTAAACTTTAGTGCTTTTTGGGCCCCTTTGCCAAGATTTACTTCAAACTCTTCGACACTTTTTATATTGATGTTATTATCTACCTTGATATTGCCGCCTTGATGTTCTTTTTTTTCAGCATCAAACCTTTTGAAATTAAAACCGATTATGGTCATATTCATCACCTACACTTTTAGATTTTTGCCTTCTTTATAAAGATTGTTAATCTTATAAACATATTCCTTAACATTCCTTATTAACATTTCTTATTTCTTTTCTTATTATTCTTTATTAATAATCCTTATAAAATATAAGCGAATACAAAAGTAAGACATGTAATTGATAATTGTGATAATTGATAGTCAATAAATCTATCCAATGGTCAATAAAATTTATATTCTATAACAAAGCAACACTAGGTTTATATTGTCTAATTGATAAGATAACCGTTAAGTTTATAAGCTGATAAGAATTATTAAATTCTAATTAAAAAAGGAGGTAGATTTTTATTGTAATCCAAAATGTATGGACCACATCTCGTAATGGAATTGTATGGGTGTGCAAAAAATCTTTTAGCAAACGAAAGTTTTATATACACTTTTCTTGACGAGATGCCCGACCATATAGAGATGACCAAGATTTCGCTTCCTAATGTTATGAAATATTTAGAACCGCCACATGAAAAATGGGGGATTTCTGGTTTTGTGATCATAGCAGAAAGCCATATTTCTGTTCACACATATCCAGAACAATACTTTGCAGCTCTTGATATATTTTCTTGCAAAGAATTTGATGAACAAAGCGCATTGGAAAAAATAATCAGCTATTTTAAACCTGCAAAATATGACCATAAGATGTTTCAACGCGGTTTTCATTATCCAGTTGATGTTAAAAAAACAAAAAAGATCATTTTTGAGCAGCGTAGAAACCTGGCGTTACTTTAGCTTAAATTAATTTAATAAAAACCGAAAAACCCAAAATCTTATAAATCAATAAATTCTCTTAGTAATATGTTACACGATTCTGTAAGAAAAGCAGGAAGCTAGATTCTATAAATTCATTGGTATTATTATAATGTAATATTTATTATATTTGATGTTCAATATTTTATCCAATTGGTGATAATCTATGCAACTAAAGCCAATAAAACAAATCTCTTTAGAAAAAAAAATGTCTGTAAATGATCTAGTTAATGCCATGCGGCAAAGCAATGTAATGGGTGCTGGTAAAATAGCAAAAGCAACACAGATAATGGAAGATATGTTTACAGATAAAGATTGTCGAGTTTTTCTAGGAGTTGCAGGAGCCATGGTGCCTGGTGGTATGAAACAAGTTTTAGTGGATATGTTAAAATCAGACTGGATTGATGTTTTGGTTATAACAGGCGCTAACCTAACACACGACCTGATAGAAGCTCTTGGTCATTCACATTATCAAGGTTCTCATCTAATAGATGATGAGGAGTTAAACAAACAAGGAATAGACAGAATATATGATAGTTTTATGAAAAACGAAGTTTATCAAACATTGGAAGATTTTTTCACAAAGATCTTTTATAAACTAAAAGATATTGATAACATTCCAGAATTGCTTTGGAAGATTGGCGAGAATGTTGAAGATCGAAATTCAATTTTAAACGTTTGTGCTTCCAAAAAAATACCCATTTTTTGTCCTGCAATATCTGATTCAGGTATTGGTTTAATGATTTGGGGCAGATTAGCAGCAGGAGAATACATAAATGTAAATGCTTTTGCAGATCTTAAACAAATAATGCAGTATGCGTTCAAGGCAAAGCGCACAGGTGTTATCTATATTGGTGGTGGTGTACCCAAAAATTATATTCAACAAGCAATGCAGTTTAGGCCAAAAGAAGGAGCAGATTATGGTGTGCAAATAACAATGGACAGACCAGAGCCAGGTGGCAGTTCAGGGGCTGAACTAAAAGAGAGCATCTCTTGGGGAAAATTAAGTTTGAAAGCAAAGTTTGTTGATGTTATTTGTGATGCAACAATAGCACTTCCTTTGATGATTGCAGCCTTGAAGGAAAGAATAAATATTTAAATCAGAACTATATTCTGTAGAATATAATATGCTTAATCGGTGATAAGCTATGTACGTAGATATCCATGCACATCTAGATTCGCCACAATTTACAAACGATCTAAAAGATGTAATTGAAAGAGCACAACGTCATGATGTTAAAGTAATTATCCAGAATGGAGGTTCGCCTGTTTCTAATCGTGAATCATTAAAAATGGGAAAAAAATACAAAATAGTAAAAGCAGCTTTAGGTATTGATCCGATAGAAAGCTTGCACACCATTAAAGAAAGCTCATTTGGTGTGGACGAGGAACTTAAATTTATTGAAAAAAACAAAAACAAAATAATTGCCATAGGCGAAGTAGGTTTAGATCACAAACTTGCAAAAAAAAATCTTTGGGAAAAACAAAAACAAATCTTTCAGCAGGTTCTAGATCTAGCAAAGAAAATAAAGAAACCTGTATTAGTACATTCAAGAAAGGCTGAAGATGACGTTTTAACAATGTTAGAACAAAACAATATGAAGAACATCGTGTTGCATTGCTTCCAGGGTGAAGAAAGACAAGTGTTCCGTGCTCTTGACAATGGCTTTAAATTTTCAATACCTTGTATTGTGGTTTATGATAAACATTTTCAGAGACTAGCAAGTGTTATTCCTCAAAATAGAATTTTAACAGAATCAGATTCACCTTTTTTATCGCCAGTTCCTCGTGAGAGAAACGAGCCAGCTAACATAGAAAAGTCAGTTACAAAGATTGCAGAATTGCATGGCTTAACATCCGAAGAAATGGCGAAGATTATTTATAAGAATTATAAAACTATTTTTGAGTGATACTAGAAAAATTTAATATTGGCGATTAATTTCAATCCATTTGTCATCTTTGTGATCCTATTCTATCCTATTTTCTAGCTTTTTCATTAAATGAATATTGTTGATCAGAAGCTAAAAAGATAAAATTAAAAAGTTGTCTATCTTTTCTTTCTTACTATGAAAATCAAAAATACACCGTATTACTCCAAAAGAATAAACTCCCTTCCTAGAGGATGTCAGCTATGTGTCTTGGGGAGAAAAGAAGTAATATTTGTGACAGGTCTTTGTAGAAGAGACTGTTATTATTGTCCAATCTCAGACGAAAAGTACAAAAAAGATGTAACCTATGCAAATGAATGGCCAACCAATAAAATAAAAAACATCATTAAAGAAGCACAGCTAACAGAAGCAAAAGGAGCCGGTCTAACAGGAGGCGACCCTTTAATGACGCTTGATAGAACACTAAGAATAATAAAAGCTCTAAAGAAAAAGTTTGGCAAAACATTCCATATCCATCTATATACTTCTTTTGATTTAATAGATTCAAAGAAACTAAAAAATCTTTACAAAGCAGGTTTAGATGAACTTAGGTTTCATCCAGATATTGATAAAAGTGATCTTTGGTATAAAATTTCACTAGCAAAAAACTTTGATTGGGATTTAGGAATAGAGATTCCGGCCGTCCCTGGAAAACTGAAACAAACAAAAAAACTAATAGATTTTTTCGTAGAAAAAATCAAGTTCCTCAATATCAATGAGTTGGAGATAGCGGACAACAAAGCAAACCAGCTTCAGGAACGGGGTTTTCATATAAAAAACAAACTAAGCTATGCAATAAAAGGCAGTGAAACTTTGGCACTAAAGATATTAAAATATTGTGCAAAAAAATATCCTAAATTGCGTGTTCATTATTGTACTGCAAAACTTAAAGATAGAGTCCAGCTTTCAAAGAGAATAAAATTGAGGGCAAAAAATGTTGCAAAAGATTACGATATTATTTCAGAAGAAGGAACTCTAATAAGAGGAATGATTGAGGCAAAGAGGCCTGTTGCATTAAGAACCAAGCTTATGAAAAAATTTAAAATTCCTGCAAAACTAATTCAAGCTGAAAAGAATAGGGTGTTAATTGCACCATGGATTCTTGAGGAGATAAAAGAAAATTTAAATCAAAAACTTAAACCAGCGATTGTTGAAGAATATCCAACATGGGATAAGCTGAAAATAGAAATTAACTACTTATAGTATAAAACTTATAATTTATAGTATGATTAGTATATTAGTATGATTAGTATACTTGTGTATAACCGCTTATACATCTACGATACTCAACTTGGCTGGAACTCCAAAATTATAATTCATAATTCAATTATTTTTCCTTTCTTACCAACATTAATAACTCTAGTTTCGCCTATCTTTTCTTCGATACCTTCAGCTTCGTGAACATGGCTACAGAGCAAGATGTCTGGCTTAAAAGTCTCGATAGCTTTCTTAACTCCTGAGCTACCTGGAAAAAGATTTGTGAATTTTTCCATTTTAGTATCGCTGGGGTGCACATGCGTAACCATTACCTTTTTTTTGAGATACTTAATTCGATCGTGACCTTTCTTCAGTAAATCAAATAATTCTTCTTCAGAATGCTGCTGTAATCCTATATTTGCCCCACCTGCTCCAAAAATACCTACATCATCATACCTAACAGAATAGCCATGTATGTTTTTAACACCGTATAATTCTGCAAGAAAATCAGCAGTTGCGATGCTTTCATGATTACCTGGAATAAGCAGCACTTTCAGATTTTTCTTTTTAAAAGGCCCAATTAAATTATCAGTACTCTGTTCACTGAATGTTATATCTCCGCTAATAACCACTAAATCTACATTTTCTTCAGCAGCCTTCTCAGCTAACTGTTTTGCTGCTCTTGTATCGCCATGTATGTCTCCAGTTGCGAGTATTTTCATTTTCTTTGCCCTTAAAGATAGATATAAATCAGATATCATCAGATATCCTAATTAATTATTTCTTTTATAACCTATTTTTTATCCTCTTTTTTATCCTTTATAAATGTTTCGGCACGTAACCATTATATAGTGGCTAATCGCCTGAAACATTAGAATTCTGCTTTTTCGGCTTCTAATGCGTAATTCACAGCTCAAAACTTTCACGCACGGATTTTTTAAAATCAGGCGCAAAAGCGTTTTATGTTTTATTGAGCTTTAGGTTTTCCCTAATACAAAAAATGATTTCTTTGATTTATTTAAAGCTTGTCTTTATTTTCTGAAAAATGTGCGTCACTATGAATACTGGTTAATCCGCACACAGAGTTTCACATTCAGAACTGGACTTAAAAGGGATTAACCCTTCAACAGAGCATCCGCTTATGATCTTGCAAGTATTTGAAGATGTGTTATAATAGAAGCCGTTTATTGGCTCGCAACTGCCAATCTCTTTAGGCTTTGGGCATTGAACAGCGTTTATCTTACCAACAATCATTACAATCACAGGAAGGCAGTTTATCTCCCTCAGAAAGTCCTTCACATAGCGTGTTGCCTGCTCTTTGAGCACAATCGGTAATAGGTATTTGGGTGGTTTCTGACAGTTGTTCTTCCCATAAGTCTCTTTGTGATGGGGTATCTTCCTTTGGCGGAGATGTATCATCTACACGTCTAGCAACTTCCACTCCTGTTGGTTTGTAAGAAGATTCTTTGCTTACTTTTCCTGATTTTTCATCAAAAGTAACATACAATGTAATGCCTTTTCCGCCTAGTGTATAATGCCGTTCTGGATCTTTTGGCTCAACATATATGTGACTTATAACTGGCCAATCTTCTCCTGATTTAACTGCTTTAATCTTGGCATTAAGTATTAATTCCTCATTATTGACTAACACATCACCAGACCACGTATAAATTTTGGTTTTCTTTGACCAACGATGTGTTGAATCTACTATTTTTACAAATTCGAAGTCCCCGCTCACATACTCAAATCCATCTGGCAAATGGAGTGGAATTGTCATGGTCTCATTTTTGCGACGCTCTACAATTGATTGTTTTGATGCCTCGTCCCTATAATTAGTGATATCCTTTGCTGTGACAGTTATATCAATGATGTCGTTTAATTTTGGGGTTTGCAAAAAATTTATTTCAACTTGTAAAGGATAATAACTCTTATCAGAAGGTTGTTTAGCACAACCGCTAATTAAAATAACGCCGATGAAGAACAATGTTAATATATATTTTGGATTCATTTTTTTCTAATAAAATATCTAATCTACACACACTGCTGGTTGAGCAATTCCATTTCTGACATCACTATAACACCCTACAATAATTTTCCATTCATGGCATCTGCCTTTGGTTTCAAAGGTTCCTTGTGCAAGTTTGAGCCTGTCCTCTTTTGTCAAATTTAGTAATTCAGCAATACAAAAGCTTTCACATTCAGATGAATCTGAACATTCTTTCCCAGCATCTGTCGTTGGTAAATTACAGTATTCTTCGAGTCTCGGACTAATTCTTTCCCATCTGCCACCAAGAGCTTCACACGATTCTTTATCAGGTATTTGGGCGGTTTTAGATCTAATCTCCTTGCATTTTTGTATATACTCTGGGCTTGAACCAGTTCTAACATCTATTTCCTGATTTTCAAGTTTAATAAGCAATTTTAAAGTGCCATAATATAAACCATTAACCTCTATGCGAGCAGCTATGCTACCGCACCAATCTTCTGTATCTAAAAATTTAATTTTAGTTTTGAATTCTTTAAATTCTTGTTTGTTTAGGTTGGTTTCCCATTCTTTAGTTTGCATGCCTGTTTCATTGTCAATAGTGTGTTCGTCAATAATAGCAATTTTGTCCCTTGTCCAAAATATAACTTTGACAGACACATTTAACGATTCTTTAGGTTTTAATGATAAAACGAGATCAACTGGTTCATTAACAATAGGTTGTTTAGTAAAATTAAAATACATCCCTCTAAAATTTTGTGAAGGGAGTTCTTCAAAAAGCGATGGAGGCAGTTCCCAAATACTTACTTTTTGTTTAGCACAACCACTAATCAAAACAATTCCTACAAGCAATATTATCAAAAGATATTTTTTCATTACATCTACCTCAAGGATACCCAAACGTTTACGTTTGGGAGGAATTGAGGTCCTCCGTTAGTTTTTTCTAGCATTTTTGGTTGATGAATGAGTGCGCAGCGGAATGGGCGCACTC
>QMQO01000006.1 GCA_003650545.1 Candidatus Woesearchaeota archaeon | reverse complement strand
ATTCTATATTGAAAAATAAAAAAATTGAGAAATAAAAAATACAAAAATCATTTTTTGTATATGTATTAAATTTTGGATAATTAAGATTATAAAATTAAAAATAATTAAGATTTATAAATCTTAAAACTAAACCCTATTAACACTAAATCTTACAACTAATCTCATGACTAACACTCCACCAGAAAAGCACATTCCATAAGAAATCATCCCCTATCTCCATCTGGCTTCTAACATAGCTCATAAAGAATGCTTTAAAATAAAAAAATAATCTAATTTAAAACCAAAAAACACAAAAAACTATACTATTTCTTTATATATACTTACTATTAGATAATAAACAACAGAAATATTTAAATAAAGGTTATTCCTTTCCAATAGTAATTCATTATAAATGTTTGGGGGAATTCAAAAATGATTGTTAACAAAGATTTTTTGAATAAGCTAAAAGACTTTGGTCTAAACAGTTATGAATCAAAACTTTGGACAGCCCTTCTTTCTAGGGGTGTTGCGACAGCAGGAGAACTTAGTGATATAGCTAATGTTCCGCGTTCTCGTAGCTACGATGTTCTCGAATCATTAGAACGTAAAGGCTTTATTATTATGAAATTAGGTAAACCAATAAAGTATATAGCTGTTTCACCTGCAGAGGTCCTTGATCGTGTCCAAAAAAAGATAAATCAAGAAGCAGAAAGACAAACAAAAAATCTAGACAAACTAAAAGAAAGTGAAGTGTTAGCAGAATTGAATATTTTGCATAACCAAGGGATTGAACATGTTGAGCCTACAGAATTGTCTGGCTGTGTGAAAGGTAGGCACAATATATACTCTCACCTTGATGCTATGATTAAAGGAGCAGAAAAAAATGTTTTTATTGTTACTACAACCAATGGCTTCATAAGAAAAGCAGAAACATTAAAAAGAGCTATGAAAAAAGCAAAAGATCGCGGAATCAAAATAAAAATCGCTGCACCCATCACAAAAGAGTGCTTACCGTACATAAAAGATATATCTGCTTATGCTGAGATCAGAAACACAAACAACACCAACATAAAAGCAAGATTCTGTATTGTTGATGATAAAGAACTCATGTTTATGTTGTTAGATGATGTAAAAGTGCATTCAACATATGATGTTGGTGTGTGGGTTAATACACCCATTTTTACAAAAACCATTGTAAACTTTTTAAAAACCGCGTGGGAAAAAATGAAGCCGGTTCAACAAACAATCAAAGCAAAATAATCACCTCTTTTTCCATGGAAAGAACCCTTCAGGGTTCTTTCCAAGGTTTCTATTTAAAAAGAAAGTTTTTTATATGATTTGAACTTTTTAACTACTTAATGACTAAAAAGGAGGATGGTGTTTATGGCAGGTCTTGATTTTACCCAAGTGATAGCTGCGGTTACGATAGCTACACTCTTAGCTATAGTTTATAGTTTGCGTGTTCTTGTTTTGATGGAACGTCGTGTCGCAAGAATTGATAAACATATAGAGAATCTAGCAAAACAAATTTTAATGGAAGAAAAAAAAATAAAAAGAAAAGAGACGCAAATTCAAAGAGCACTAAAAAAGAAAAAGAGATGATTTTTCTTTTTTAATTAAAAATTTAAAATGAATTTTCATTAGTTGTTTTGATGGTGCTATTTAATAAAAACAGAACACCAAAGAACATGAGAACGCCATATAAAAAAATTATTAAAGACATAAAAACACTACGCATACAAGGCGCCGAAAATGTAGCTCTTGCCGGACTTAAAGTTCTTGAAAAGGCGATCAAACTAAAATTATCAGAAAAAGAAATTCTCGTGACAATAAAAGACATACTTACAAGTCGGCCAACAGAACCCATGCTTAAAAACTGTTTAAACTATGTTCTTTCAAAGCCAGACACCATTGAAGAAATCAGAAAAATCAGATCACACATTAAAGAATCCAGAGAAAAAATAATTGCGTTTGGAGTTCAAAAGATACCTGATAAGAGCACAGTATATACGCATTGCCATTCGTCTACAGTAACCGCAATATTAAAACATGCTAAAGCGAATGGAAAGAAAATAGAAGTTCACAACACAGAAACCAGACCAACCTTGCAAGGGAGAATAACAGCAAGGGAACTATCAAAGGCAGGCATACCAGTAAAACACTATATAGATTCTGCTGCAAGAATAGCCCTTAAAAAAGCAGATATAGCCTTAATTGGAGCAGATGCAATCACAAGCGAAACAAAAGTGATTAATAAAATAGGTTCGGAACTCATTGCAGAAGCAGCAAAAAAACTTGATGTCCCTTTGTATTGTTGCACAAATTCATGGAAATTTGATCCAAACACAATTTACGGAAAAGAAACAATGATAGAATTAAGGCCTGCTAAAGAGATTTGGTCATCCCCACCAAAAAAAGTTCAAATCTTTAATTTTGCATTTGAGCGCGTTTCTCCAGAGTTGATAACCGCAATAATTTCTGAGCTTGGGGTGTACAGACCACAACTATTCGTATCAGAATTCAAACGTACCTACCCAGAACTATTATAAGTTTTTAATTCTTTTTCAAGTTTAAAAATTTCATCTTCAACATTTTTAATAATCAAGGTGTTATCTTCTTGTTCGATCAGACTACCACACTCTGGGCATTTAAATTCAAACTCTGTTGCTTGTTCAAAGTCAAGCCTAATACATTTATTTGAGCAGCTAAAGAAATAATGATTTTTTTCGCGGATTAATCTGTCTTTAAGCTTCTCAACACGCTCTTTTTTAAGTTTGAACACAAGGTGCTTAATCCTTTTAGCATTAAATGTCCAATAATAAATATACCAACCTTTCTTTTTATCTTTTCTTCTTATAAAAGTAACCAAATTGGCATTATGCAACCTGTACAACATATTTCTTGTTTCATTTACTTCGCGTTCTATATTTTCTGCCAACTTAAATTCAGAAATATTCTTTTTATTTTTCATTGCTTTGACTAGAGGAATAACGTCTTCTCCTGCAACCTCAGCAATAACCTCATCAATTAATTTATTAGATAATCTCATTTTACACAAAAACACCCAACATAAACATTTATAAATCTTTCGGATTTTTTAGTCAGAAGAGAACAAAACACTTCTCCTGTTTGTCTCTACTTTCATCTTATTAGCCAATTTTATCAAATTCCACAATTCTGCTATTACCTTTTGATAAGATCCTCAAAAAAAATGCCTTTGTTCCTTAATACATCCCTATTTATAACTAAGCTTTTTTTTGTCAGATTAAGATCTTCTAGTGAAAAAAAATACCATTCAGAAAAACGCACAGCTAACCAACATTCTGCCCCAATTTTCCGTGAATAATCTGCCAGGGCCTTAGCCCTTTTAATAGGCAGATAAACCCTATTATTTTTTGTAAATTTGCATTCTATGGCAAGCAATCTACCACCATTTCCTGCAAGCAGATCTGGGCTAGGATATTGATTACTGCCAGAACCCGCAATTCTACTACAAGCCCACCCATTTTGCCAAAACATGTGAAATAGTTCCCGTTCTGCATTTACACCTTTTCGTTTGCTCATTTAAAATCCAAATTTTTAGATTCCTAATAAATCTTGTCTTTTTATCTTTAAAATTGCTTTAACCTTATAAATTCAGAAATATTTATATATGTTTAAAAAACAAAATAATTTGAGATAAAAATGATCAAAAAACAGTTGCCATTGGCTGCAATGGGAAAATTAATGAAAAAAGCAGGTGCAGAGCGTGTTTCAGACAAAGCAAAGATAGCTTTAAAAATAGCACTAGAAGATGAAGCAGAAAAGATAGCCGAGGCTTCAATCAGGTTAGCGATGCATGCTGGTAGAAAAACCATTAAAGCTGGTGATATCAAGCTGGCAACAAAACAGAAATAACAATCAAAATTTAACCCTCATCAAATCTTCTCCAACCCTCACATTGTCAAAATAAATTTTTGCATCTTCTTCTATTTCATAAGCACTTTTATAACGCTGAGAGAAATGAGTTAATATTAATTCTTTTACACCAGCTCTACTTGCAATCAACGCTGCTTCTTTTGCTGTCAAATGTTGATATGCTTCACCTTTATGAGCTAGCTGACTTGTATAACATGCTTCACAGACCAATAAATTGGCATCTTTAGCAATTTTAAAACAATTATCATTCAACAAAGTATCCAAAATAAAAGTTACTTTTCTTCCTTTTACAACCGTGGTTGCTTTCTCAACATCAATTTTAACACCATTATAAACAATCGATTTGCCGGCTTGCAACATTTTCAAATGAGGTCCATCTGGCACATTGTTTCTTTTTAAAAAAGATTTTATAATCTTTCTTTTATCCTTTTCAACAAAACTATAAGCTAGGCAATCTGTGCCATGTTTCATTTTTGTACACTCTAGATAGAAATCCTTATTCTCAAAGAATTTTTCAACTCCGTGTGGTTCTATCTCAGTAACGGTCAAGTCAATTCTAACATCAAAAAAACATGCTTGTAATAAATGCTTAATATAATTTTTTGTTCCTCTAGGACCATAAAGGCTAATTTTATGCTTACCATCTATATTTCCCAAAGTATGAAACAAGCCCATTAACCCAGAAACATGATCCCCGTGCCAGTGAGTTATTAAAATCTTTGTTATTTTGTTTCTATTAATTCCTGCAATATTCATCTGTCTCTGTGTTCCTTCGCCACAATCCACTAAAATTCCTTCTGTCTTATATCTGATAAAAAAAGCAGTTACATTTCTTTCTTTTGTAGGAACCATGCTGCTAGTTCCGAGTATTGTAAGCTCCATAATAGCAATGAATTCAAAAGCATATTTATGAGTTTCTAATAACAAAACTTAAATTTCAATATTGAAGATTTATCCTTAAAAGAAAAGATTATTAAATATCCATTAAACCTGACATTTTATGGTGAAAAGCAAGATAATGGCAATAGTTATTAACGATAAAGTGCTTACTGAAGATAGTGATGCAGCTCGCGAGCTTTACATCAAAAGTGTCTTTGGCAAACCAATTGAAAATAAGATTCAGCTCTCATTAATAGAAGCAGCATTCTTATTAGAAAAAGGTCGTCTTGACATACTTGATGGCAAAAACCGCTCTTACGAGTTCGAACGCTTTTTAAAATTAGCTAAACGTCACGAACCAAATTTTTGGGTCCGTTATCGCGTATACAGTGATCTTAGAAACCGTGGCTATGTCGTAAAAACCGCATTAAAATTTGGTGCCGATTTTCGCGTCTATGATCGCGGCATAAAACCCGGAGAGGATCACGCAAAATGGGTTGCTTTTCCTGTTTCAGAAGGTTCTACACTAACATGGCATGAGTTCTCTGCAAAAAACAGGGTTGCGCACTCAACAAAGAAACGCTTACTTATCTGTGTAGTTGATGATGAAGGGGATGTTACATATTATGAGATCAGATGGAAAAAACCATAAAAATTGGTAAATAACGAACAAGACCAAAGTAAAAATCTTTTATTTCTTAATCTTCTTCTTTATTTTCTTTTTCTTCTTTATTTTCTTTTTAGTCTTTCTTTTTTTCTTTACCTTTTTTTCTTTTATCCGAGAGTATTTCATTATTTTCGGATAAACATCCCCAAGAATAAGTTTCTCTGCACTGTGTTTGTGCTTCTTATCAAGCTTTAATTCAGCAACAGCGCTAGCCCTCGTCATACTTCTAATACTGGCAAAAAACATAGCCGCAAACACAATCATAAAAGCAACACCATAATATTGGCCCATTTCACCAAACCAGACATTGAAAACAGTCTTTCCATTCACAGAATAAACTGTATATATCAAAGAAACAACAAATGCAAGCATAGAAAAAAGCATAAACCCCCCTGAAAGCGGACTAACATTGGATTTGTCTGTTTGCACTTTATTCATCACCTCTTAAATCAGATAAATTTAAGTGTTTTTATATTTTTCCTTACATTTGCCCCGCTTCTGTGACTATTTTATCAGGAATTTATCATAAACCTTTTTTGCTTTTTCTCTCTTTTTTTGATGTTCTTTCAAAAATTTGTTCAATTTTTCTATTAATATCGTTTTAAGCTCTCCTGTTAATAGTTTTCCTGATTTATAATCATTATATATATTCTCTAATTTTCTATCGTCTTCTTCAAAAAACGTCAACCACTGATATGATATATCAACATCAGGATTTCCACCAATTTTTCTATGCTCTTCAACCGTTGCCTGTCCACCAGAAAAGGCATATTTATTTATTTTCTTTGTAACAGTTGTTTCATCGTCAGTAACATAGATCGCAGTCTGTTTTTCAGATGCAGACATCTTTCCTTCTTCCAACATCCCACCCAACCCCGGCAAAAATCTACATTGTATGCTTGCTGGCTTGTAAAACCCAATTTTAGGAATAACATCTCTCGAGATTCTGAAGTGGGGATCTTGATCAATGGCATGGGGAATCAGACAAGGAATTTTTTTATTTTTGATAACTGAAGGTAAAAAAGAAGGTACAGCTTGCATAGCTGTATAAAATATTGCGCCAATATTTTGCTCATTTGTGAAACCGAAAGCAGCTTTTACTGTCGAAAATGTAATTCTTTTTGCAACCTTCAAAGCTTCTTTATACATAAGTCCGGCGTTTTTTGTATCAATCAAAAATTTAGTTTTTTCAGGTTTAAAACCAAGTGCGATTACATCCAAAGCGTTATCGTATGTGTACCTTTCTGTGTCTTCTAAAGACAAATTTTCTTTAAAGAGAAATTTTTCTTCGTCAGGGAACTGAAACCAAAGCTCAACATCAAACTTGTCTTGTAACCATTTTGTAAACATCCAGGGCACCAAATGACCGATATGGTTTTTTCCCGAAGGTGCTCTTCCCGTATAAAGAAAGAATTTATTTCCTTTCTCATATTCGTCTAGAATCCAATTTAGATCTCTGTGAGCGAAAAAAATTTTTCTTCTTAAGAAATGATGCAGTTCACCGGTATGATTTTGAATCCTTTTCAGTAATTTATCATCTATGGCTTCCACACCGAACTTTTTAATAAGCTTGTCATAATCTATTTTCCCTTTAACTTCCCATGGTGTAACAACAAATTTTTTTCCTTCCATCTATAAAAACCTTAACTTTTGTATCTTTTTGCTTTCATTTTTCTAATTTAAATACACAAAAAATATGTTAATTATTATATAAATATTTCTGTTTAAATGGCTATAACAAATTTAAGCCTGTTTTGATTTGTATCGAGAACATAAAAACGAAACACAACAAAATATTGATTTTTATTCAACCAAAACAAAAAGTTTTATAAAAACACCACCTTTCTCAAACACGATGAAGCACACATGGACAATAACGATTATTCTTGTACTAATATTCTTAGCAACTCAGGTTTTTGGCTTATTTACGGTTAACAAATACATAGAGGTTCTGCCACCCGGTTCGTATCTTAATGGTACACAAATCAACAAAACAATAATATTACATAATGCAACAATTGTGGGAGAGGCGCCAGACGTTGCACCTTCTACTGGTTTCGTTTATGTTTTAACAGCGATAGCTGCTGGCACAGTCCTGCTCCTTTTGTTAATAAAATTTCGTGGTCACAAGTTTTGGGCGATTTGGTTTTTCTTTGCGGTTTTAGTAACGACAGCTGTAACTCTAGGAGTTTATTTCCAAAGAATTCCTCACGGCTATGTTATCGCATTAGTTACAGCAGCAGTTTTAGCATTCATCAAAATCTACAGACAAAACATCATAATACACAATATCACAGAGATATTTATGTACACAGGCATCGCGGTTTTATTTGTATCTTTCTTTAACATTCTGTGGGCTACAATTTTACTAATCGCAATCTCGATCTATGATATTATTGCAGTATGGCATAGCAGACACATGGTCAAGATGGCGAAATTTACAATGGAGTCTAAGCTGTTCGCTGGAATCTATTTTCCATACAAATCGAAAAAAGCTAGAAGAGTTGCTTTACAAATAAAAAAAACAAAAAAAATAAAAAATCTTAAAAGAGCCAAAATAGGGCAACCAAAGAACGCCATCCTCGGCGGTGGTGATATAGCATTCCCCCTTTTATTCTCTGCCGTTGTTATGGAGTCTCTTATTTTAAAAAACATTTCACCCAACATCGCTTTTCTACAAACATTAATCATCTCTTTCACAACAACAAGCGCTATACTACTTCTGTTTATTTTTGGCAAGAGAGACCGTTACTATCCCGCAATGCCCTTTGTAACAACAGGTTGCCTGTTTGGATATCTAATGATCATCCTTCTTTTTTAGCAAAACCGAGCAGAGTACGTTGTCTAACTTTAGCAGCATAGCTTGTAGGATTTATAATCATACCATCTTTAGCAGCAATCGTATGGATCTTTATCTCACGTTGAATATCGCGCGCCTCAAATAAGGGATCTTTTTTTAACATCTCAGATCCAAAATGGGTTATGATGACTAACAGTGGTCTGGTTTTGTTGGCCAACCTTATAACATCTGAGGTGTTCAAATTATTGCCGTCTTTAATACCTGCCGGCAATTTACAGTTACATAGAAGCACATCAACATTTCTGACTTCCTTTTCAAGCTCACGAATATATCTGGTGTCTGAAACATATACGAGTGTAAAATCCTTGCTAATTATCTTAAAGCTTAAACAGGGCACATTGTGTTGTGCTATTATAGGAATTATTTCAACATTATTTATCCTAACCCTTTTTCCGGGTGAAACTTCAACAACTTGTTGTAGTTTATCTTTGCTGTCTTTAGGGACATCTTTTAACACCTCTTTACTAGCTAGCAAAAATCCTCTTTTATCCAATCCATTCAAAGTCATTGCTTGTATTGAAACATTTAAATCATTAGAATGCCCGTAATGTATGTGACTTAGAAATATGGCATTTGTTTGACGAATATTTATGCCGTATTCTTGTGCTTTTGCAAGACAGCCAGGTCCGGGATCAATCAAAAACTGTAAACCCTCAGTTTGTATAACAATACCACCAGACGCCCTTAGCTGTTTTCCAACAACTTCAAAGCCACCAGCTGTACCAAGAAATACAATCTTAGATTGCATATTTATACAAAAAGCAATCGATAATTAAATATTATTGTGATATATTACAACGATGAATGAAACGCGTTTTTCAGCCGAAACCTTTTTAAATATCTTCGCTCTGAACAATATTGGTGGGCTAGACCGGCGCACTAGTCCTGCGTTGTAACCGTAAATGGGCTATATGACGGGGTCGAAGACCTGAGAGAGGTATAAGCCCAGACTATCAGTCTTGGCTCGTACAATGACTTTCTGTCCTGTAGGATCTACCTCAGCAGTAATCGTGTCAGGACAGGAATGTAGCAGCACTACCTGTTGTGGTGGGTGCTTACAGGGTAGCGGAAATGAGGAAAAGTCAAGGTCGCTGATGGCCTGTGTTTATATCCATCTTTGGTTGTGCCCACCACTTTTATTACGATGGCAACAGAACAAGAACTACTTGAACAGCAAAAGAAGCAATGTATTATGTGCAAGATTGTCTCAGGAGAAATTTCTTCAAGAAAAGTCTATGAAGACGATTTAGTTGTTGCAGTTTTGGATATAAGACCGGTTGCAAAAGGTCACATACTATTAATGCCGAAGGAGCATTATCAGATTCTTCCGATTCTCCCCTTGAAAGTGTTCACACGGCTCTTTTCAGTTGCAAAAAAGCTAATGACTGCTCAGGTCAAGGGAGTCCCTGCTCAAGGTTCAACATTGTTCATTTCAAACGGCTTTAATTTCACATCAGGACAACAATTTCCACACGTAACAGTTCACATAATTCCCCGTGACATTGGTGATGGTATTTCTGTATTTGAACTTTCATTATCAGAACTTCTTGAAACACAACTAGAAGAGATAGAAAAACCGATTTCGGCAAACCTAAAGATGGCGATGAATAATTACCTGTCGAAAATTGGAAAACCTCAACAGAGAAAGATAACAAGAGAAGAAGTTCTTCAGATCCTTAACCAGAACCCAGATTTAAAGAAAATCATTCTTGAGGATTCAGAGAAATTTAAGAAAATAATAGATGCTAATCCCCAGCTCAAACAAATATTTGGTAACATCAACATAGATGAGATATCAGAGATAGTAAAGAAAGAGAAATCAGAACAGATAAAAGAATCAAAAGTTGAGAAAGAAAAGGAAAAAGAAAAAACAGAAGAGAAAGATAAAGACAAAAGATCGCTACCAGAAGAAGAGATTTTTAAAGAATTAGAGGGAGAGGAAAAAGAAGCCCGTGAAGAAAGAGACGAAGAACCCGAGAAAACAGAAGAAAACGGTGAGGAGGATGAGATCAACTTAGATGAGATCTCTAGATTGTTTAAGTAAATGGAATGCGCCCTTTGCAAAAAAATAAAGGAAAGAGAACACATAGTTTATGAAGACGATTTGGTTATAGCTCTATTGCTAAAAGAAGCAGTCGCACAAGGTCATGTCTTAGTTACAACAAAGAATCATCTGACGTTAGATCAATTAAGTGAAGGACAAATAGTTCAGTTATACTATGCTGCCAACTTTGCAGCTTCAATTATTTTTGAACTTTTAAAACTGGATGGTACAAACATAATATCTACAAACATAAATGATCATTTCACAATCAACATTATTCCTAGAAAGAGAGACGATACGTTAGATTTTACTTGGGACCCATTAACAGTTAATCAAACGGAAATGGATTCTTTATTAGAGCGAATCAAAGATGCGTTACCAATTGAAAGAGAGATAGAAGAAAAAACAGAAGCAGTTGATATGGATGAGAAAAGAAAGGAGATAATCACAGAAACAGAAAATTATTTAATCAAACAATTAAAGAGAATTCCCTGATTTATTTTAAATTTCAATGCATTTTCAAACAAATTCTTTATTAAATTTATTCGACAATTATGGCTGGTTTCCCAGGCATGGCGTGTTTAGCTTTTGTTTCTTTGCTATCTTGTTCTCTGACAACTTCAATCTCACAACAGAATTCCTTTTCTAATTTATCTTTCCTTTTATTAATCTCAGCTTCTTCTTCGGTCTGCGCCAAAACAATTCTTGGTATTAAGCCAGGTTTCTTAACCAATTTAGGTAATAGTTTTTGTATATCCTTGCTATGGTCTTTTAAGTCTTTGTTCTTTAATATATTTTTCATGATTTCTCCAACATCGTATATTTTTTCTAATTCTTTTTTAATTGACTTCATTAATTTGGATTTCCAATCTTTAGCAATTATCAGCGTAATTTTTCTCAATCTCTTTTTTTTAGTTAACCTTTGAATATCTAAGATATTACTTCTTAGACCAGAAACTAATTCTTCTATGGCTTCTGCTCTTTCATCGATCTTTTTTTCATCATACTCTGGCCAATTTTGCGTTACAGCCATTTCCACATTTCCTAATTTTTCCCACAGTTCTTCACACAGATGTGGACAGAATGGCGATAACATCAAAAGTAAATTCTCTAGACACTTTTTTGTTACTTTTTCTCTGTCAGACAAAAACTTAACAAACTCCATCAAATCTATTAATGCAAGATTGTATTGGAAGTTTTCAATTTTCATTGTTACTTCTCTTATTGTTTTATGCATTTTAGTATCTAGTAATGAGTCAGACTCTGTAGATTTTTTCTTATCAAATAAAGAAATTAGTTTATGCACAAACCTGAAGCTACCCTGTATCCCCTTATCACTCCACAACACATCCTTGTCAGGTGCAGCAACGAACATCAAAAAGAAACGGGCAGCATCTATACCGAATCTTTTGGATATCTCTTCAGGCAACACAACATTTCCGCGTGACTTAGACATCACGTGGCCGTCTTCACCATGGAGCATACCTTGGTTATAGAGTTTGGTAAATGGCTCATCAAACTTAAAATACCCCAGATCTCTTAATGCTTTTGTGAAGAACCTCGCATAAATCAAATGCATACATGCGTGCTCAGCTCCACCAATATATGTATCTACTGGCATCCAGTAAGTCACATTCTTTTTACTGAACGGCTCTTTATCGTTTTTGTTATCTGTGAATCTTAAGAAATACCAGCTACTATCAAAAAATGTATCCATCGTATCAGTCTCTCTTTTGGCGGATCCGCCACAAGCAGGGCATTTTGTGTTTACAAAATCTTTGTTTGTCGCTAACGGATTGCCCTCACCAAATTTTACATCATCAGGTAGAACAACTGGCAAATCTTTTTCAGGAACAGGAACAAGTCCACATTTTTCACAGTATATAAAAGGTATAGGGGTTCCCCAATATCTTTGTCTTGATATCAGCCAGTCCCTTAGCTTATACTGGACAGTTCTTTTGCCCAATTTTTTCTTTTCTAGATATTTTGATATTTCTTCAATAGCATCTCTGTTATTCAACCCATTGAACTCCCCTGAGTTGATCAATGTTCCATCTCCAGTGTAAGCTCTAGACATCTTTTCTGGATTTAAAGAATACTCGCCTGGCTCAATAACAACCTTTATGGGTATTTTATATTTTTTGGCGAACTCAAAATCTCTTTGGTCATGCGCAGGAACAGCCATAACCATTCCGCTACCATATTCTGCCAAAACAAAATTACCTGCATAAACAGGAACTTTCTCATTTGTCAAAGGGTTTATTGCATAGCTTCCTGTAAATACGCCATCCTTTTCAAGCTCTTCTATATCCTTTTCGCTTGTTGATTTTATTCTCTTCAAGAATGCTTCAACTTCTTTCTTTTGTCTTTCTGATACAAGTTCCATCAATTTAGGATGTTGTGCTGATATAACCATGAAAGTAACACCGTAAATTGTATCTGCTCTGGTTGTAAATATTCTCCAGTTTTGATTATTAATCTTAAAATAAATATCTGTTCCGTGGCTTTTACCAATCCAGTTTCTTTGCATAGTCTTAATTCTTTCTGGCCAATCTAATTTTTCAACATCTTCAAGAAGTTCATCAGCATATGCAGTTGTTTTGATAAACCATTGTTCGAGATGTTTAATTTCTACATCTACATCGGTATGCCTCCAACATTTTCCGCCATGTACCTGTTCGTTAGCTAATACAGTGTTACACTCTGGACACCAGTTAACAGGAGCTTTCTTTCGATACACAAGGCCTTTTTTATATAGTTTTAAGAAGAAATATTGGTTCCATTTATAATATTCCACATCACAGCTCTTCAACAATCGATTCCAATCATAACTCAGTCCAAGCTCTTTCTGTTGCTTAATGAAATTCTTAATCGCATTTAAGGTGAATATCTTTGGATGTTTTCCAGCCTGAATTGCAGCATTTTCTGCTGGAAGGCCAAGAGCATCATATCCCATAGGGTATAGTACGTTCCAACCAGTCATTCTTTTGAATCTAGCATATACATCCCCTATGATATAATTTCGAGCATGACCCATATGTAAGCCAGATCCAGATGGGTAAGGAAACATCTCTAAAACATAGTACTTCTTCTTTTTAGACTCTTCCTTTGCTTCAAACACATTTGCTAATTCCCACCTTTTTTGCCATTTCTTTTCAATTTCATTGAAATCCATAAATTTCGAATATTTGGGCTATATATAAAACTTTCACGGAGCTGATTACCACCAGATAGAGACGACAACCAAAACATTTAAATAAAGCAAAATCTTCAAATTTCTTAGGTGTTTACATGAAAAAGGCAATGTTATTATTACTATTAACAATAACTTTCTTCTTATTTACAGTAGCTGCAGCTAGGGCTGACGAATGTCATTTGTATTCTTGTTATGAAGATACTACACCAAAAGCACTAAGCTATAGTTCAACAATCAGTTATGGTTACGAGCATATTAGTAATATTAAAGAATCCAAAAAGTTCCCATATAAATTTAGGAGTAGATTATACACCCAAAAATATACAAAAAAACATTATTATCGTGTTTGGGAGAGTGGTAAATTTTATAGAAAGAATGGTGTGATATACTCATTGTCGAGAAGGAATGCCCCGCACTACTATGGTGCTTACCCAGTCAGATATAGTTACAGCTATTCTAGTGGACATTATAAGCTGAGTAGATGGCGTCGTTACAATCCGGTTGGTTATGATCACGGAGACCACAGATCCAATTTGAATGCTAAACATTCGTACAGATCAGGAAGGGTCTTAAAGACGCAGTACAATCGCGGAAGTATGCCTAATAGGCATGGATTGAAGTAATATAAAAGTTAGAATCAGTTTATTATTTAAAAGAATTCAATTTATCACAAGGCTCTAATTCAAAAAACATCAGGCGTTAAACAGATTCTAAATGTTTAGCTAACTGTTTAGTTAAATTTACGATCTCTGAGTTTGTTTCTGAATACTAACTAAAAAATGTTAAAATCAGGTAAGATCTCATAAAGAAACAAAATACAAAAATCAAACTTTCTTGAACCTAGCAGTTATATCAATCAAGTCAACATGTCCTAAAAACATACTTCTACAGCAATACCGCTTTAGCCCCAGATCATCCATAACCTTACCTTTATCTTCCCCTTTCTCTGTTCGTTCCTTGAACTCTTTCCACAGATGAGCAACAGGTTTTCCACAGCTCCAACAACGTATTGGTATTATCATTTTTAACTTCACCTATAACTCTTTTGTCTCTTAGCTCTCGCCTTAGAATCGTTTGGTTTACAAACTTCTTTCCTACGAACATCAGCCACTAACAGATGCCTATCGTAATCCAAAAACACTTTTTCCAGTCTATTGTTGCTGTATTCGTTTAATGCACGGGCAATCGCCAGTCTGACAGCATCTGCCTGTGACATAACACCACCCCCCCTAACCTTTACATTAATATCAACTTCTTTAGCAAAACTTTCTGCAAGCACCAAAGGTTCCATCATCTTCATTCTGGCAAGCTTTGGCATGATAAGATCTATCAAAACACCATTTACCTTTATTTTTCCAACGCCCTTCTTTAGTGTAGCCCTCGCAATAGCTCTTTTTCGCTTGCCTGACTCGTTGATTACTCTCATTTCATACCCCCGATCAATTTGGAAATCCTTCCCAACTTAATATATTTCAGATTTGGAACTTTATTTATGCTTGCACTTTCAATTGTCTCTATTTCTTCTGTTTTAATCTTTTCCGGGATGCCAGCATAACATTTAATCCTTTTAAAAGCAAGCATACCTTTTTTTTGTTTATAAGGCAGCATATTCCTAATAGCCCTTAATGTTAATTTATCAGAAGATCTCGAAAGAAATGGCCCTTTAAATGGTCCACCCATTTGTACTTTCTGTATATATCTTGCCAATATTTGTTTCTTGTTGCCTGTTATCATTATTTTATCACAATTTATTATAATTATTTCTTCTCCAAGTAAAGCTTTCTTAGCCGCAACACTTGCCAATCTTCCAAGTATTAAGTTTTCTCCATCTATTATCATCCTATAATCCTCACTTTACTTCCTTTTGGGTTGTTTTTCATTAGCTCGGCAATAGTCAAACATTTGCCGTTTACTTTTTTGATTTTTTTCTGAGCACTTTCAGAAAAATTAAACGCAGCTATATCAACTTTCTTATCAAGCTCTCCCCCAGCTAACACTTTACCTGGAACGAGAATGATCTCTCCACTCTTAACATTCTTTTCGATTCTGGTTAAGTTAACAACTCTCCTTTTCCTAGTTGATTTTTCAAGATCATTCGCTACTCTTGCCCACAGTTTTACATTCTCACTTCTAGCTTTTTCACGTAACTCTTCTACAAGTTTCTTCAAATAAACATTTGTGTGTTTTCTTTTCATTTTTTCAAATCAATTTCTTAAATGCGGGGGACGGGATTCGAACCCGCGCAGGCACTAAGCCACAAGGCCCTCAACCTTGCTCATTTGACCACTCTGACACCCCCGCGTTAAACACGCAAGGGTTACTTTTGCTTGAGGAGCATTTCAAGTTCATTTAGTTCTTCTATCAAAACATCTATCGCTTGGATAACCATCTCTCTGCAAGATATCTGCCCCCAAGACTCTACAGTAAATATAAACGAATTTTCTTCTCTGCCAAGTTCAACAGCGCCATTACTTACATCAGCACAAGCTTCACACGCATGACACAACATAACCCTCTCCTTGTTAATCTTAAGATTGTTGTTTTTATCAAGCTCGAATATCTTCTGTGGACAGCTTTTAACAATTGCTTCAGCATCCTTAGGATTCTTTTTTATTGTTAAAATAGGCACATGTTTATAATACGCGTGTCCAGGAGACCACTTGCTATGCTGCTCTCCTTTACCTAAGATAGCAGTAGCTTCGAACTGCAAAGCCTGTCCATCTAAAAGCTTTACAATTGGCGTCTCAGGGTATACTGGTTTTATCTTAGGGTCTTGAGACTTGATCTTACTAGCTTCTATAATTCCGGGAGTCTTTACATTTAGTGTTAGTTTGAGTTGGCATCTAGCACACCCAGCTCCTTTACATTTACATTTTTCAGGTAGCACATAAGATTTCAAATCAGTGGTCAATGGTAATAGACCAAGCCTGTGTGCAATTATCTCATCATATAAAACAGAACTATTCTTCTTAAAATCAACCTCTTCTATAGCCATTGTAGGGACTTTTGCAATTATATTTTTTCTTAGAACGTTTGCAAATGCCACACTACTATCTTTCAAAATAAAAGTGAGTATATTATCTGTTTTGTTATTTTCAATTACCTCGAGTTTCATTTTATACGCGCCTCCCCCTCCTTCCACCTTTTTTCCTACAACTGTCGTGCGGAATAGCGGTAACATCTTCGATTATACCAATTCTTAAGCCACTCCTAGAAAGGCTTCTAACAGAAGCTTGAGCACCAGGTCCAGGCGAATTAGGTCCATTGTGACCACCAGGAGCTCTTATCTTAACATGGATTGCATTTATTCCTGCTTCCATTGCGATCTCAGCAGCTTTTTTTGCAGCCGCCATCGCAGCTGTCGGGCTAGCTTCCATTCTATCAGATTTAACCATTTGTCCTCCAGAAGTGCGAGCAATAGTCTCGGTCCCAGTGATATCTGTGATTGTTATAATCGTGTTATTATATGAAGAATAAATATGCGCAATTCCCCATCTTGGTTGTTTCTGTGACTTCATTTTTCTTCACTACCAACTCCTGATTTTTTTTCTTTTATAGCAACCCTTTCAGGATGCATCTCATCTTTTAAAGAAGAATTCTCAGCAAAACAAACAGTGTCTTCTTCATTAACTCTAACCAAGTAAGACGGCGAGGTTATCTTTTTTCCAGCAACACATATATGACCGTGAACTATGAACTGTCTTGCTTGTTTAATACTTCTAGCAAGATTTTTCAGGAACAGTATTGTTTGAAGTCTTCTATTAAGAATATCTTTTGTTCCGATATTAAGAACGTCATCAAACTTACTTTCTGGTTTAAGAACACCCAAAGCAATTACTTTATCATACAATTGCTTTCTCTCTATGTCCGCTTGCTCTCTTTTCTCTGCAACTAGCTTTTTAAACTGATCTTTAAGTTTTTTCTGTATAGAGTCAGCTTTCCAAATCTCTCTCTTATTTTTTAATCCATATTCTCTTAATAAGATTCTTTCTTCATCAATTCTTATACGTTGCCATGGATGACTAGGCGTCGAATATTTTTTCCTTTGTTTCTTTGGATCGCCCATTTTTTAGTTATTTTTTGCCTCCTTTTTTCTTTCTCTGCACACCAAGGCCTTTTCCCTTGCTCTTTCTGAAGTTAGATCTGGTGCGCTGCCCTCTTAGTGGAAGTTTCCAATGGTGCCTTAGACCACGATAACTTTTGGTCTTCATCATCCTTTTAACATCTGTTTCTTGTTGAAACGTCAGTTTTCCAAGAATAAGATGCTTATCTTCACCAGTATCATAATCTTTCTGCCTATTCAAGAGCCATGTTGGTGCACCATGAGAAATAGGGTCTGCAATCACTTTATTTAGCATTTCTACTTCAGAATCATTTAATGCACCAGCCTTTTTTTGTTTGTTTATATTTGCGGCGCAACAAACAAAATTAGCAAAGTTGTTGCCAACACCCTTTATCTTAGTTAGAGCATAGACTATCTGTTTATCGCCCTTTAAATCTGTATTTGCGACCCTTACGATGTGTTTTAACTTATCGTTAGCCAATTTGTTTACCTCTTAACAACAACTTAACAACAATAACCCGTTAGAGAAATAAGACTTATTTCCCTAAAACGCCCAAAGGACTCGGGTTGTATTTTTAGCACTACTTTCAACAAGGTTTTCAGATCGATTTATAAAGGTTTTGTTTATGAGTCATTTTTAGGTGCTGCTAATATCACGCTCTGGTCACCTTGTGATTGAAAAGAGCAGTTAATTGACTTAACCCTTTTGGTAAGATTTATAAACGATTTTTCTTTCTCAACATCCATGGTGGCCGTGGTGTAGTCTGGCAGCACAAAGGACTGTGGAAGACAATCTACAGTTATCCTTTAGCCCGGGTTCAAATCCCGGCGGTCACCCTTTCACTTTCTTGTTTACTTTCTTGTTTACCTGTTATGACTTTACCTCTAGCTTTTCTATAAGAATAAGGTAACATATACGCTACAACATAAATCGCAGCTACCAAAAAAGAATTAGCGCGTAATTGAGACACTTTGCTTAGTAAACTAAGACTCACCCAGACACCCACCAGTGCAAGCGCTATTATCATCAAACCATCCACAAGGTGATCCTTTTGGTCAAGCTCTTCAATCTCATTAATCATAAAACTAAATAACCAGCCAAACACGAGCCCTACAATAAACACTAAGAAATACAAGAAGAACCCTCCTATGACTAAAAAAATCGGCACAAACAACCCAACAGTAGCTATGTTAATAATTATCAGAAAAATCAACACAATCCAGTAGATTGCTTTATCTAGAAATTTGATCTTGGGAGATTTTTTCTTATATGCTGAATTAAGTATCAGAAATGCTCTTTCAATTTCAGTTTCAGTCCAACCCTTTCTCCTAAGTATTTCTGCGTCTATCATCATAATCATTCACGAGGCAGAGTGCGAGCGCATCAAACACGCTGCTAGAGTCAGCTTCAGGATGGCTATATACAATGGGGTGCTTCAACTTAACAGCCTCTTTCATCTTTTTATCGTCGGGTATTACTGCGATAACCGGTACGCCTAGAATAGTTTGTATATTTTCTATAGTCACATCTAATATTTGGCTTACTTTATTAACAATACAACCAAGAAGTTTCACACCACTCGTTTGCAACACATTAACAGCCCTCAAAGCATCAGCAACAGCAGGCATCTCTGGACTAACAACTATTATTGCTAGATCAATTACATCTGCGAGTTCCTTATTAAAACCACCTGTATCTAATATAACAACGTCCGCCTTATTTTCAAGTTCGGAAATCAACAATTTTAATTTCTTAAATTTATTCCCTATATCCTGTTCCGAGATATCACCTAAAATAACTTTGAGGCCCGAGCGATGCATGTACAAGGCGTCTCCCAAGCTAATTTCACCCTTTAAAGCACCATGCAAGGTTGCTTCAGGTTTAATAACACCAAGATAAAGTCCTAAGTTAGGTCTCTCTAGATCTGCGTCAACAAGAATAACATTTTTACCATGATTTCCTAGTGCAATCCCTAAGTTCATAGAGACTGTTGTTTTTCCAACTCCGCTCTTTCCAGATAAGATACCTAAAATTTTGGTCATTTTTCACCTTCAATATATTCAACATAACTCTTTGCTTTTTTATAGTACTCTGTTACAGCGTCGATATCAATCTTAATTTGTTCTCCATTTACAAAAGTCATCATTGTAACATGCCTTCTAAATTCTTGTTGCCTATCAAACTTGCTAAGAATAAGCTTTCTTAAATACAAGTAAAAATCAACAAACTCTAGTATTCTCTCATCTTTTATATACTCTTTAATTATGTTACATCTCATCCCTGGCGCTTGTGGAACAGACTCAATCTTCTTACTCTCCTTTAGCTCAACACATAACCCTTCAACAAGAAAATCAAAACTAGCAATCATCCTTTGAATGATGTTCCTTATTACATCTACTGTTCTTGTATACTTAAGACTGACAAAAATTAGATGATCAACCCTCTTAAGTTCCTCTTTTGCTTTTTCTAGGTATTCTTTTTCCATTTAAAATCTTTTTTACGTTATTAAATTGTTAAGTTTATTTGTTTTTATAAACTTTGTGGTGAATAATTAATCCCCCTTAAACCCAACAAAAAATTTTAAATAACTCAATGTTTACTTAAGTTAGATGAATACAATTGAATTAGCAAAAAAATATTTAATAGATTATTTGAAAAACAAAGATGTCTTATTTAAGAAGATAAAAGATATTAAAGAAGAAAGTGATTCTTTTACAATTATTTTTAATGAAAGAAAAACCAAATATCTAATACAACTAGACATCATCCCTAAAAAACTCATAGAAGAGTTAGAAAACAACCGCGATTTGTCCCTCGTTTGTGTCAACAACAGCGAGAATCTCAAAAAAGTTATCAAATTATGGAAAACTTTAATATCTTATAGAAATTTCTCAATATATTTTATCAATCCATTTTCAGAAACAGGTAAACACTGGGCGTTATTTCCAGCAACCCACTATATAGTCACAGATCGATTTAAACATGGTCTTAGCACATTGCAAAGCTCGGTTGAAAAAATTTCATTAGAGGAGTTTGAGAAGAAAGCAAATGAATACAGCTAATAAAATAACTGTTGCAAGAATATTTATGATTTTTGGCTTACTGGTTTTGATGTTATTGAGTTTTCCTAATAAGAATTATATTCTGACAATTGTTTTTATTGCAATTTCCGTTACTGACATATTAGATGGCTATGTCGCGAGAAAAACCAAAAAAGTAACTGCTTTTGGGAAGGTATTTGACCAAATTGCAGACAAATTACTAATAACCTTAGCCTTTTTATATATAATAACTTTGCAACCTTCATTCTACTGGATGGTTTTCATAATCTTGGCAAGGGAATTTTTGGTCAGCGGTTTTAGAATGGTTGCTGCTTCATATGGCGTGGTTGTCCAGGCCAAAACCTCTGGCAAGATTAAAATGATATTACAAACACTTGTTATAATCTACATTCTATTAAGTTTCCCGGCCGCGTACTGGGCATTACTAGTTGTCACAATTTATACATCATATACATGTATCGAGTATATAATTAAAATTGATAAAGAGATCAAACAAATTCTTAAGAAAAAAATCAAGAAAAAATAGGATAGATTATTCTAGATTGAACCGTGCTAAGAATTGCACTTAACCCAACCATATATGTTGTGCCTCCAACTTCAGTTTGTTTTGTCTTAATAGCTTTTATTAAGTTATCTCTGAATATTGTATAACCATTCCCAATATCAAAAGGCCAGTGTGCGTCAGAACCACCAACACCTGCAAAACCATATTTTTTGGCTTCTTTAGTTGCAATCGTATTTGACCAGAAAGCATTCCTAGAATTAAAAGTTTCAACAGCATCAACCTTACCAACCAAATTTTTTAACGGCAGTTTAAACTTCAGCCAAGGTACAATTCTAAACGGGTGTGCAACAGCCAACATCGCACCTTGCTGCTTTACAGCATCAATCAATTCTAAAAAATTGCGGGTTTTGATCTCTTCATTTTGATAATAAATAAGAACATCTCCATACTCTGATTTCATTTCGCTCCCAACCACAACCTCAAAATCAGGGTCCTTATTAAGTTTATTTACTGCTAACGCTCCTCTAACTGTATTGTGATCTGTTATTGCAATTCCATCAAGCTTTTTCTTTTTTGCGATTTTAAGAATTCTCGCTGGTTGTAATGCTGAACAACGCGAATACTTTGTGTGGATGTGTAAGTCGTATCTCATTGTGTTTATAAAATCAAAAAGAATTAGGAAAGGTTACTTCTCCTCTTCTCCCGAATAACTTGGAACAGCAGCCCTGCTTATTATCATTATATCTCCGATTGATTTGACTAGCTGATGAGGCACTATAACGCCTTTTGCACTACCAAGAACCTTGTTTAGGAAAGAATTTTTTGTTGCTTTCACACGCCAACCAAAGATCTTATTCTGAGTTAGTATACTCTCTTCAATATCGCCGAAATATTCACCAGAATCTGTAAAAACTTTCATATCATAAGTTTCAGAAATTTTTTTCATCTTTAACACGATTATCCCTCCTTTGCATATATCTTACTGATATCAACAATTAAACAACAATTAAAAGCAAGAACTTTAAATACTTTTCTATTCGCCAGTACTACAGAATGGCAATAAAACCAGCAATATTTAAATAAGTAATATTTAAATAAATTGCTTACAATCTTGCAAATATGGTATTAAGATATAAAAATTTGATTATAATCGGTACATCTCATATAGCTAGACAGTCTTATAAGGAAGTAAGACATTTAATACTAACCGAGATGCCGGGGATAATAGCCCTTGAACTTGACAAACAACGTCTTGCAGCTTTAATGTCAAAAGAACGCCCAAGACCTAACCTGGCTTTAATAAAACACATTGGTCTAAAAGGTTATTTATTTACTTTGATTGGTTCTTATATTCAAAAAAAATTAGGAAGCAAAGTTGGCGTACTTCCTGGGGAAGAGATGAAAGAGGCTATAAGGTTAGCTCAAAAGCTACAACTTAGATTAGCCTTAATTGATCAGGATATATTAGTCACCATGAAAGAATTCTCAAAAACTTTCACTTGGAAAGAACGTTTTCGCTTTATTGCAGATGTATTCAAAGGAATATTCTTCAAAAAAAAACAACTTAAAAAATACGGTTTGGAAAATCTTGATTTGTCTAAGGTACCTAGCCAAGCAACAATAAATAAATTAATTCAAGACCTGAAATATCGTTATCCTAACATCTACAAAAGTTTGATTGTAGATAGAAACAGAGTAATGGCTAAAAATCTGACAGGGCTAATGAAACATTTCCCAGATAAAAAAATATTAGCTATTGTTGGTGCAGGTCATGAAGAAGCTATTCTCAAATTAGTAAAAACAAAATATATAAAAACAAGCACTACTTAGTCATAAAAATATGTGTGGTTTGTATAACTGGTATGACAAAATAAAAAGGTATTTTCGTTTCTCTAAAAGAGAATTTACTGGTTTGATCTTAACCATTCTAATCTTTGGTTTTATCTTTGGAATAGATGATAAGACAGGATCGAAAGAACTAGGTTTTTACTGGTATCACAACTTACTCAGCATGTTTCTCATCGTTACATTAGCAGTTGTTGTTCACATATCTATACAAAAAATATACGCTTTAAAGTTAGGCTATAAAGCAGAGTTTAAAGCTTGGTATCTTGGTTTATTTGTTAGTTTAGTAATAGCTTTAATATCTCAAGCAAAGCTACTAATAATTTTACCAGGAGCCATTATTCTAACTAAAATGGCTAAGCACAGGCTTGGTTATTTTCCATACGGTGTTAATGTAGGTGCACACTCAATGGTCTCTGCAGCAGGTCCCCTCTCAAATCTAGCCCTCGCATTTATTTTCTATCTTTTAAGAACACCGTTCCAAGGGAATCCGTTAATAAACACAGCTATATTTGTCAACATCTGGTTTGCCATATTTAGTGTGCTTCCAATACCATATACAGATGGTATGAATATCTTCTTTGGTAACAAACTAGCCTACTTCTTTATTTTTGGTTTTATAGTTGTAGCTTCAATACTACTACTATTACATACCCCCTTGATTTTACTACTCTTCTTATCAGTAGCAATAGGCCTGCTTGTGATGCTTATGTTTTTATTCTTTTATAAAAAAATAGATTAAGAAAAATAGATTAGTTCTGTTCAGATAAAGAAATATGAAGCTATGCCAAAGAAATAATGCCTTTCTCAACAAGATACACCACAAAAATAAATGTTAAAATAGAGCCAAAGCCTAGAAGTAGTAAACACATATATAATCCGCTTATTACGTCTAAGATACTTGAGATATCCTTTCTAAACATAAAACCTTTTACAATCAAATATAGAATTGCTCCAACAGCAATGAGTTTGTTTATAAGACCATAATTCAACAACACAATCGTAACTGCACAAAACAAATCCATTAACCCCAAAAATTTTACAATAAGCATCTGACTCAAGGAAATAATTAACCATTTAAATCATTTTGCTATCATCTTACTTTGACTCTTTTGACTTTGGATTCTAAACTAATAAGCTCCCTTTTTTCTTTTTCGTCCAACTTATGTCCTTTCTTTTGCTTTCTTTTTAGTTGCTTAACTCTTTTCTCAATATTTTCTTTTTCTTTCTCTTCTTGGCTCTTGATTTTAATCTTCTTCAACAATTCTTCTATCTGTTCAAGTCCTTTGTCTGTCTCTATCCCTTTTCCCATACTTAGAAGCTTGATCTTTTTATTAATATCTTTTATCTCTTCATCTGTTGGCTTCAGCTTCTGCATCATTCTTAGTGTTTTGCCATCATGTACTTTCTTTAAAACAGTGACATCAACACCTTTCATCTTTTTAATTCTACCAACAGTCTTCACTTTCTTTTCTAATTTGTATTCCCTAAGAGTCTTCATTCTCTTTTCCTTGGCCTTTGTGAACTTGAATTCTGGGGGTTGACTCTTTTCGTAAATCACATAAACTGCTTTTATCACCAAATTAACGATAACAAATAAAGCAATAAATAACATAACCCCATAGAATATTCCTGTTAAATAGAAAATCAAGCTATATTTTTCAACATCAGAGATAGCCGAAACCTCTTCCAGTGTCGGCTTTTCCTCTACTAAAACTATTTTTATTTTTTCAAACCTTATGATTGCTTTACCTTCGACAATATCCTCTAAGATAATTCTCAAGTCATTAGTTCCATCCTCATCCAAATCAAGATCCACACTTTCGCCAATGTTTATGTTTAAATGCATCTCTGATGAGTAAATTATAAGGTCTACATATTTCTTATAAACCTTACTTACAACAATTTTATGTTCCTCTCCATTTATGGTTATCAAGAAATATTCTTTTTCTAAGAACACATCTCTACTAGTGTTTACAACATCCAGATCTGCTTTCTCTTTAGTCATGAATTCACACGCTTGCGTCTCTGTTCTATAAACATCGATACCTTTAATATACATCAACCCAGACATAAGATCTTCTTGTGAGGGGCGACATCTGTGAGTGTCTTTACAAGTTCTATTTTGCAAACCAAATACGCACTCTCCCCATGGTTCACAAGTCCATATTGGTATACATTCTAATCCAACACCATAAAAGGCGCCCCCTCCCCTTCTGCTTGGTCCACCCCCGCCACCTGTTGGTGTTGTAGGGCAAGGTCCGAGATCAGCAGGACAGCTTGAACACGTTTCAAATGTTCCAAGAACAGGATAATCAAGAATACCGTCTCCACATAGTAAAGATATTACAGATCCACTTGTATAATTTATACCTAGATATCCAATAGTTCCGTTAATTATTTTATTATCTGTGACATTTGCAGAATACAACGTCATATTGTATAAGTATGAGTCGCTAACACTTGAATTAAATATCTGACTCAAGAACACATCAACATTTTTGAGGGTGCTATTTATCTCTGTACTATTCTCAACATAGGTTCCATCATAGTTGAAACTGTTTATTATCAAAGAACGTCGTTTTACACTATCATTACACACACTGTTAGTCATGTTTGTATAATCATAAATTGTACAATTTACAGCTTCTGTAGTGTTAACAACTCCTCCTGCTGTTTGTATGTAGACAAAGTTCTGCTCAATAATTTCTTGGTTATTTGCATTATCAAAACTATAGTATCTTATTATTTTTTGGCAAGCTGTATTTACACCGCACAAAATAGTTATCTCAGTCCCGTAAGTCCCGTTATTTATAGGATCGCATGTTGAATTGGCATCTGTCACACAATACCTAGTGTAGTTGATTCCAGCCAGATTATCTGTAGCATTCAAGCCAATTACAGTAGGCACATAATCATACCAGTTACTTACATTGTCTGTTGTAACTGGAGAAGAGGTATCTAATAAGAATGTTTTTGTATCAGAGGTTGTGTTACTAAACCCATCGCTTACAATTATTTTCCAATAATATCTATTCTCGATAGGCGTCCAGCTATAACTTGTATTAGGTGTTACAAATATCACTGTTGTTGGACTACGATTAGTGTCTGCTATTATGTAATACGTTAGATTATCTATGGTGTCAACATCATTACTCGAATAATTAAATAATATTGGGCTACTGTTTGTGATCGTTTCGTTTACAGGAGAGATTAAGGTTGGTACAGCAGGTGCATTATTTGGTAGCATATTTCTAGTAAGAGCAGTGCTTGAATTCTCGAGCCCATCCGAACAGTTTACATACATCTCTATGTTATCTCCAGGCGTATAGCCATCAGCCATGCTAATATTTACAGCAAATGTTCCATTACTTGCAATAAGACTAGTCAAAGACATTAGCTTAGTAGTATAATCAATCTCTCCTGCCAATCTGTGCTGTAGATAACACTTTAACGTTTGTTCATTAACATCGGAAGCATTGACAATCACACTAAATATGTGATTTTTGGTGTAGTTGAAATATTCCTGTGCAGCTATTACAGGTAAACTATTTATTGTAACATTTTTGCTCTGTAATGATTGATTATTGCCAGCACCATCTATTGAGTAATATCTGATGAAGTTAGTCCCTCTTATTGCTACAGGAATAGTTATATTGTTTTGTCCAGTTGCACCATCATCACAGTTGCTATTTGGAACGCATACATTTGCTTGATCCAAACAACAATATGTCGTCACATTTGTCCCTGTAGGCAAATCGTGTTCTATAATAATGACATCATGTGCTGGAACATAAACCTCGCTTTCATTCACATCCGTATATGTATCCGGTGCTCTCCAGTCGGTACCAAATATAGGGACATCAACATTATCCGTTTGAGTGTTTTCATTATCGTATATGTCGATACAACTTACATAATAACCTATGTTAGAAACAGACATCGCAAGGCTACCTAGGTAACAGATTGAATCATTACCAACAATCAAACACTCGTGACTTGAACTTATATTATTATAATTTGTATCTGTTGTAGACCATCTACATCTTAACAAAGGTTCACTGAAGTTAAATGTTAATGCAGTTTGTCCATCATTAATGACGTCCCAATAAGGTGCAATAGAATCGCCAGCAATATCCGACAGGTTGCTAGTGCTTATTATAGGTGCAAGATTGTCTGCTATAAAAGTAACAGTTTTCTCAAGCGAAACATCTGTAGCATCTACAACAACACAATATATTGCGTGAATTTCGTTATCGTTCCATGGACTATAGAAACTACAGCTCCTTTCTGGTTGTCCAAATGTAGAATTACATAGATTTCTTACACCTGGAGAATCACCACATCTTAGTTGGATATCATCTCCTTCATAATCAATCGCATTAATAGTTGTAAGGGTTATGTTTGTGTTTAGTTTTCCTGCTGCAGGATTAACCAATACAGTGCTGAATGTTGGCTCGCCGTTTGTCGCTTCAACAGTCGTGTTTAGAGCAGTACCGTTCTCTTCACCATCAAATGGAATAACCTGACAAGTAATATTGTCACCAATGCTAAAATTATCAAATATTAAATAATTGCTAGCTGTCCACACAAGTGTGTCGTTAACATACCACATATAGTAATTCGTGACAGAATCTTCGTCATTATCATTAGTAGACTGATTATAACACGTTAGATTATAATCGAACAACACAGGATCAGGAGTTATTCTAGGGTAGGTATGTGTAGGTTTACTATTTTTTATGGTTAATGTGGTCGAATTAGTGTAATTACTCCAATACAACCCGTCGTAGACTCTGAGAGAGAAACTCCAGTTCTCATGCTTTGTAGTTATATAATTTTCTATGCTTGTCCGATTCTCAAGACCCGCTTGTGGAACATCATTTTTATACCAAATTATTTGCTGATCTTGCTTAGCATCACCATCAGCATCATTATATGTGAAGCTAGCTATTAGTGTTCCATTTGTTCTATTCAACAGATCATCTGAAACGAGCCTCACATTGGTCGCATTGGGATATCTGTTTAATATTGTATAGAAGAACACTTGACTAACAGTTTCTGTATCACCTTCAGATGTACAGGTTATATTAATTGCATAAATCCCTGTTTCGACTTGGGAAGGGTTATCAACTATCAATCCAGTATCAAGATTTATATCAAACAAGCTTGTATTATCAAAATATTTAACATCACCATCATTGTCAGTACAGTTAATATCATAGACTAAATTTGTGTTGTGGTACACACTTTGGTTAACCAAATCTGGACTAAATACCAAAACACTATTTTCAATTGTTATGCTAGTAGAATTTACAACGTCGCTCCATTTAGCACCATCAAAAACCTTAACACGTGCAACCCACACGTCATCACGCGTAGTATTTTCACTCAGCACAACAGTCTGATTTTCTAAAGCAGGCTGCACAACATCCCCTTTATACCAAATAACCTCTCTATCGATTTCAGAATCGTTGTCGAAATCATTAAACACATAATTCAACATAAGGCTTCCATTTGTTCTATTTCCAGGATCTGTGCTGTTTATAAGCACATTGGTTAAATATGGTGTACTGTCATTGATCTCATATACAAAGTTACCTGTTACATTAACTTCCCCATCACTACAAATTATCAATATAGCATATTCACCAGTCTCAAATACAGTTGGGTTGTCTTTTATTAATCCTGTTGAAGCATTTATGCTAAACAACGTAGTATTATCATAGTAAATAATTACATCACCATCATTATCGCTACAATTTATGTCATAAGTTAGGTTTTCTGTATGATTCAGACTTTGTTTTCCTAATGAAAAGTCAAAAACAGGCGCCGTATTTCGTATAGTTACATTATTGGAATTATTGAAAGCACTCCATTTGGCTCCATCAAACACTGCAATACGCACCCACCATACTTCATGCTTGCTTGTGTTTCCTTCTAACACAACAGTAAAGTTTTCAAGGTTAGTTTGTTCACTCGCGTTAATATACCATTTGATCCAAATACCTTGTTCAGTATCACCTTCATAATCGCTATATGTGTGATAGACAGTAAGGTTCCCTGTCGTTAAGTTGCCTATGTCAGTTGAATTTAAGATAACATTTGTCACAACAGGCGCAACATCCTTCACTTCGTAATTAAAACTATTTGTACTGTTGTCCCAGTTATCGCCGCATGTTATTAGTATAGAATGTTGACCGGTATCAAACACAGTCGGATCATCTACAATACTTCCGTTATTGATATCAATATCAAACAATGATGTATTATCATAATAGTACAAAGTATCAAAGTCAACAGGATCTGAACAATTTATGTCATAAGTTAAGTTTTCTGTATGATTAATGCTTTGATCCGTCAACACAAAATCAAACACAGGTATATAATTACTAATTACTTGTGAATTATTCTTTGGAACACTGTAGTTAATCCCATCGTACGCCTGCACGCTACATGTAAAATTGTCAAACTTAGTTAAGTAGCTGCTGTCTATTGGTACATTAGTATGGCAAATCTTGATTGTAGTATTGCAGGTCACAGTAGTATCCCAAGTACTGTTGTACACACCATTCACATACCATGTAAAGCTTACATTTACAAGTTCCTGCTCCACATCGGTTACATTGGTTATACAACTTAATGTGTCATTAGCATATGCAGGACTTGGCGTTATATTTGGCGTGGTAACATTTGGCAATGTCTGCGAATTTGCAATCCAATATGTGCTGAATGATGTAACATTTATAATAACGGTTTTGGTTGTTTTGTTCCATTCAATGACATCACAAAGATTTGTGTGGTCACACCGGATACCGTCTTTAATTATATAAATCTCGTCAGTATATATCTCATCTAACTGATTAAATGTAATTATTGCGCTCTTGTTGATCTCAGGCCAAGCAGTTGTGTTAGCACTAACATAATTCCTTTTTATCACAAACACATCGCTTATGTTAATATCCCTTGTAAAATTGATTTTATCACTAAAATTGATCGTAGTGTACGAACTATTATAGATATAACTATATTTGTTAGCAATCTTTACATATTTATCTCCAGCAAATATTTCTGCTAGTGAATCATAATCTGTACCAGAATACATGCCAAGTTGAATATCCGGTACAGAATAGACAGTTACATTCACAATATTACTTGTGTTACTATCTATACTACTATCATTCGCTCTAAATTGTATGTACTCAAAACCGTACCAGTTTTGGGGGGTAGAGAGAAAAGTTACATTATTATCACCATCAAAGCTAGAAAAAATATGACTTCCATTAGAAGTATATGTCAACATGTCTCCATCAGGATCATTGAAATAATTATCCAAATCAAATACGTCAACAGATGGCGTGTCTTCTTTCATATAAACATCAGGCACATCTACTAAAAGAATTGGTTTTATATTAGGCATAATTGTGGAGTTAAAAGTAGAATTAACAAACTCCATGCCATCATAGCAACTAACATAAGTCTGGAGTGCTTGGCCAATAAAGTAACCATCAAGATGCGATAGTATCGCTTGGAATGTTCCATTAGTTGAAACACCTGAAACCAGAGACATTGTTTTATTGCTAAAAACGTCAAAGCTAGCATTTTTTCTGTGTTTAATAGAACAGACTACTGATTGCGATGAATCATTCTCCAAAACAGTAATATTTACTACAATATTGTGTGGCGCTTGATAACTATATACTTGAGCACTAACAGCCGGCATCTGGTTTATGAATATAATCGTTTCCTTTGTCTCATTATAATTACCTGCTTCATCGCTAGCATTATATTTCAAATACCAAGTACCTCTCTGGTCGAATGTTACGCTATCTCCATCATTAAATGGAAGATAAGGTTCACAAGTTCCAATAGTGTCATTACAATATTTAGCATAAACTATTGTTCCGGGAGGCTGATCATTCACGCTAAGGTTGATAACGTAGCCTGGTAGATGGATCTGGCCATCATTATCTGTATTAATACTTGGCTCAGTCCAGTCTACTCCAAACACAACATCTATGTTTTGTGTGGAGTTTTGCTCGTTATTATACATATCAATACAACTTATAGAAACATTAGTCTCGTTAATCTGTCCTCCAACAAGATTCCAAACATTACAGCTTACCAAACTTCCAACAACAGAGCAGCTCTGAGCCGGAGGCATACTACTATAATTTATGTCTAAACTAGAATACCTGCACGCAGCACCAGTTTCGTTTAGGTTAACCTGAATAACTGTATTGCTATCATCATCTGTATCCCAAAATTTAGCATCGGTATCTCCTTCTACATTAAGTACCCCTAATGTTATAGGAGCTGTGTTATCTGCAGTGAAGATAGCATTTCTTTCAGGGGATGTATTATTAAATGTATTTTTAACAACACAATAAATAGTGTGCAATGCATCATCAACCCAAGGACTGTTAAAATTACAACTTCTTTCGGGAGAACCCCATGTAGAATTACACAAGTTATATACGCCAGTTATGTTGCCACACATCAGAGTTACATTATCAACATCACCACCATCAGCACCAGAGCTATTTACAGTGATTAACACATTATATTTGCCACGTTCAGGATTAATTTCTATATAATCAAGACTCGCAGTTGTGTCTACCCCTGCACTTTCAAAAGCAAGTACATTTATGGATATATTTACCATTATCATTGCGCAGAATACTAGAACAATTACGATAATCAAATTCAAAACTTTTCTATTCATTTTTTAAATTTTTTACTAAGTTTATCTAGCCTATCAATTAATTTTTTATCTTCTTCCTCCAGTTTCATCTCAATTTTCCTTGTGCGGGCAGTCTTTCTTACACCATCCCAACCAATCATTTTTTTTAATGTTCTCATCTTTTCCTTTCTCTCTTTTTCTTTTAATTGCTTTGCTTTATCTCTTGCTTGAAGAACATTGTATACTTTGTCAACTATTTTCTTTTTCTTTGCAAGATTTTCTTTTTTGAGTTTGTTAATTACACTCCTCTTACTCTTATGTTGATAATAGCTGAATTCTGCTAGGTGTCTAACATAGCGGACTTTTTTTAAATCCAATACTATAAACAGTAGTACAAGTACAATACCAATGCTAGTAATATAATATTTATAATTTTCAGCAATGTTGCCGATTTTCAATGACATTTTCAATAACAAATCATATAGTACATCTGAAATGTTTACTCTATAAGGTTTTGGTACTATGATAAATTGTCCTTTTGTTTTAGTCTCTTGTTTATGGTAACCTGCCTTATTGGCTTCTATCTTATATTCACCTTTCTCTTCAATTACTAAACTAATCTTACCATAAATGTCAGTTACAAGTTCGATCTTTTTTTCAGAAGGTGTAGTTATAATAACAGTTACATTTGAAACAGGGTTCTCATTAATATCAACCACACTTAAAATCATAACCTGACTCATATTATATTCTTTTTCAACACCTCTTATCATAAGAACACATTCACCACAAACACCACCACAATCAATCGATTCTTCATCTTGGTTTAATATACCGTCTTTACAGCTCACACACATAAAGCGTTCACATGCTCCACTCAGACAATCCATACCAGTAGCACAAGTCTTGCCATCCTTACAAGGATCACAAATTGATCCACCGCAATCGACATCTGTTTCATCCTGGTTAAGTATCCCATCTAAACAAGATACAACTTCACAAACTCTTGTTTGGTATTGTACTATTTCTCCGTTTTCTTCTACAAATGGCATGATTCTACATTTATTTTTATCAACACATCTCCGTGTTTGCTCTCCGAACATGCATTGTGTCCATTCACTACAATTATATCTAGGATAACATCTACCCCTCCCACCCCCACCACCTGTTGGTGTTGTAGGACAAGGTCCAAGATCAGCAGGACAACTTAGACAAGTCTCGAATATGCCAATGATCGGGTAATTAATTATATTATCGCCACAATATACTGCAATTAAGTTATCCCCTGCTGTATACGTGACCCCCATATAGGTAACATTACCAGAAGTTATAACACCGTTGATGATCGTTACATTAATCAGAGTAATATTATACACATATGAACCGATAATAGTTGAGTTAATCACAGTTGATTCAGAAACATTTGATTCTGTTAGTGTTGATAAATAAACATCGCTATCATCAATTCTCGATTCATTACAATTAGTGTAGTTAATAGTATCTCTATTGAGAACACAATCATCTAAAATAGAATTATAAACTGAAGTATTATGTATCTCAACAATCCCATAATAAGAGTTATTGCTAGCATCAGATGGATCTATCAACAAGCTTCCAGAATATTGTGTAGAATAACTATCGTTACTATTCAGACATGTTGCTGAGTTATATGTAACATTTGTTAATAGACATGTATCTACACTACTATGTAGTATTGTTGAGATGTTTATTGTTGATGTAACACAGGTGCTATAATTAAACTGAGAATCGTATATATTACAGTTGTTTTCATACGAGTTCCACACCTTAGAATTAACATTCGTACTGCTAAATATACTAGAATTAATCTTGTCAGAGTTATTACACACACTGTTGGTCATGTTTGTTGCAATTGCTATGTAACATTTGCTAGCATTCGTCAGATTAATCAACCCGCCTGCTTTGTTTATGTATATCACATGAGTCTCTTGTATCGCTTCTACATTTGGCTGTTTATCTACACTATAATATCTGATCTTTTTCTGACAACCAGTTCCAGTAGGACAGACTAAAGAAATAAATGTCTCATTACTATAACTTAATGTAAAGTTGCTACAAGGGCTTGCTCCATAATCGTATGTACAGTATGCAGTGTAGTTCAAGCCAAGGCCAATATCGCTAGCATTAAGCTTGATTAGTTGATCTGTTGTGTACCAGTTTTGCCAGCTCTCGGTTGTGTTATCGTCAGTTTCAGGGAACCACGTGTCTAAGTTATATATTGTAAAGTTCCACACGTCGCTATAATCGCTCCAATCAGTCCCGTCATATGCACGCACCCTCCAGTTATACGAACCAGTTACGATAGTTAAGTCATAGTAGTTATTGTTTGTAATACCTCTCAGAGTTGTCGGTGATGTAGTTGTGTCAGCATAGATATAATAAGTAATAGTATCATTATCAGCATCGCTTGCTGTAAAGTTAAGCATTACACTTGGGTTATATACAACAGACAAGTTAGAAGGCGCCAGTAATATTGGTTTTGTTGGTGCGTAATTTGGTATTGAATTAATACTTGTTGTCCCTGTTCCATTCTCTAAGCCATCAGAGCAATTTACATACGTTTCGATTGCATCATAAATAGTATAATTATAGTTTCGGATATATGTAATATTGACCTTTGTCAATACAGGTGTTATATTTGTATCATTAGTTGCGAAAACAGCACGATATTGTAAATATCTAAGATCTAAACTAGGTATAAAATCTCCGCTGCTGTTATAGACTTGTTGCCATGCGGCTCCGCTTAGTCCTTGAATTGTTGCAGCACTCCTTGTGTACATAGTTATATTATTTCCAGCTGTAATGCTGCTCACCCAGCTGATATTCCTCCAGTTTACATCTACGCCACCATCAATCGTAGCTGAGGTAAAGTTCCCAAAATATTGTGGTTGCTCATAAACCTCCCATTCAACAAGTGTTATGTTCTCTTGTGTTTGGTTATTTCCATTTGTTGCTGTTATGTATATCCTAAAATATTTACTTGTTACAGGAGAAAAGCTATATACAGGCTCTTTGTTCGTGTTGCCTGCAACAACAGTTATGTTAACAGTTCCACCATCTGCAAAATTACCATTGTCGTCGTACTGCAACCAATAATCGCTTGGTGTATAGTTCAAGTCATGGCTAAAATTAAACTCGAATCTCTTCACAACCCTTGGTTCAGGGAATGTCAATGTTATCCATGCAGGCAAGCTTGCATTTGTTCCCTGCCAATACGTATTAATATCACCATCATTAATCTTACTTGTAAGTCCGTTATTTGTGCTCGCTGCCGTGCTAGCATCCCCTGCATAATTTAGGCTCCAGTTCTTTAACCTGAGTCCTGCATTATAAGTTGTAAAGCCATGCGTCCCAGAATTAAACTCTCCAGCACTATCGTCGACATCTTCTGCATTTATCCTGACCAGTTCACCACTAGATATGTTTGCAGCAAATGTGCCATTGTATGACAATCCTGATACAAATATCATCTGGGTTGTGTTGTATATTCCATTTGTAGAAAGTCTATGATGTAGCCAGCACGTCAAGTTCTGATAATTTACATCATATGCATCCAAACTAGCAGTAAATTTGTGCTTAGTCAAATTAGTATAGCTCATGGCATTTACAACCGAAAGATTATTTACAATCACAGGAATATCTACTAACGGCGTCTGATTATTATTTGCAGAATCAATTGAGTAATATCTTAGATGAGCAATGCCACGATAAGATTCATTTATTGAAACATTTATGTTATTAAATCCAACCAATCCATCGTCACATGTGATACTTGGTGTACATATTCCGGCTAAATCAACACAACAGTATGTAGTGACATTTGTTCCAACAGGAACATCAAACTCAAACAATGTCACATTAAATGGTGGTTTGTATATATAACCAGGGACTATGTTGTGTGTTGTTTGTGGTGCACTCCAATCAGTACCAAACGCAGGCACATCAAGGTTATTACTGCTATTTTGTTCATTACCGTATTGATCTTCACAACTGATATAATATCCTGTATTAGATATGTTTAAGTCTAGGCTACCGAAGTTACACATGGCGGTTGTACCAGATATTATACATTGCTGGTTCACAGGCATACTACTAAAGTTTATATCTTGCCTAGCCCATCTACACACCATTAGAAGTTCTCCTTGAGCATAAACAACTGTTTGATTATCATTCACAGTATCCCAGTAGGGTGGCGTTGTATCCCCTCCTATATTGATAATGCTCAAACTAGAAGGAGGTGTGTTATCTGCAAGGAATGTTGCTGCAACCTCACCTGATTCATTTATGTTATCATCCACAACACAGTACACTATATGCGCGACATCGTCACTCCAAAGCGATGCAAACACACACAATCTTTCTGGCACACCATAGGACGAATTACACAAATTACGTATGCCTGAAACATCACCACACCTTAAGGATAAGTTATGACCATCAAGGTCAGACGCGTTAAAGCTCACAACACGTAAATCTGTATTGTATCTGCCTGCATTGGGCTCTATATTGATCGCCGTCAAAGTTGGAGCATGATTCGATATAACAATTGAGCCATTTAAGCTAGTTCCGTTATCATCACCATCATAAGGCGTAACCTGACAAACCACTAGATCGCCGCTGCTAAAATTTCCTGTTCCTAGTATGTGTGTGTTACTTGTGGTCCATACAGGAACACCATTCACATACCAGTTATAATAATTTATAACATTATCAGCGTCAACATCTGCTGTTGACTGATTGTAACACGTTATGTTATCCAACCTGTAAGCAGGGTCTGGAAATAAAATAGGAGTTGCTTGAGTAGGCGGTGTATTTTCTACTAAAAGTACATTTGAGGCAGTATACACGCTCCAATCTGTTCCGTCATACACCCTTATTGTAAAATTCCATGCATCATCTTTTGAAGTGTTTCCACTTAGGACGGTTGTTTCATTTTCTAGGCTAGTTATCTCAGCACCATTCTTATACCATATTATTTGTTTAGATACCTCCACATCACCGTCATAATCAAAGTATGTATAACCTACAGTTAAGCTACCATTTGTTCTGTTGAACGGATCATCGGTTGATCTAACACTAACATTTTGCGCTTCTGGTGCAAAATTCTGTATAAGAATGCTGTTAGATTGTGCATAACTGCTCCAATCTGTTCCATCAAACACGCTTACTCTAAAGTACCAAGTTATCCCTTTACTTAATTTGCTTGGTGGTACAGTTGTTAAGTTTTCAAGTAAAGGTTGCACAAATCCATTCCTGTACCACTTTATTATTTTTGTCTGCTCAGAGTCAATGGTGTCATTATCAACAAAAACATAATACGCATTCAAGCTGCCATTACTTCTGTTTAAGAGATCTGTTGAATTTAACGTGGCATTTACAACAGCAGGTGCATAGTTTCTAATTAATAACTGCGAGGAATTGTACCACCCGCTCCAGTAGAGGCCATCATACACATTTATGCTTGTTTTCCATGTTTCTCCTTTTGTTATGTTTCCATTTAAAACCGTTGTGAGATTTTCAAAAGCACCAACTTCAACAGAATTATTATACCATTTAATAATATAGTTTTGCTCAGGGTCGAGATCAGGATCATAATATGTGTAGTACACACTTATATTTCCAACTGTTCTATTTAGAGCGTCTGTTGAATTAAGTACAATATTTTGTAACAGAGGTGCATTATTAACTATTGTATAGACGAAGCTATGTGTTGTGTTATCCAAACCATCACTACAAGTTATCAGCACGTTATAAGTACCAGTTTCTGCTTGTGTGGGAGCGTCAAATATCAGACCAGTTGAACTATTTATATCAAACAAAGTAGTGTTATCATAGTAAGTTATTATATCTCCAGAATCGTAATCTGTACAATTGATGTCATAAATAAGGTTCTGTGTGTGGTTAATTGTTTGTGCTGTTAAAGCAAAATCAAAATAAGGTGGTTCATTAATGATCATTTTAGTTGTGTTTGATAAATTACTATAATAAGTTCCATCACTAGCATAAGCAACACAAGTGAAGTTATCATAGCGCGAAGTGCTAGCATTAGGTACTAAAACACCTGTGTAACATAAAACATTCTTAATACAGCTAACATTAGAATCCCATGTTGTATTTCTTACACCATTCTTGTACCAATAAAAACTAACATTCAAATTCGCTTGTTCAAAATCATAGGCAATTACAGAGCAATTTAAGTTACTCCTGGAATATGCAAAACTGGGTATTATGTTTATGTTTGTTATGTTAGGAGGTGTATTCTCATTAACAGCAGTGTAGTTGCTAAATCCTGTTACATTAAATATGACCACACCTTCAGTTTTGTTATAATAAATTATATCACAGTCAGTTGTATTATCACACCTAATTCCATCTTTCAATATGTAAATGTTTGGTGTGAACAGTTCAGTCAAACCAGTAAATGTGATTATGGCTTTTTTATCTAATTCAGGCCATGTAGATCCATCAATTTCAACATAGTTATGTTTTAGCGTCACAGTGCTATCAATATTTATGTCTCTTGTAAAATTGATTTTTTCTGTAAAGTTAATCTTTCCTGCAGATATGTTCTCGATATAAGAATGTTCATCTGCAACTTTGACATACATATTCCCAACAAACTCTTTTGTGATTCCGTCATAATTAGTTCCATTATATGCTGTCATGGTGATGTCTGGTATAGAGTACACAGTTAGCTGGACAACATTAGTTATATTACTACTTTTGCTACTATCATTCGCTCTAAACTGCACATACTCTCTACCAAACCAGTCCTCAGGTACAATGAAAGAAACATTACCTGAGATTATATCTACAGTTATGTTAATAGTCCCATTTGAAGTATACGTTAATGTATCTCCATCCAGATCAGCAAACAAAGAATCAAGACTAATGTTGTTTGTTAGGTTCATATCTTCGTCCCAATATCTATCGTTAATTATTGTATAAGTTGGTATAAAGTTAGGTATCCTATGATACAGGATTGAAGAGTTAATCTCTTCCAGAGTATCATTACAATTCACATACATCTCAACAACATCAGTGATATTATATCCATCAGCATCTGAGATGTTTTGTGTGTAGGTCCCATTTGTCGAAATACCATCTACCAAGATTAATGTTTTATTCCCATATAGATTGTTGACAATTCTGTGATATATTTTACAATGCAATGTTTGTGAGCTATCATTGTCTAGTACAATAGATGTTGCATTGAACTTGTGCGGTGTTATATTTACAAACTGCAATGGACTAATCTGTGGGAGCTGATTAATCATTACAACAGTTTGTTTGGTTTCATTATAATTACCAGCCTCGTCACTTGCATTATACCTTAAGTACCAAACCCCGCGCTGATTAAACACAACATAACTTCCGTTAATTATATCAAAATAGGGACCACAAATTCCGGTAGTGTCATTACAATATTTAGCATAAACTATTGTTCCAGGAGGCTGATCGTTGACAGTGAAATTAACAACATATCCAGGTAGATGAATTGCACCATCGTTATCAGTGCTAATGCTTGGTTTTGTCCAGTCAATGCCAAATACAACGTCACTATTAGAGCTAGCATTCTGCTCATTACCATACATGTCAATACAACTTATAGAAACATTAGTTTCGTTGGTCTGTCCACCAACAAGATTCCAGACATTACAACTAGCAATACTTCCCGCAACACTACAATTCTGCGTCCAGGGCATGCTACTGTAATTTAAATCAGTGCTGGAGTATCTACACTTCACGCCTGTTTCAAACACATTGATCTGTATCACTGTGTTATCATCGTCATCTGTATCCCAATATTTTGGTGTCATATCTCCTTCAACATTATCAACAACCCCTTGTATTGGTGGTGTGTTATCTGAAACAAATTTGATATTTCTTTCAGCAGACATGTAACTGTATATATCCTCAACAACACAATATATTTGGTGATTAGCGTTGTCTGTCCAAGGGCTATTAAAAGTGCAACTTCTCTGACCAGCACCGAAGCCACTTGTGCATAAATTATATTGGTTAGAACTATTTCCACACTTAATTCTTAGATTGTGCCCATCACTATCAAAAGCACTAACAGATGTCACGTTTATTGATACATTATATTTTCCAGTGTTAGGAGAAATACTTAAACTTGTTAAACTTGGTCTATGGTTGTCAAGATAACTAGTCGAAACAGTTTTAGAATATTTGTAGCCATCCCAAACCCTACAGTAAACCACGTCATTTGCGCTATTGTTATCAGCTGTAAAGGTACAATTCAAATTGTATGGTGCACTAATCTGGAAAATACTTCCTCCGATACAGAAAGTATTTGTAGCGTTTGGTAAATTACTATACGAACAGTAAAATGTTAAGTTTTCCTGTTCGTAATCTTTCTCACCAATAGCTATGATGGTTGTATTTGTGAGACTTTCTACAATGCTATTTAAAGTTATGTTTGATATTAAAGGTTGTACACTTCCGACTATTGTAACATTTACTTTATTTGATATATCGCTTGTAACAGTAGAGTTTGCTTCTGCATAGAATTCCCACATTGTGTTAATACTACCTGTAGCGTTCACCCACCAACTTAAAAGACAATATTGACCGTGGTTGCTCAACGTACAATTTTTTGGATTGCTAGTGTTTGTATAGAAGGGTACATCACCAGTTGTAGTTGAAACAGCACCTGATTTTGATGATGGTACAAACGTTGTGCTGTTTTTAGTAATATTTCCATCAGTACTTTGCGCAGTGATATTACAAATCCATGTTCCCGTTTCGTTTGCCACGAATTCTTCTGAGAAATATAAATTTTCATAAGGCGTTCCATTTGAAATATAACTAATTCCTCTTGGCGAAGTTAGATTAAATTCTACACGCAACAGATCACCTGAGGCATTACTAATATTAATTTTACAGTAAGTAACAGCATTAAAATATACAGGACTCGGATCTAAGAATAGAGAATAGACATTTGGTTTTGGATCGAGTGATACATTTACATTTTTGCAATCACCTCCGCTACAACTAACATTAACTTTAACCAAGAAAAATTCGTTTTCTGAAGAATTATAACTAGTCCCAGTAGGTGACACGATTGTTGTTGTCACAGTTCCATTACCAAGTTCTAAAGTTAGATTATCCGAAATATTGATTCCAAGCCCAACACCAGTACAAGTTACATTGTACACCCTGAACCCTGTTGTTAAGAATATTCTGTTGTATTCGTATAGTCCAGAACTGGAATTAAAATTCATATCATTATTAGTAGAATCGCTAAAATTAATCTTACAGCTACCACCCATTGTATCATTTATAACTGTTCCGTTTGCATATGTATAATTTGCATAAAAGATAATCTGTGCATTTGTGTACGCTATTGTCCCTCCACCTGCAGTATCGTTACTATCCCATATTGTTAAGTTAGTTCTAGGTGGCGGGGTTGCCAACGGCAAATAATCAACATTATTAGTACAATTTACACCGAGTGTACATGTACTATCATTTATAACATCATATACAACATCACAGATTCCATCATAATTAGAGTCAATGCACGTATCGCTAAAGCCTGTTCCATCAGGCTTTCCCCAATAATTTCCCCCTATGTAGTTTCCCCCAACGATGTTTGTTGCAGTTGTCTTTGTAGTGTTCCAATAATTTGTATAGTTAACACCTTCAAAGAGCACATGTGTGGTTTCATTGATTATATTATCATAGAATGTGTTGTTCTCAACAGGCTCTCCTGCGCTTGAGTTAATATATATTCCGCTAACACCAGAATTTGTTATATTATTTTTAGTAATCAAGTTATCAGCTACATAATACCCTGCTGTTCCCCGAGATATTAACCTTATCCCAAAGATAGAATTGTTTTTGATCTCATTATCAATAATTGTACTATTTTTACCAGAATTAATATCAATGCCAATATCGCAACTGTTAAACGTATTGTTCTTTAGATAACTATTGTATGCATAATTTATAACAAGGCAATATTGGCCAGTGTTATTGCTAAAGTCATTGTTTAACACTGTTGTGCAACATGCACAGTATAAACTGTTCTGATTATTAAATCTAAAGTCATTATTATCTACTAAGTTATAATATGAAGAACATGTTGCAGCCAATCCATTCACATTATAATTTACAATGTTATTTGTGATATTATTTCTGTTTCCAACCCAGGAAATTCCGTATACAGAGTTATAATTAACTACATTATTATCGATAACTGAATCGTGGGCTTCTAAAGCAATACCTCTACCACTGTGACTGCAGTTATTATTTCTGATAGTGTTATTATGGCCAAACAAATCAACTTTTTGCAACCAGATTGCCATAGCGCTCATGTTGGATATATTATTATATTCGATAATTGTGTCATTGATATTTAAGAAAAGAATTCCTCTGGAAGAATCTTTCAACACACAGTTTTTAATAGTTATGTTTGATTGATTCACTGCAAATATTATATTTACTCCTCTGCTGCCAGTAATTGTATTTCCATCACAGTCAAAAGTTACATTGCTTGTGCTTATATTTATACAATAATTAACTGCATTTGATATACTCTGGATCATCTTATAGCTTCCTGAAGAAGTGATGTTAATGCAATTATCAACATTTGTAACAGATTTTATTTCAACTTCGCTTTCTTCTATTTTACCACCTGCATATCCACTAAAGCTTGTAACATTAAACTCAATGCTATCTCCCAAATCAACAAAAGGGATATTAGTTTCATCCCAGTCAGACTCACATTCAAATGAATCAACATTAAAGTTATTACATTTCAGAATAACATCAACAAAGTCTTTTTTTTCTAATTTAATCGTGGCAGAATCAAATTCCAAACTCTCAACTGCAGCAACCTCTGTCTTAATTTTTTTATCTTCAACACTGTCAATCTTTGCTTTTATTACTGTGCCCTTAACACCTTTAATCTCTATGTTGTTTTTTTGATCTCTAACTAGTACAACATCGTATTTTCCATTAATTTCTTTTATGTTATAGCTGCCAGAATAATCTCCAAATTTATCTTTTAATTCAACCAAAGGTTTAGGGTTAATTTCAGAAGTATCATTTTTAGTGCTCATTCCCACAAAACTAAGTGGCAGAAGTACTATAACCATTAAAGCCACTACAATTGCTACCCCTACAACGAACTTGTTTCTTGCATTATTTCTTGTATATTGTTTCACTCCCTTTACACTTCTTTCTCTAGTTCCGGGTTTCATTTTCCAACTTTTTGTTTTTTCTTGGCTCTATTGTAAACAGTAGCTACAGTACTTGGTGTTTTATTTAACAATTTAGCAATATCTGGATTCTTCAATCTTAGTACATCTCTTAAGAACATAATAACATTTTCGAGGATGCTAAATTTTCTGTCTCTAAAAATTTCAAGAGGAATATGATATTTGCTTTCTAATGGTAACCTATCATGAAAAGACTCTACGGCACGATGATAACTTCCCCATATACCGCGCTCATCTCTGTTAATAGCCATAGCAATCTCGTGATAGTTCATTCCCTTTTCTTCTTTTAGGAATTTAACAAGAGCTTCGCTAGGATTAAGCCTAGTTCCAAAGATAGAAATAGGAATGTTCTTTTCATAAATCTCTTCAAAAATACAGAGAACATCTTTTTGAGTTATGTTAAAATCCTTAACAAGTATGTTAAGAACAAGTTTTAACAGATTTTCAGCATCTTTTTTAGATAGAACTTTATTAAGCTCATTACCCCCCCTCACTACTTCTCCATCATCACCCAATTTGCTTAATGCCATAAAATAAAATCCAATCAGTTATAAAATTTGTGATTTTTTTACTTTATTTGTTTAATTTTTATAATTTTTTTAAAAATGTTCACTTTTTACTTTATTTTAAGAATTATTAACTTCAAACATTAAAAAAATATTTTTTTTAATTAATTAACCT
>QMQO01000005.1 GCA_003650545.1 Candidatus Woesearchaeota archaeon | reverse complement strand
TTTTTCTTGCTTTCCTGAATTTTCCTAGATCCTCTAATTTTTTGAAAACTTTTTTTTCTTTTGGTTTCAGGTCGTTCTTAATTTTCTCACCAAGTTCTTCTAAACTTTCTTTCCTGATTCTTGGTTTCAGTTTTTCAAGTCTTTCGAAAGCCCTCTTCTCTTTCTTGCCTAGTTTCTCTAGTTTTTCAAACACTGTTTCTATCTCTTTTGTTTCAACTTCTTCTGGCTTAGCTGACGGCTTAGCTTTGACTACTTTTTCAGGCTTGATTTTTTCTGGCTTTGGTTTGAGTCCAACTGGTTTGACAGGTCTGACAGGTTTGACAGGTCTTTTACCAAGTCTAGCCAAACGTTCAAATGTTTTGTCTTTTTTAACTCTTCTTAGCTTCAGGCGTTCTCTTAAACTTGCCAATGGCATCCAGCCACCTCTTTCTTCTAATGGTTTCTTTAACTCCTCTATCTTCTTTTTTCTTGCCTCTTCTCTGCTTGGTCCAAACCGCTCGAGGAAAGCCTCTCTTTTCTTTCTTTTCTCTTCCCTAACCCTGCGCCTCTTTTCTTCTATCAGTCTAGCCCTCTCTATCGCAGCCCTTTGCTCAGGTGTTAGCTCGGGCTTCTTCGGAGGGGGCGCAATTATTGGGGGGATAACAGGTCTGGGCGCAGCCGGGGCTTTCTTTGCCCATGGTTTCATCTTTATCAAGAATGCAATAGCTCCTCCAACAATCATGATCCCTAAAATCAAGAAAATATAAGTCAACAACATTGACTTAGGATGTTCGAGAGGATCTACTGGACTAGTGCCTTCTTCAACCTCTTTCCCATCTTTCCAACCATCACCATCACTATCTGCATTATTTGGATCTGTTCCAAGCTTGAACTCTTCAAGATTGGTTAATCCATCACTATCTGGATCAAGCCTGGCATCATCAGGATTAAACCTGTCCAGTCCATGTTCATCCTCCCATCCATCGTTCATTCCATCGCCATCTGAATCTTTTAACGAGGCTGCTGTACACACACCAGCCTTACAGAAATCACTCGCACAGTCACTATCCGAATCGCATCCTTTACCATCTTCACATTTTTTTCCAAATAATGTCACACATGTTCCACCACAGTCAACATCTGTCTCGCTATGACTAGCATTACTCCTAGAAGAATTATCTGAACATGTTGGCAATGAACAAATCCAGTCCGCACAAGCAAGATTGCTCTTGCAATCGTAATCATTCTCGCACTCAAGCCCCAGCCCGCATAAACCTTCCTCTCCCAGAAGATGCTCACACACCTCTCCACAATCGATATCTGTCTCAAAACCATTCTTCTTGTTGTCTGTGCAGCTTGCTTCTCTGCAGACACCAATGCTCACATCACAATAACCAGACTCACAATCAGAATCTGAATGGCATGTTATGTCTTCAGGGCAGGCTTCACAATCTACACCACCACAATCAACACCAGTCTCATCTTCATCCATGACACCATTCACGCAATGCTCTGGCACACCTCTTGGTTCATATACGATAGTGCTACTATCCTTGAACTCGCCATACCTAGAGAATTTATCTATTGCTTGAGCCCTCACCCTAAATCCAGCACCGTCAGTAAAGTTCAGTTTAATGCCGTCTCTCCTTGTGTCGCTTATAACATCATTTTCTGTAAATATCCAGCCTGTTACCTGCCTGCCTGAGCTATCAAAAATAGTAAAGTTATAACCAGCTATGCTTGCTTTGTCAGCCTCTCTAGGCCTAAACTCTATCCTGAACTTCTTTGAGTAGGTTTTTTCTGTAGAAGAATGATTTCTAACATCAGACAACACCACTTCTTCTAATTCAGGCGGCGTGAGGTCCACAACATAGCTGTGCGACACAGTAGCAATCTCGTTTGTTGTTAAACTTGAGCATCTTACAATTACATTATGCTCTCCCTCCTCCTTCTCACCCAAGTAAACCACGTGTGTATAAAGATCGTCTGTAGGCAATGATTCATAGCCAGCACCTTCATTAAAGTAACACTCTGAACGTTTGCTTGTCACAACATACAATGTTATGTTTGGATCGCCTGTGAATGCAGATGGACTCAGTATGTTCGCTGTAAGCTCTGCTGAAATATCCACACTAAAGTCAAGCCTAACATCATCTGAGTCTAAGCCATTTAATCCGCGACACACCACACTATACGAATAGGATCTCTTATCCGACGGAAGAAATAAGCGATATCTATGCAGATGTTTATATGTTTCTTCTTTTGTTTCATCTTCCTCCATGAAATAAGAACCATTAATGTCATCTCCTGTAAGAGCCATTGAATCAAAGGTATTGTTAAGAGCATCAAACTTACATACAGCTAAATCGTCTGTCTCAATGTAGAAATCAACAGCCGCCCCTCTCGGAGGAGCTCTTGTTAGCTCTTGTACAACCTGCGGCGATGCACCGTAATCTAGTATCCTTGGCGGAGTGTCATCTATATGGAATGTAACTATTTTGGTTGCCAGATATCCGTATTCAACATCCTTACATTTGATATACTTAACACTCCCTTCAAAAACCGTTGTTGCAGTCTGATGTATTATACCCTGTGGTGTTGACATCTGCTGCAACACCTCAAACGGAAGATCCGCACCACCTATCGCGCATCTCGAGTCAATATTTGTTCTAACCTTGACTGTTATATTTTCTCTAGGAGCATAGCCAAACCTAGGGTAGAGCAAGTCTATCGACAAGAATTCTGCACTTATTAAAATCTTGTAAATATCAACAAAACCCTTATTGCCAAGAAGATCCTCTGCACGCACTGTCAACAGGTAGTCGCTATTATGCAGAGGTCTCTCTAGCACGATATCCAGCGTGATGTTATCAAGAGTCTCTATATGAGCAGGAACCCTTCCACCTGACCTGTCCGTTAGATTAAAGTCTAGTACAGAAATCGGTTCATCATACCTCAGCCTTATGATAGGCATCGAAAAGTTACTCTCAAAAACAGGTATGTCTTGTGCATGAACAGTAAAGCAAAGCATTGTAAAGCATAGTGTAAAGCATAGAGCTACAGCCAGCAAAATGAACATTCGCATCGCTCTAGGCATCATGTTAATGTTGGTCTTCATTTTTGCACTCATTCTAACACTCATACTCACATTTTCATGTTTTCATGTTTATTTTTGCATCATTTTTTTACATCATTTTTTATATCATTTATTTTTACCATTGATTTGAATCATCTATTTTTACACAATTATTTTTACAATTTTCATTCAACCTTTTTTCTTCTCCTTGGCTTTTTTCTTCTCCTTGCATTTTCATCATATTATTTTTGCGCCTTATTTGCTGTCATGCTCAAACCTCACCCAAGCACCTGCTCTATAATTGTAACATTTGGGTTTTGCGGCCCAATAATATCCTGATAAATATTTAATGTCTTGTTGGCCCTATTATCAATCTCATCTATTGCAGTAACAACTATCTGATTCAGTTTATCTTCTCCCTGGCTGCTAAAGATGTTTACATCTGTTATGTTAAACCTATCATCCGTTATGTTTCCTTCTCTCAGAGTATTATCCATGTCTTCGATGTTTTGTGCTATGATACGATTTACATCTTCAGAAACAATATCTCCTAAGATATCCACAAAGAAAGCATTTGTTCTGTAGTTAACTGTTCCTACAACTGTATACCTTAATATTCTGTTAAATCCATGCACCAATACATCAGTTATGTTAAAAACAGGCAATCCCTGGTCAATCTCGATTGTCATGTTTACTGTTTTCTGGTTTCCTGCATGATCTGTTGCTGTGACAGGAAAAATATAGGATCCATCAGCTAGATTAGGCACAGCCCAATCTAGCCTATAGAATTGCTGATAGATCCGAGGGAAATGATTTGAAAAATTCAAAAACATCAGAACATCGTGTTCCTCGTTCAACACATTTGCGGTTATCCTAAGGGTGCTATTAGGTCTAGCTTTGCTTTTGTAATCAAGAGTAAACTCAGGAGCCGCGATATCTTTTACAACATAAAAATTATAGTTACCTTCCTCGCTTAATTCAAAGCTGCTATTATAATACTGAGCTTTGACATTTATTATGTGAGAGCCTTCTGATGTTAGCAGCTCACATTTGAACACATTCAAGCTAGTGTTAAAGCAGTCTAGTGGAGAACCATCTACTGCTACATTGTTAAGTTTAATCCTATCTTCTTTAAAACTAAGAGTAAAGTTACTGTCTGTTGCAAGGAAATACGTTTCTTTTCCATCTATTGCATACGGATTCCCTGCTGCTATAGTTAAAAAGCTCATAATAGGTTTTGCTGGAACATCGACAATTTCAAACCCCCAATCTCTTGCGATTATGTTACCCGCATTATCCCTTGCATTCACACTCAAATTATGTGTTCCATATTCAAGATTCTTCTTCTTAAAGCTAATCTTAACAACATCATAGTTTGGGTTTCCTGCAACAGCACTCAATGTAAAGTTTTCGACATCAACACCATCAAACAAAACTTTTATGCTATTTTGGTCGACCCTTGATCCCTTCTTAAGGTCTTTAACGCGGACATCAAAGATTACATTTTTTTCATTAATCATCTCTCCAATTCCAGGGTAAACAAAATCCAACACAGGCGCTTCCTGATCCACCAAGAAAACATAAACTTGTCCTTTTCCAATATTTCCTGCCTGGTCTGTCACATTAGCAAAGAATATATTCTCTCCCAGAGCAAGGTTTGTTTCGTCACCAAACCATTTTTCAGGTATTTCTTTTTTGTATATATAAAACGGTTCTGGGCTCTGAAATGATTTTGTCAGTGGCGTTTCTAATGTAACAATGTAATTGTTACCAACATCGCTCACACCTGTTATCTTGTGATACCAGCCATAATGCCTGTAATCCCTCCTAAACCCGTCTACATCCAGCAATACATAATTCCCTTCTTGAAGATGATCCAAGCTAACAAGTTTGTTTGTTTTTATCGTATTCTCGCCTTCTATTCCTGTAGCCTGGTAAAAATTAACACCATGCGATGCTTGAGTTGCAGGAGATACTACAGGAGGTACAACAGGAGATATAGGCTTATTATCTCCAACAATAATCTTCTGGTTATAGCTTGAGATGTTAATAAGTTCATGTTCATCATTTGCTATGTAAAAAGTTATCGTTAGGTTATTTTCTGATGTTTTCCCTGAGACAAACCAGCTTCTGTTTGTGTAATATCTATAAGGATCATGCGCATCACGTTTCATGAAAGTGTCAAAGGCTGGCATGAAAGTCACTGGAGCAGGTTTCTTGGTATCAACCATGTAATACTTTGTTCGGCTCCCAAGATTATCTGCCAGATCATACCCAGACACAGTAACCTCAACCTCAGTCTCAATATCATCAGGCATTGGATCTATAGACACAAACATGTTATTCTCTAAAGTGTAATTTCTTGTTGGAACCAAGCCAGACCGTGAACTAATGGTAATCTTCGGTTTGCTTGGTATCGAAGATATCTGACCGTTATTATCAGATGCAGTTACATTAATCAGGTGGTACCCTGTGCCTATTATGTCAACTACCTCTCCATCCAGATCAAGAACCTCAAAATCAAACTCAGGCGGCTGCATGTCCACCCTTATGACATCTTCGGTTACATTCCCTGTATTTCCGCCTTTATCAGTAGAGTAATATGTGATAGTTGTTGTATCATATATTGTTGGTAGTTGTCTATAACCACCTGTCAAACAATTTTCCTCGTCACATACAGGCGGCAGGGTTGAACACTGACCGTTTATACACGCGGTTATGTTCGCGCAGCCAAACGCCTTGTCTGGAAAACCATAGTTGGTTATAGGCACATCATAACATTTAAGCCTCAAATCAACAGGATGGTTAAACAAGCCCGATACAGCCGCTGGTTTATTAGACGATGCATCCACAACCTCTGTTACTGGTCCTGTCTTGTCAATCGCAAAGATGATATCGTCTGCTGTATTCATCCCTGCTAACTTAAAGCCGCGGCTAGTTGTAACATTACACTTAACCCTTATATAAACAATCTCATTTGTTCCACGCAGATATGTTGGCGTATTAACACCTGTCAGAACCTTCTCATGAAATTTTCCATCTTCACTTGTATCAAACAAAAAGCTAGGCTCAGCATCCTTACCAAAGCCATACTTACACCACACTGCTCTGTTCTGTGTTGTGATGTTGATCGGGATCGCACCATCCTCAAGATTATAGTTAATGGTCCAGCTTGGTTGTGGATTGGAAATACTAAGATCCCCGTCTATTCTTGTGTCCCTTCTCCCTTTTAGGACATTACCAACACCGTCAACACATGTATAATTTAAATAGTAAATACCATCTTTCAAGCCAGGATAAACTAAGTCAAGAGTAAAATTCTCTTCAAACGGTTGTATATCTGCTTGGTCTTTCATTCTGGCCCCTGAAGAATTATGCAGCATAAAAAAGCACATTATCTTGTTAGGGTCAGATGCATTAACCGTTACAAACAGGGTTGAAACATAGGTATCCACACCAACCAAGCTTGGTTCATATGAGAAGTGAAAATCAAGTGGTCCCACAAGTGTATCAACAAAAATAGTTCTATTCTTAACAAGCTCAAGATTACCATGCGGCGCATACACACCATAATCCTCTGAATAATACCAAAGGTTCCAGTAACCACCATCGTTCATGTTAAAGATGTGGCTGAACACGCCAGCTGTTGTTATATCCCCACTGGTTCTGTTGGGGTAGCAAAAGCCACTTCTTGTTAGACAAAAATATGTGGTTGCAGGTTCGTTTACATGATACAGCATCTGCATATCTCTGCCAACAACACCATTAGTATCAAGAGTTGTTGTTGGTGGTGTATTATCCCAGATACAAAGGTAATCATAATCATTACAATCCTTCTCCAGATCGCCATATGTTGAATTAGTTTTATTGTTTGCATCTTTATAGCACCCACTCACATCATCCCATTTACAAGTTCCAAAATTAAAATAATCATCGCTTCTGTCCAAGAAAGCATGGCTTCCGCCAACCCTCTTATCAGAATGATCTTCCCTGAGCCATGTAGCAAACACATTTGATTCTCCACCCACTTGTTGTTCTCCTGCTTTTGAGAATGGCGAACTCGAGTTTACACAATCCTGTTCATTTGTGTAGAACTGGCATCCTGTTTCTTCTTTGCTGCGGCAGCTCCATGGCTTTTCAATTCCATTAACATCATATATATTCCTGTTAGCAAAGTAACATTCGCCAAACAACTGGCAGTTGCTTCTTGAGCATCCCCCTATCAGCAAACTATCTAAACGCTCGCATGCATGACAGTCCCACTCAGACTCGTTTACTGGCCTGCATATACCTGCACCAAGTTCTGCAAATTCTGGGTTCTGCAACCATTCACATTTCTTTCCAAACCTTGCAGTAAGACCCACATCGCACTTATTTTTCTCGCAAGCTTCCTTACTAACATAGTCATAGCAGCTCTGGACAAACTCACAGCTTTTATAAGCATTCACTGTTGAGTTCAGTCTATCAATATAGCAGCTATCCACCTGACTGCAATCTATATTTTGCTCGCCAAAAGCTCCTGGCGGTTTCCATAGTGTTCTGCCGCCTTCTGCAAACACACCAAATGGTTCATTACATTTATCGCATCTAGCAATCTCAACACACATTGTGTCTCCGTTTACATCTGGTCCGCGGCATATTTTATTCTTTGCAGGAGGATCACGGCAAACCTCGATTGGCGGATCTGAATAAAAATTATCCTCGTCACATTCCATCCTTGCGTCATTCACACAGAACTCTTTTCTTGGTTGAAAGCAGAACAACTCTCCAGAGGTTATGTCACGACCATCTATGTTACTTGTGATTGAAACCTCGTCTGAGTATGCTGTTTGGCCATCTTTATAAAATATCGTCACAGAATATTTATACACACTTTTTGGCTGATCAATCGTGTCAATATACTCAAATTGATTAGCAGGAACCTCAATAAATTCAGAACTGCCAGAAGGGTTCCTTTTTGTGATTTGTATGTGGTCTATTGGACAGCTAGGCTGCAGCCATGTTATCCTGATTTTAGGTGAAAATCTTATTGGTTTTGCCTGCAAGCCAGTAACAGCTATGTCTGTGCACACCCCAACACAACCAGGGTCTCCTGGCACTGCTGCTTGAATATTGTTATCATTACAATCTAGGACATCTCCGCACAAACCAATGCTTGCTGTTGAGTTATAGCCGTCACCATCCCTATCAATACACAAGCTGCATAAACCAAACTCGCTTCCTTGTTCCTTGACACATCTGACTTCAGCTTCACCTGCAAACCCAGCTATGTCTTGGTTACAGTCTGCATCTGTTTTACATCCACTACCAATAGGACATCTCTGAGGATAAGGCTTGTTAAGGCAGGCACCACCACAATTAAAGCCAGTCTCTGCAACCTCTGGAGTAAAAGAATAATCTTCTATGGGAGGAAATATATCATAATAATAAAGCCCATTACTGTAACTTCCCACTTCAGCATAAGCATTCTCGCAACAATCACCACATAGATTTTCAGGATCACCACAATCAATCCCCAGCTCACCCTCATCCCTAATATTGTTATAGCAATGCGATCCTGGAAAATCGTCTATCTCACCATTACAATTATCATCATAAGGTGTGTTCGGATCCTCAGTTACACTAGCTAGAACCAACCCACAATCTGGTTGACCTTGATCACCAATATCATCACAGTCAATCATGCCATCACAATCATTATCAAAGTTATCATGACAAAGCATCATTGTCTTTTCCAGATCACCTTGAACAGATTCTGTATCAGCAGCAGGTACTAGGGAAAGACCAACCCCCTCAACATACCAACATATGAACTTTTCTCCTGTATCTGGATCTATATAGCATCTTCCCAGCTCGCTGCAAAGATTTGGCGCAGGACAAGCTACAGGATCGCCTGGTTCTGGAGCTGGTATATCTGGACGATCACAAACATTGATCTGTCTCCATGTATTGCACCAACCCGTCTCAATGCCTGGTCCACAATCTCTTATATCGTCACACACATACTCAGGAATACAGGTAGGGGTTGTACATCTCCAGACACCATCCGGAGCCTGATTACATTCATAACCACTAGGACAACAATCTATTCCACCTCTTACTCCGTCTGGGCCACGACAATCCTGGTAGAACACACAATTCTTATAATACCCGCCTGTGTCAGGAAAACACCCATCTGACGGACAAATCTGAACCTCGCCACTGACACAAACATCCAGACAACCCTCTCTGTTATATATTCCTGGTTGAAGTATGGAAAAATAGAGACTTGAAAAATACGGACCATTTGAAACATAATAGTCCTTGGTTGCATCTGTTATCCATTCACAACTCTGATTATTAGTTCCAGCTAACTGAAAAACATAACATTTCTCCTGGCACATTAGTAGCTGTTCACAATCTAGTCCAGAATAAGTACCTATACATTCTTCACTATAAGCAACAGGAACACAAGTGCCATCAATCTTTTGACAACATCCAGCATTAACATAGCTAACAAACAACAATAAAACTAGCAATGCAAATGCAATCATCCAGTTTTTGTTTTTCATCATTAAGGTATGCATTCTCCCTCACAATTGTAAACTCCAGGTATTGATACTTCTGTTTCCTCAAAACCAAACTCTATACTGCATTGATCTCCACAATTAGCAGCGCAGATTTTGTCTATTTGAAATCCGGAACTTTCTCTTGCGCCATAAGGATCAGTAACATCAAGCTCGCATCGAAGATTATCAATTTCTGCATCACTAATCACCACTCCATTTTTCTTAAATTGTAGTTGCACTATTTTAGACGACCTAGAATAAGGAGGTGGTGGCTGCACCACAACTTCTACATTACCTGCAGTATTACCTGCAGTACAACTTATATCCATTTTATATCCTTCTTGAGTATAGGGTTCTACACCACCTGGAGGTAACTGTGGAATCCTATCACCAGCATCTAACTGCAAGAAAAAAGAATTATCTTTAAGTTTGTAATCATATCTACATTTATCATTGTATACAGGAATAATCATTGGCTCTGGAACATCATTCACAATAATACTTAACATGCTCCAGTCGCTTGTGCCTGCAGGATCAGTCGCATTAATAAAAATCTCACTTTTTATAGCATCCTCATTTTTGGTTTCGTAATGATAGCCGTTTTCATCTTTAACCCAGCCAGACGCAGGTGCCATCAACTCAATCTGGCCCAGACAAAGGGTTTGATCGCCATGACAAATGCCAGCACCGCAATCCTTTATATAAGAATATGCTCTAAAACCATCAGGACACTCAGGCTTATCTTCATGCTTGCTAGGTTCTGTTATTTTAACCTTCCCAGCTATGGGGCTACTGCTCTTAATACAGAGTAATCTATTACAATAGGAATGAGCATAATCACAATTCTTATTACTGACCTCGCCAGCTTCTTCACAACCAGGTGGACAAGATGGTTTGGTTGATGGATCTCGAGAAGTTAGACCAACATCATCTTTATAGCTTTTATTAACACAAAGCAACTGAACATCATCACTACCTACATATCCATCTGTGATATCTGCTATGTTTTCAAAACCAGATTTGCAACTTTGAGGCCTAGGTTCATATTCATCACCCTCTGTAAAATACATGAACCCAACATAGTCCAGATAAGGCTGTCCGCATAACTCTAAATGCATCGGTTCAACATTACAATAGTCAGCTCCCCAACCATTTATCTTCACTGTTATGTTATCCTCATCAGGATCAACTGCCAATGTCTTGATATCTATTGTATCACCAGCTGTAACAAAATAATCAACCCCATATTCCTGCACCTGGTAAGGCGCTACTACAGGCGGTCTATTTTCGCGAGCAGTATAGAAACGATAATTTTGTCCATTCAATATATGCCTGTTATCTTCAACAACAATAACATCATAGGTGCTGGCATCATACCTTCCAACACTAATACCCTCTATACCAACACCCTCAAAAACCTCAGGCTTTGTTATGTCAAAATCAGCCTCAGACGCATCCCTCCTCATTACTGGTCTGTCAGTAACATCAGGATTCAACTCGAACAACAACGAGTAAACCAAACCAAGACGCACATCAGATGTAACACCAAACCGTTTTAAGGTCTTAACCTCTCCACCTCTGCCGACAACCACAGGAAGATTCAAAACAGCATCAATCCTGTTCAAGAAAACTGAAACATTTAGAACTGGTGTTCCTTCTGAAACTATAAAATCATAAGTACTATTGAACACATCTTGCGCTTGTTTTAGGCAAACACCAACAGAATTGTTCAGGTAATATTTAAGTTGATCCTGTACAGACAAAAACCCAGGCTTTAGGGTTTTCTTCAGCATTGGCGCTATCACATAACCTAAATAATTTGGTGGACTAGGGTAAAGATTAACCGGGTTAGGAATATATGGCGCATACAGTGAAAAAGAAACATTATACTCGCCTCTAGAGTCGCTATACTCTACAGTTTCCAAAGTGAATTCGCGTTGTCTCCCAGTCTGGGGGTCTTCTACAATTATCTTGATCGGACAACATTCAGTGCTTCCATTCTGATATTTATATATGTAACCGCCCTGCTTGCTCAACAGTTCTATTCCATCATTCAACACATTCCTGACACAAGCTTCCATATAATTTCTTACATCTAATACATCCAACATCTCAGTCCGCCTCACTGTTTTTGTTTTTACTGATATAAAGTATATAATCGCAAATAGCATAAGCAGGGCTATTGCCACGATCATGAAAAATGTCATCTGTCCCTTGTGTTTCATGATTTTCACTTTTCATTCTTTTTTAGTTCTAGTTAATTTGATTTTCATTGTTTATTGTTTTCATTTTATTTGACATTGTTTAGTTTGGTTATTCTGATGTTTGGTTATTATACTTATTATGTTATGTACTTATGTAAATCTTGGTTGGCATTTATTTATAGTTTCATTCCAACATCTGCCAATGCCACAGTCGCAGCCTTTAAATATCTGTGAAGCGCATTTTCCAGGAATACAGTAAAATGTGCATGCATCTTGGTCATTTGTCTTCCAGATTCCTCCCTCTGCTTCACATCTCCCGCTCCACGCCTCATCATCATCAATACATCTCTGTCCATCCCAGCACCTACCTGGACCACAATCACAGCCAGAGCTTGTCAGAGTAACGCAACCCTGTGCATCAACCATTGCACTACAGGTATCTTCACAATTACCTGCATCCACCCAAACTCCGCCTGTTGTATCACAATAATACTCATCGCCTGTAAGCCCTTCTTCCTCTTCCACTGTTTCCTCTCCTTCTAGCAACCCAAGTCGTAGATGAGCCGTCAGCTTGATCCAGAGAGGCGATAGGCTCTCGTAACTTCCCTGTTTGCTCACAATCATGTTATCTTCTACATTAAGCAGCTCCTCGACCTCGTGGCCAAGACCAGCCGCAAACCTAGTGAGGTTCACGCCAAAGCCAGTAAAATTGATCATGTAATAATCCTTCTCGCCTGCCTTTGCAAAGTAACCAATAACTCTGCGTCCATCTGCTCTATGATTAACATAAAGTTTGTCAAACGCGTATGCAGTCAGGTTGACATCTATCCCCAGAATCTGTTGAGCCTTTCCTGTTAGCCCAAAATTAGCAAGATTATCAATATAGTCATAAAGCCAGGAAATTGAAACTGGACTGATCTCTTTGTTAGAGTAAAGTATTGACTGTGTCGCATTGTTAAACCAGATATCTCCTTTTTCCATGTCACAGCCAGTATAGTTCATAAATGGATTTTCAATCGCAGCATCACAATGTTTTGCTTCTATCCTGTTCCCCAATGTGGTTTCGGTTTTTACTAGGTAAGATCTAAAGACAGATCTTTGTCCTATATCAGCATCTGCTGTATCTTTTGTTGGCAAAAGCTGGTTTATCGAGCTCCCAACCACCACTTGTTCTTGTGAACCAGGATTTAATGTTAGGGTACAGAAATTATTATAATAATTCTCATCAACACCCCTCACAAAGCCATAGTCAGCCACATCAAGTATAAACGAGCCTTGTACAGGATTTAGAGCAAGGAAAGAATCATCACAGTGTAGCACAAAGTCCATGTTTGCATCTGTCATGTTTATCAGGTAGGATGCGATCAACTTTGTCCTTGTTGTCCAGGTTCCATTGTTACAGTAATGATCCCTTATAAAAAAAGAATCGTTTATGCACGCAGGTGTTATCTCTAACTGTCCAGATGTAGGATGTTCAATAAAATCATCATAATTCTCTAGATTCGAGAATCCGTCCAGATCATAAGGATTCCCTGTTGGGACATAGACACCTTCAGGATGTACCAAGCACTGGCTATCGAATTCACAATACCCCTCGCGCTTATTGTTCCAATCTTTCTTAACGCGTTGCCATGTCCATCTTCCATTAATGCAACGTTCTCCATCCCTATAGCCTTCTTCTGCAATGATCTCGCCAATATTCATGCTAATCCCTGCAGCATCCCACACCATGCCTATAGTCGGGTTTAGCGGATGTGGCGCGTCATTTCCAAGACAATCCGTACCATTCCAGCAATAACCAACAGGACAACATTCATTGTCTTGAAGCTCTAGGTTTGTGCTTGGCTCTGTTAGTTTAGGTAAGCTTGCTGACTGGTTACGGTGGTAAGGTGCATAATACTCAGTCTGCCCTGAGAAACCATCAGCAAACACCCTCCCGTCACTACTCCATTCTCCCCCATTCTTAAAAGAGCAGAAGAAGTTCGCATACTCTGTAGGTGAGGTATTTACTGACTCGCAAAAGTTTTTATGGTTTAAAAGAGGTTTATCAGTCAAGAAATTGTCAGGCGCCTCTCCTATATCCTTGGTCTCATTCATTAAGGCAAGATTGCTTTCAGAGGTATTACAGCCATAGAACCAGCCCTTAAAGTTCATCACTTTTTTACTGCCCCGCATATATATGTCATCTATCCAAACATCACCATCAACATTTACCTTGATCTTAATAGCAAAAGTACCTTCTGGTGGTCTAAATCCCCATTCTCCTCTATACCAGCCAGTATTACCCTCATCCCGCATCTCAGAAAGAACATCATCGTCGATCAGCCCAGGGCCTATTACTTCCTCAGTCATATAATTAAACTCAGCATCATAATATGTAATAGTGAAGTTCAAGATTTGTCCTTTTCCAGCCACAGACGCCTCAATAAAATAATCCATATCATTTACAGGGATATAATCTCGAGTCTTGATTGAAGAGGGCAGATCATCATCACCCATCATCAGAAAGTATCCGTCTGGCGTAATCCTATTTTTCACTACCATTTGTGTAGTTCCAATCTTATACCATCTGACATTATCATCAACAACCCAGCCAACCTTTTCAGGATTATCGCTAAAATTACCATTCACGATAAAGTTAGCAGAATCATATAACCTTGTATCGCTCCACACAGGCACATTTGCCCAGCACCCACCCAACAAAAAATCAGAAGGTAGCTGGTAGCGAGAAGCAATATCATCATTATAATATTCAAGATAGCCAGCTTCGCCCTTGAAAAAATCTTCGCCACAGCATTTACTTCCTGTGTGAACAAAATACCTACCATTAAACTCATGGCCAGCGGCATTGCAAGCACTAGCCACATACTCATTATCAAGATTATCTCTCCATTCATAACTGCCAAGATATTCCACACAATAATAGATATTATTTCCCGCGGCAATATATTCTCCTATGTCTTTATTGCTATAATTTGTTAATGGATTTTTATTAGGGCTGTTATCCAGCTCTTTATCTGAACACACAGAAAAAAACTCACCAGAATTTTCTGATTCAGTAAACCCCATCCCTCTCCGCAAATCAATATACTCTGCACTTTCATTACTATGGCACATATATTGGAACACTACTTCAGGCTCAACCGTTGTTTCAGCATACTCCTCTATGTCTCTCTCCTGTAACACTCTTCCTCCAACAAAATTAGTTGCACCGTCATTGTAAGCATCGCAGGCCACCCAACCTTCATCATCAGCAAGAATATGATAGTGCTCAACATCAAAAAGCTCAGGCTCCAGGGGATTAACCCCAACATATGTTCCATACAACACCGCAGCAAACCCAGGGTCAACGCCATCTTCATCATACGCTTTTACCGCAATTATGTTCAAACCTTGCTGTAATGTTCCCGAAACATCTATGGTATTAAAACCACTACCCTCTGCCACCACATTTCCGTTTATCTCAACATAATAGTCGTCCCCTGCAGACACATTCAAAAAAATATTTTCATCACTTTCTATTCTTTCTGGGAGATTGAACACACCCCTTAGAAAAACATAGCCTGGCTTTCCAAAGCCTTCTCTGTCCCAGATTGCTCTGGTGTTTATTCCAGGGATATCATCTACTATGATTGGATCATCAAACCACTGCTCGTCATCAAAAGTAGCTATATTCCAAAAAGCATGAGGAACATCTCCTGTTGCGCTAAACTTACTTCTCCAAGGAAAATCATTTAGATCTGTCGAATATTCAATCTTATACTTGCGATGGGCCTCCCGTGCACTCCTGTTAAAGGCATCAAAGATATTTCCTTGGTTTAACGAGTAATCAAGCCAGCCATACATGTTATAGCCATCTTTATTCTCTCCAAAGACAGTGCAGAGATATTTTTTATCTCCTGCAAGCATTCCAGTATCCTGCAAAAAAGGATCATCGCCGCAGCACCTCTGCGACACCAGACGTTGGTTTGGAACCATTTTACCCCCAATTTTTTTCATAAAAGTTCCATCCTCATACACTGTCTCTTTCCTCTTAACATTTACATCCTCTGAGTCTGGCAGATAAACAATTGGATACAATGATGGGTCACTATAAGATGTAAACTTGCTTGAACTACCTTCCTCTTGAGTGCATGTTGTATCTGCGTTACCAGTCACTTCACAATCATTATACATGGTCTGGACGATTCCCTGGCATCTCTCACGATCCTCGTCAGCCCTCAATGCATTGACCTTGTCAAGATCGCAATATATAATCTCTCCACCTGAAAAACTCAGGCCTCCAAGCTGACTGCTTAGCTGGCTACAGAGCAATGGCTTACCGTTTCTCCCTGTCGAAACCAAACGACTCGAAAACTCACCATAAAACAAGGCATGGTAAACATTAGCAGGTGCTTCGTATGCGCAGGCCTGTTTCAGTTTGTTATCTAAAGTATAACAACCAATGTCAAACCTATAAGTAAAGGTGCTTCCAAAAGGCGACATATAAGCTTTATCATGTTCTAGAAAATCATCTTCGACATAATTTTCCTCATAGATATCACCCATATTCTCAAGTCTTATATTATTCCAGAAAACCTCTCCATGGACATAATGCGGTGTTTCTGCTCCCACCATCGAGCAATCCCATGATCCATCTGGCTTAGGTATACAGCCAGGTGTGTCTATTGGATAAGGAATGTCATAGCATCCTGCTGTTTTTGTTAAATCACGCCCACCACTATTAGGACACTGGTCAAACATACCAAAGGTATGGTCTGCGCATCTCAAGTTATCGCCAGGCCCAGGGCAGACATCAGGGTTTATACATTCTGGTACACAGTCTTGGTCTTCATCTCTACAATCTAAAGTTACACACTGACCAGAATAATAGTCACAGTGAGAACCAGGATGCAGAGTTCCATCACTTTGAAAACTAAAATCCTCACTAAGTACATAGTCATCCTCATCTGACTCTGGAGGAGTAAACACATCTGTTACAAACTCATCCATCCTTGCATCTATATTTGTCTCTTCTGGCTGTAGATGAGCCATAAGCCCGTCTTCATCGAGCTCTGTGTAGATCGTCACATATAAATGCTCTTCACCCTCTCCCCCACTACCTGGCAGATGAATATAAACCAAAGCCACATTAATTGGTTTATCTCCACTTAATATATTGATTGTTTTATCCTGTCCTTTAACACCCAACACCTGCTCTCCACCATCTGCACTTATCACACCAATCTCTGAATTATATGCTCTTGTCCCCTTCACAAAATAAACATACTTCAGCTTAAAACCATCGCCTCTTCTTGTTAGTGTTGGCTTTCCCACTGCCCTGACACCCTTACCAGAATAATAACCACAATCCCCAGCCGAGCTAACATCCAAACAACCAACAAGCTGACAACAATTACCTCCTCTAAGTGCAGGAACATCACAATAATCAGGAAAACCTGCAAACACACTAGAACTAAAAATCACTAAACATAGCATTAAAAATAATAATAAACGAGCTTTTCTCATCATTTCCCTCTTTTTTTCCACCCTTCTGTACAAAACATCTTTTTTTCATATATAAAGATTTCTAAAAATCAATCTGAAAATCATATAAAAAACCTAGTTAAAAAGTCCAGTTACTTCTCGTAAATGGCAACTAAATGTTGAAAAGATTTATATAGCTTTTAGAGTTGTTTTAGATAGATGAAAAAATCAAAACTCATTATCATTGCTCTTTTGCTGACAATAATTATCGTAATTATTATAATCACCACTCTCCCTACAAAGTTGCGAGAGCTACCGCTTGCTGAAATTAAAGCAATTGTTAAAGGTGATATCAAAGCGTGTGAAGCTGCAAACAAAAACCTAATCTGTCTTGCTATAACAAACAATGATATAAGTTATTGCAGAAACGACTTGGCATGCACAGAAACATACAAGTTAATGAGCGCCATTAAAAGCAACAACATAGACAAATGCGAACAAATTGTTATTGATAATGTTAAAGTGTTATGCAAAGCATTCTTCATAAGAAATGCAGATGTTTGCTCACTTCCTTTTCAGAATTTCATGGGCGATAAAGCAACATGCCAAGCCTTTGCCACCCAGAATATAAGTTATTGCTTAAACAGCCAAGAGAAAGCAGCGTGCCAAGACCTTGTTTATCTGTTTACATCAATCAAGGAAAACAAAGCAATAAACTGTGAGAATATAGCCAGTGATGAAGACAGAGCATTTTGTAAATCTATCATACTTGGCTCTGACAAAATCTGTCACAGCACTGTCTATAAATTCTGCAATGATGTTGAATACCAGAAAGCAGCAATCATTTATAAAAATGAAAAGCTTTGCAATGAGATCATTAACAAAACAATTAAGCAAAAGTGTTTTGAAAATTTAAAAGAATGAAACATAAAAAGATATTTCAAGCTTTAGTAATCATGATTTTAATACTTAGCATACCATTTTCAACAGCTGGTTGGCTTAACGGCCATTGTGAAGATTGCTATTATCCAGATCATAAGCACACATTTTATCTCACCATGGCTAAATCAAAAACAGACAATTTAAGAGTCATGCAAAATCATTGGACAGGAACGAGTGTTGTCTACTGCTGCAGACGTTCTGGTGGTCTTGGTGGGATAATTATGGCTATTGTTGCAGTAGTTGCTGTTGTTGCGACAGGAGGTGTCGCAGGTGCTGGTTTGAGTGCATACGGCGTTTATGGAGGCATTGCCACTGTTGGTTATGCTATTGGCTCAGCAGTTTTCCCTGGAGGCAGATCAGGCTCAGCACCTAGAATTTCTATAACAACTGGTGCACCTGTTTATGAAGATATACCAACAGTTAGCACACCTATATAATAAACATTCTACTTGTCTTCAAGAATTTATCTTCAAGCAGCCAATAACATGATAACAGAATATCTAAAAAACTAGATTTTTTAACAAAAAAATATAACCCAATTTTATTTTATCTATTTTTTAAGCTTATACAATGACACAAAAATAAAAACTATAACCACAACAGGTACAATGATAACAGGCAGCAGAATCTTCCATAACAAACTCAAGCCTCTGCCCTCCTGGTATAAAGCTAATGCCTCATCAGCCAACACAATCGTTTTAGCATTATTGATCTGATCAGGGTCGATCTCTTTCCTTATTGTGTACCTTATCTCCACCTTATCAGTAACCTCCTCAAAATGCCACACCATAAGTGGGTCCTTCTCGAGGATCTCAAATGTAACACTTTCTGGTACCTCAGGCTGAATCAGATCAGTGCTATTGACCAAGCCTTTTGGGATATATTCAATGACAATAAAATCAGTTAGATTTTGTTTAGGTGTGATCTCGATCCTCACAAAAGTTTGATTTTCATATCCTAACAAAATAGAAGCTTCCTTGTTGAGTGTAACCATCTCTTGAGTCATCCTATAGATTTCATCTAACATCTCAAGATTCTTAATATGTATAAACCTGTTTATAGCGTCTATTATTACATCTGTGAAGATGATAGCAAGCTCTGGCTTTAGAGCTGTTCTTCTCTGAACAACAGTCTGCCTTGTTAAAAAACTTATTGTGAAGGTTGCATTCACGATCTCCAAAGTTTTGTTGTCCTTGTCATATGCAGTAATAGTTTCTGTGAACTCTTGCGTGTTCCAAGTTTTGTTTGCAAAGAAGAACATATCATTAGCCTCCTTGCCAGCAGGCAACAGCTCCCCAGTCAAGCTATAATGAACAAAAGCAACATCTGGTGTCACATCTACAGTCTGTTTTATCTGATGCGTTGGGATCCCTGTTGTCCTGTCATAGAAAAAAGAATAACCATCAGCTGTATACAGTTTGCCATCTAGTGGAGAGGTTATGTTGATGTATCTGCCAGCTGACGCTAGAGAGAGTAAAAGCAGCAAAACAGTTAGGTATATACATAGTCTCATCTGGTAGCCCTGTGCATCAGCTATAAAGCGCTATAAAATACAGGTATTTATGTATTTTGCTCTCTGATAGCCTAACTTAATATTAGATGCTTCTTGACCTTTGGTGACTTTTATTTTTTTCTCTGCTAATAGGAGAGAAAATAAAACCAAATGAAACAGAGCAGTTTAACCCCTTGACTTAACTCTTACTAATGCCACCCTAATTTAACATAACATAATAGAGAAAGAAGACAAGGACTGATCTTTAAAATTTCAATAATAGCCTAAGCCTTATCTAAGCTTTAGACAACACAATTTAAAAAAAATCCAACAACATTTATATATCAAAAGATATCACCATCAGAAGAACCAAAATGATGCTCTTGGAAACCATCCTTCAGCGACTTGTGGATGTTGCATTCATCATAGTGCTTCTTTTCATTGCATACTATCTGCGGCAATTGTTTGGCAGAAAGTTTGCATCTGCTTTTTTACAGGCTGCAGGCATCAGCGTGAATGCAGTAGAACAAGAAGCTCACAACTATAGAAAGCTCAACAAGAGAAAGATGCCGTCAGAACAGAAAAAGGCATTAGCAATAGAACACACAAAAGAATTCTTAGAAAAACAAGGTTATAAGGTTAGCCCTCGTTATGAGAAGCTGCTGGACGAGGTTATTGAGGCTAAGGTATACGAGATGAACAAAAGAATTAGTTAGCTGCGTGACAGATATCGCACTATGAAGCAGATGCTGAACCGAGCAACCTGTGTTTATCGGTTTACCTCGCGGTTTCATAATAGCCGTTTTTTTTTCAACCTGCGTTTAGAAGTTTAGCGCGCTTAATCCATTAAAAACACAAAATTTAATAATCACCTAAATTATATATATCTATAAGAATGGTTAAACTAAAATTATTAGACAAACTCAAGAAAAAATTGCATAAAGACATCGCTCTGCTGCAGGATATAGTTGTCGATATAATCTACGAAGTGTTTCCGAATGCTGTATTCCACGGCGGTACAGCGCTATGGCGGTGTTATGCAGGATCTAGATTTTCAGACGATTTAGATATTTATCTTGACAAGAGCGAGCTTAAAAAAATTGACTTGTTCAAAAAAAAACTAAAGCAAAGAAAACTCAATATCAAAAAATTTAAAATAACCGACAACGTCATTTTTGCTAAAATAGCTTTCAATAACATCGAAGTCAGGTTTGAAGCATCTTTCTTGAGCCTTAAAAATAAGCATATAATCACCAAACCTTATGAAACCATTGACGGAAATTACATAAACATCTTCACATTAACCGCAGAAGACCTCATCAAAGAGAAGGTTACAACATACCTATCAAGGAGGCTTGTACGAGATCTTTATGACATATACACCCTGCTCAATCATGTAGACGATAAGAGAAAAATAAGTGCCTCTTTGAAAAAGCTGATATCTGAATACAAAAAACCAAAAGACGAAGAAATACTAAAAACGCTTGTCTTTGTTGGAGCTATTCCTAGTACAAAACACATACTAACAACAATTAAAAAATGGGCAAAATAAAATATCAACAGGAAATTGAAAGCTTTATAAAAAAAAACCAAGTGTTCCATGTTAAAGATATAAAAAGACTTATAAGCTCAAAAAACGCAGATCCCGATTATGCTTATTTAATTCTGCACAATCTGGAAAGGAAAGGAAAAGTCAATAGAATCATTAAAGGCTACTACACAACACACGATGACCCTATGCTTTTGGCGTACTGCATCAAACCCTCTTACATTGGGCTAGAGAGTGCGCTCTCTATATACGGGCTATGGGAACAAGAAGCAAATGTTGTTTTGATTACACCCAGAAGAGTCAGGCAGGGATTAAGACAGGTATTCAACACGAATGTTGTTGTTCATTTAATAAATAAAAAACATTTTTTTGGGTATCATTACATAGATTATTATGACTTCAAACTACCCGTCAGTGATATTGAGAAAACATTTCTTGACTGGATAGATTTTAAGCGTTATTTAAGTAAAGAACTAATCAAAACATTCAAGAAAAACATGAACAAAAATAAATTAAAAAGATACTTAAAACATTACGATAAAAGATTTGCCACCAAAGTTAATAACGCCTTAAAGCAAAGCTAGTTATAACATCTCTGATAACATCTGATTTATTGGGCCTTTATCTACTAATTTATAGCTTTCTTCTGTAAGCTGATATTTCAGAATCTCAAATAAAACAGCAGTTATCTAATCAACTATCTCTACAACTATCTCTATGCCTTCTGCAATGTACTTCTCACTTCTCCTGAAATTGCTTAGCTCTTAGGCCCTGGAGCAAATATTTACCATAACAACCAACAACATTTATATACCTAAAATATTTATTTTCCTAAAAAGAGGAAGAGAATGAACAAAAAAGCAAGCTTGAAGCATAGCCTAATTCTAGTTGGAATTATTCTTGCTATAGTCATTCTAATAATCTGCATAACACTATTAACAATGATGCCTGGAAAAAAAACAACACAAATAAACCTTAGTCAAAAACCAGCAGGAATCACAATTGACAAGAGTGAGATGTTAAAAATGAAGCAGGCAATTGCTCAGACTATACCTGAGTTCAGGGAAGAAAGCCAACTTGCGTACCAGCTCACTTATGAAGATAGTGTTAATTGCAGCAGTTATTCACCAAATCTAAGAAACACCTGCTACATGTCTGTTGCAAGAAAGCTTAAAGATCCTTCATACTGCATGGAGATTAGAGACAGCCAGATCAGAAAGTTATGCGAGGTTAGTGCAGGATGAGAAAAATAATCTTAACTATAGTCATGCTAAGCCTGCTTCCGTTAGTTTATGCTGAATGCACCACAAAATTTTTCATTCATGACTTATCACATGGTGAGATAATAGACTTATCAAGCTTTGGTTTTGATCCTGGCTGTGAGATACACGCAATAGCTTACGCGCCTGACTATGTTACGCATGGCAGCAACTGTTACTCTCAAGCATTTTATCTAGAAAAGCTCAGCAACACACGCTACAAGATGATCTTTACAAATCTAGGCTGTATAACCTGTTCTAACCTCGGCAATCCAGCCAAGATCTTTGCTGTCCAGGTTGGACCAGGTATAAAGGTTGCTTCTGGCCAGGGCAGTCATGGTGAAAAAATAAGCTTTCCAGGTTTTGAGGAAGACATGCCAACAGCTGTTATTGTTGAGCCCACTGGTCACACCAACCAGGAAAAAGCAGCCAATTATCATGTTTGTGTTGCCACATTGCTGAATAAAAACACAGAAGCAAAATTTACCTGCCTTGTCAATGGAAACCCGACTGGTTTCAGCTATCTTGCAATACAGAGTGATGGAAGCTATGGCATTGTTCAGAACAACCAGGGGCCAGGCAGGGTTTTATTCTCTGACATCAGGATTAATGCAAACGCACCCAAACACATAATAACCGAAAGCTATAACTGGATCAGCGGTGCTGGACATATCCATAATTACAACTATTATTCAGAAGACTCTGAAGGCTTTGATTTTTACAGCTACTGGCTCAGGGATTATAAAGTAGTATGGGCAGGCACATGGACTGTTATATCAGAGGCTCCCTTAGAGCCGATTGACACTGTTATTTCCTGTGACGAATGTCCTGACGGTTATACAGCTGTGATGTCTATAAGCTCATTGTCAAATGCTCATGCTGCATTAGATCCTGATTATTACGACTGCAAGGTATGTGTTCCGCCAGGTGTTAGCAAGGACAACTGCAATGTTAATAGCGATAACATAGCAATAAGGTTATCTGATGTTAGCAATGCTCATGCCGAGCTACCATCTGAGGATAATTATGACAATGTGTTATGTTTGCGTTATCGTGGTGCCAAGGTTAGGTGCTCAACATCATATTCAGGCGATGCTTTTTGTTTATTAGGCTTAAGCAATGTTACAAATGCTCATGTTGAGAGCTGCGAGCTTGACAACTACAGCATAAAGATATATTGTGAAAAGCCTAGCTTTTATCAGAAGTGTCCGCCTGTTGTACATGGTGTGAACTATCCAGAATGGGACGACTGGGCTAACATAGTTGCTCCTAGTTGTTATTCTAGTCCTACCACATATTGGCTTTATCCAGAGTTAATATTAGATGATCCTAATAATTGTAGTTCAGTCAGAGGCATGCCTGACCAGCCGCCTGTTTGCAAGACAAACAAGAGTGTTTATTTAGACTGTCCTTATGTTAATGATTGTGTTTATAATGGTGAGTGTTACAGAAAAGGCAGTGTTATCAATGTTTATAATCCTGACACAGATGTAACAACACAGGCATATTGTGAATCTTATGGAGCATGGTGTCCTGATCCTAATGGCAATCACCTCTGGAATGTTAAGAAGGGCGAGGACATATTTGATCCTGAAATATATCCTGAAATCAAAGGAAAATGGAAGTGTTATTATATTGAAGATACATGCTATATTGGTAATGCAGACGGAACAGTTATTAATAAAGATAAATATAAAGGAGAGTGTCAATACCCCCAATACTTTAAAAACTGGTTTACAGAGTTTGCAACAGCAATTTATGATGCAGAGGGTTGTCAGTACACAGATTTAAAACCAACAGAAACATCATGTTGCATGCTAACAGCATATGATAATATATATTATTATTCCAATGAAAAAGATAAAGAAAAAAATAAAATCATTATATATTAAAAATACTTAGATAACCTAAAATACTTTCTTGTTCCATCAAGCTCAAACTGGTCAAAATGATAAAGCTCTGCATTCATCTTCTTGTCAAGCTCATTAAAATCAACAGCACCACCAGCATAATTACTTGTTCCATCTTGACTTGAGCTTGATAAAGCCATAACACACTTACCAAAAACCTCATACTGAGTACGATACATAGCTTCTTCTTCATCAAGCCCTCCTAATGAAAAATGAGCAGTACAACTCCTCATCATAGTTACCCCATCATAACTAGCAGTATCTTGATCTGCGCCTGGAGGACCAGATGTGTCCCAGTCAAGTATAAGGTTAGCTTCACCTTCATTATCAACATAATTAAAAACAACCCCTCCCTGCGTAGATTCTTCACCAGCTGCAAGAGCAGCCCTCACTGCACTCTCATTCGCAATAGGATCTGAAAAATCACCATACACATTTATGATGTTAGGAAGATCATTGCTATCCCTTGGATAAATACAAGGATGATCCCCTACAATATTAACTATCTTTCCAATTTCATCCAATGTCAACTCAGGCATCTCAACCCTTCTCTGGACAATGCCTGACACATTCACTTTATACCTGTCAAACCTCTCATTAAAGTTAACATAGCCGTCATTTGCAAACACAGCCAGCTGATGCTCGCCTGTTGCCAAGAATGAAGCATAACCATTGCTGTCAGTTGTAGTACAATTGCTTGTTGAATCAAGACAAACACTTAAACCCTGCAAAGGAACATTGCCAATGTTCCTCACAACATAAACCTCTAACCTGCTTGGTGCAGAAACACTTACATAAGCTATATCCTCTAAACCACTACATGCAGAATGACTATCACAAACCTGAGCAGATATCGTATAACTTCCAGCAGAATCATAAGGACCGCAATCCGTAGTCATCCCTGCCAGAACCTCTAAACCACCACCAAGACCACAATCAACCTTAGCTGTCAACTCATCACCATCTGGATCAGTACTAGAACTTAGATCAACACTAACACTCTCTCCTGCTGTGATCATTGTGTTGCCAACACTATAACCCAAAACAGGAGCATTATTATCATTCACAGTAATAGTTGCTGTCTGAGGCACACCATAGTCAGTTCCATCATAAGGCGTAACAACACAGCTAGCACTTCCTGTGAAATCAGTTGCAGGAGTAAATGTAATAGTGTCGCTAGCCCACACACAGCTACCATTTCTTCCAGAAGTAACCAAGCTGACACTATCCCCATCAGCATCATAAGTAGAGTAAGGAATAATCACAGCAGTGTTCTTGTCAGTCGAAACATTGCTAACAGAGACAGTTGGCGCATGATTAGTGCTAGGAGGACTGACACCACCACCTCCACCGCCACCACAGCCGGCAGCATAAGCAACTAACATTAAACCCAAAGCAGCTACACTAAGATACCTGAACAATCGTTTCATAACACAACCCCAAAATGCCTTAGTAACTTAATAAGAACGAATCTTTTTAAATATTCGTTGTCACTACATTGGAGATAGATAATAGTAGTAGGAGCAATTACTAATGAATGACAAAAGATGATTTAAGATTAAAATTTCTTTTGGAGAATCTTAATCAACATATTCTACTCCCTCAGCAATATATCTCTCGCTTCTCCTAAATATATTCTTTTTAGCAATCCTCTCTAAAGCACCCATCCCCTTTTTAGCCTCGCTTGGATGCATCCCAAGACTAACAAGCAAAGAATGAAAATCATGAGCTGACCTCATCTCTTTGACACTTTTGGCAAAGCTAACAATCGTCATGTTAAACCCATACTTTCTCATCAGACGGATGTTTTGCATTATCCTTCCTATCAACACTGCGCGGCGTAACAAACCAGCAGCCAACAAAGTCTTAAAATTAACAACAACAGTTTTTTCTTTTTCATGACAAAACCTAGCCATCACATGATCCAGTCCAGAGCTTCTAAAGTGTGTCCTATCTTTTAGTTTGTTATCCTCCAGATCAAAGATAGCATCAACCTTGCTCTTTTCGATTATCTCTCTATCTTTATCTCCTGATTTTACAAAAATCAGGTCTCTCTCTTTTCTAAAGCGTCTAACCTCGTCAAAGCCCTCAACAAGAATTCCGTAATAAACAGGAATATCATATTTCCTGCGTTTAACAGTTTTTTCATAAAGAAAGCACAGACTATCATAGCCGAGTTCTTTAGCCATGTTGACGAGTTCAGCTTCATTATTGTTAGGCATCACAACATCAATCATAAGGCAGAATAAAGAAGTTAAATATATATAAGTTTCTAAAAAAAGAACAACCGCTGGCAGCTCTTAAAAAAATTCATCGATTTGAAGCCTCGTTTATTAACCTAAAAAAACACAAGATTCTAAATCAAATATGTTCTGACAATATACATCACTGTGGCAGCAACCAAAGGAACAATCAAATTATCATCAACATGTTTCTTATTAAGCTGGAACTCTATCACCTCAGCAAACATGCCAAAGAATGCCCCTAAAAAAGCCAGCAATGGATCAACAAACAACCAAGCCCCTAAAAACGCAACTATGAAACCAAGAAGCATGCCTTCGATATTCTTGTGCGCTGTTGTATAGACATTCTTCAGTCTGCCAAAAAACTTGCCAACAAGATGCGCAATAGGATCGCCCAATGTTAGAACCATCAAGCTAGCCAAGGCGATGCTCATATCAAACAATTGTACAACAAGCAGAGCAGAGAACACAAAGAATATAGGGCCCCTTCCAGGAAAAGTTTCTCCCTCGCGCTCAAACCTGTACAAGAACCAAGCAACTATCGGAATATTAACTCTAGTAGATACTAATGAAAGCAAGCCGCCAAACACAAGCAAAACAAACAGATGCCATGCATTAAACACACCAGAATAGAGCAAAGCTACAATCACACTTCCAAAGCACATATGAAACAGTTTCCTTCTGAGCTCAAATCTATAACTCATAGAGAGCCAACCCCTAAAGTTATCAGTGTTATTATCATAGCTGACAATAACACCCCAATTACATTTGCTATAAAAAACTTTCTAAAACCTAAACCCAAAGCATAGCTTCCAATAGCACCTGTATAAACGCCAGAACCAGGCAGGGGTATAGCAATAAACAAAGACATACCAAGCAAACCGTATCTTTCAACATATCCTCTAATTCTTTTCTGCGTCTTCTCTATTCGTCTATGCCAGAACCGTTCAAACCCCCTCCAAAAAAATAAAAGATGAACAGCTTTATCTATAACAATATAAGCAATAACACCAACAATTATGTTGGCTGACGCTGCAACCAACAGAACCCACCACCATGGCAAACCATACGCCTGAAGAGTAAAACCAAATGGAAGAGTTATGCTACCAGAAAGTATTCCAATTGGTATGCTATATCTCTGTTCTAGCCAAGGAATAAAAGTAAGCAAGAACACAATTAAGTATGGATTCATTTTAGCTCAATCGTTTTAACTTTCTCAGTTATATAGGTGTCTTTTATCAGGTTCTGCAACAGCTTTTTGGTTTTCCTAAAAGGCCTTTTTACATTTGCATAGAGTCTGCCTTTTTTTACAAAAGTGTCTTTATGCTTCTTTTTAAAAGCAGCAACATGTCTCTTCACAAAAACAGGCGGTCCTTCTATCTCCATTTTCTCTGGAAGCACCTCTCTCTTCACCACAAAATAAAACTCAGCTTTTCTTGCTTTATTCCATTTCCAGTCTGCCTGCTTTAAAGTAAAGCCTTCTTTCTTTATCCTTTTTGCTATAAATTCGAACGCTTTCAATAATTTAGCTCCTACAACATCTTCTTTACCGCTCCTAGCACCAACATTCACAACAAACACATCGTCTTCCTTAAATTTTCTTTTAATTTTTTCTACATCGAACTCTTTCCTCATAAAAAAATCTTTGCTCGGTTTTTCTAAAAATGCACCTGCCCTTTCTTTGAAAAGTTTAAACCTCTCCATAGACAGAGCAGCTGCAGCATTCCTATCTGGCTGTATAGGATCTACAACAATCAATGGAGATATTTTTGATTTGTTCATAAATCTAACCTTATGTTTGCTCACATCGATTATATCGTATGGTTTCCAGTGTTGGCTTGCTCTAAGTACACGCTCGAACCCATCATAGTATATTATCAATATATCTATCACATGACCTGAGAAACCTTTTATGTAGCTTTCTGCACCATAGCAATGATTTGCCTTACAAAAGAGTTTTAGGAGTAGGATATCATTCCTCAATCTTTGATTGAGTTTACTCAAAACCCAATTAACATGCAACGGACTAGCATCTGTTACATTTACAGCCTGGCCAGGATCTTCGATATTTAACACAGGCACAAACTCATAGCTAATGCCATCTATCTTTGCACCAAAATAATCTCTGCTGCCATGTATTCTTTTAGCCTTGAATTGTCTAACAACACCTGCTAATATCTTAGAGATATTTTCATCCAGATATCTTCTGCGATCAAATCTAATAAAAACATCAACATCAAAATCCTTAAGAAAGGTATCTTTTGCTGCGCTGCCACCAAGCATCACTTCAGCTTTTATTTTTGATTTTTTCAGTTCTTCTTTTAGTTTTTTCACCACACACTTTATTTTTTTCTTAACATCCTTTTTTTCTTTCTCTGTCAGGGTGTTTTCTTCCAGTACCTCTTCTAGCAATGATGATTTCATAATTCAAAGAAGAGTAAGATAGTATTTAAAGGTTTTTGAAAGAAATCATCAAATTAGAAAAACTATGAAGAGTAAGATACAGTTACCTCACCAACCCCATCTTCCGGGGTGACTTTAATCAAAAAGCCTGGCTTAATCCTGGTAACAACATTTAGATAAGGAATCACTTGATCTATAGAATAACCTGCTGGTAAAGAATACTTTATTATATAAACAGGACCTTCCTTAGAAATACATTTTCCTTTCGTACCTTCTCCTCTCCCCCTCAGTATAGCGATACCTGGTTTAGCACAAGCCTTTCCAGGATCACATGCATGAAAATAATAATAGCTTGCTTCACCTGCATGAATATCGCACGGCACATATCCGCCATCCCTAACAGTATCAGTATAAAGATATTGGGTATCTTCCAGCTCTCTTAAATCAAACTTTTTTTCTATTATAAACGCAGAACCAAAATATTCCTGAATTTGTTCTTCTGTATAATATGCAGCAGGAATCGTCTCCCATCCGCCTGTAACATTTGACAATCCACCATCTCCACCAGCCACAGATATTATATACTCTCTCAACCCAGCAATCTCATCAACAGTATGTCCCATCACGCTTGGCGCAGGATCTGTCCTAGGCACAGGGTCTCCCTGCTGATAGCCAGTGTTATAAGCAACAACAAACATCAAAGCGCCAATAAGAATTATTATCACAACTATCAAATATAAATGCTTCTTCTCGATATTAAGCTCAATCTTCATTCTCAGCCTCTTTTTTATTAGAAAAAGAAGTATTAATATATAAACTTTACTTCTTAGAACTATCTTCCTTTTTTATCCTTTTCTTCCTTACCTTCTTTCTGCTCTTAGACATCTTCGCTTTAAGAATTGCATAGTTAACAGGATTCTTAATGCGAGAACAAAAAGCGTCTGGCTTGCATATCATAATATCCTTGTAATATATTTTATTATCACAATTTGGAGGCAGTACTTTCTTCTTATTTGTCTTATGATAACGCAACTGCCCAACCAAAATAACCTCTCTCAACTCTTCATCATTTGCTTGGTTCCACTTCTTCAACCGTTCTTCAATCATCCCATAGTCCCATCCGCAGCTAGTTAAGAAATTCATCAAACAGAACAAAAACCTTTTCCTACCATCTTTTAACCCTTGCAACCCCAACTTAAAACACGGCGGGAAAAACTCTTCTGCAACAACATCATTAAATGCCTCAAAATCCTGTTTAAATTTCTTCTCTCTCTTTTCAATAGTTTCCTGTATAAAAAGATCTTCCTTGACATCACGATCATAAGCCTGCATTATAAGTTGCTCGGCTTCATTCTTAACAGCTTTGCTTCTGTCAATAAAAACCAAATCAGGTTTAATTTTCTTTGGATCAGCTATCTCTTTCTCGAAGGTCATTATATCGTTTATTGCTATGGGCAGACTAACCAGGCCTGTTTTCTCGTGTAGCGAGTAAGGCATTCTGTACAGATGTCTGCTAGAAATTAACATTGTATCAACATTAAGCACTGTAAAAGGATCAAACTTTCCATTTTTAACGAGCTCGTTAAAACTTTTTCCTGTCTTGTTTATAATAACATGAATATCGTCTACTTCTAATATTTTCTCAGCAAGTTTATCTTTTATCATATCACAAAGATAAGCAGCTATTTTTTTTGGCCCTTCTGGAAACAATTCATTGAACATTTTGCCTGATACCTTTTCTGGAAAAGATTCAAAAGGTACTGCTATATGAAAGCCCCGATTACCTGAAAATTTCACCGAAACACTATTAACACCGTGATATTTCAATGCTTCAACCAACAGATAAGCAGCTAGTTTACTATAATACCAATACGAACAATCTATATCCAAGATTAAATCCCAACCCTTTCTGTTTGCGTCTAACTCTTTTCTTTTCATGCCAACATCAAGAAGTAGAGGATTTCTCCACAGCTCTTCAGAAGCATGAAAGCTGGTTACACCCCTCTTTACCAATTCAAGAACATCCCTTGGATTATTCAGAACATCTGGACGTTTGCCATAGCCTTCGCCACCATAACTCCCAACCACTTCTTTATTAGCAGCATGACTAACCAGTGCTTGTTGAATATCCTGCCTTTTATAGTACAACAAAAGAGTACTTTTATCTATCATTGTCCCCCAAAAACAATAATTTATCCATCAATATATAAAACTAATGTTTTAAAATCAATAAAAATTAAAAATTTTAATATATTTTATATAAATATATATTAAAAAATAAATACAAAAATAAAAAATTATATATTAAAAACATACTAAAAAAATATAGCACATTCAAAAACAACACACTCAAAGAAAACCATGAAGCATAAAATTGAAGGTCTTTTACAATTGATAAGGAAATTTAATAACTATCCTGTGATAGTTGAAGGCCTAAAAGACAAAAAAGCTCTTTCAAGGCTAGGCTTTACAAAAGTTTACACAATGAACAGAGCAGTATACAAATTAACCGAGGACATCTCAAAGCATCACAGAACAGTCCTGATCCTAACAGATCTAGATACACCAGGCAAGAAAAAATATGGCGAGATTAAGCGCAATCTATCAAGATTAGGTATTAATGTTAACGATACATTACGTAATTATTTATTTAGACAGACTAAGCTGAGGCAGATTGAGGGCATTGACAGTTATATCGAAAGATTTTTAAATGAATAAACCCTAAGCAAAAATAGAAGAATAACAATAATAAAATGGCAATAATAAATCAGCTAAAGACAACAGTGTTGCTTGGTATCCTATCAGGAATACTTCTTGGCATAGGTTACTGGATAGGTAGCACTAAAGGGATGTTCATCGGCTTAGCTATTGCTATCTTAATGAATTTTATCACATACTGGTATTCTGATAAGATTGTCCTTGCAATGTACCGTGCAAGAGAGATCAAAAAGAAAGATAATCCTAATTTATACAAAATAGTACAAGAGGTCGCATTAGCAACAGGCATACCTATGCCCCGTATATATATAATTCCAACAGACCAGCCGAATGCATTTGCAACAGGCCGCAATCCTAAAAACGCAGCAGTTGCCTGTACCAACGGAATCATAAACATACTCTCACCAATAGAATTAAAAGGAGTCATTGCTCATGAACTTGCTCATATTAAGAATAGAGACATTCTTATTGCGACCATCGCAGCAACAATCGCAACCGTTATTAGTTACATTGCCTTTATGGCTCGCTTTGCAGCCATCTTTGGTGGTGGCGATGATCGTGATGGCAGTAACATTATTAGCTTACTTGTGCTAGGCATACTCACACCAATCATTGCTACAATCATTCAACTTGCTATTTCTCGAAGTAGAGAATTTCTTGCTGATGAAACAGGTGCAAAGACCATCAAGAACCCACTTGCGCTTGCATCAGCCCTGGAAAAGATTCATGTTGCAGCTAGAAGAACACCACTAAGATTTGGTTCACCTGCAACAGCCTCATTATTCATTGCTAATCCTTTCAGTGGCCGCAGCCTGATTAATTTGTTCTCGACACATCCCTCGCTAGAGTCAAGGGTTAAAAGATTAAGAAAATTGGCTATGGCATTATGAATCTGTCAAAACAGCTATAAGCGATAGCAAAGACTAGACAGAGTTGTTGATTTAGAATACAATTATTTCCCTTGTTTTCTTCTGGCAATTTTATCTATTTCCACAGTTCGCGTACTTTCCCTATTATATGCTTCTCAATTCCAAACTCACGATCTTCTGAAGGTACTAGCACAATCGCTTTCCACTGTAGACCGAATTCCCAAGCAGTCTTTAGTCTGCGATGTCCATCAAGCAAAACATCTCCTCTTTTTGTCCTAAGAAGAAGTATAGGGGTATCATAACCGTGCTTCAAAGCTTTACTAATCTCCCTTATCTTATCCTCAGCCTCAACCTCACTTTCCTCGCCAGCGTATGTATATAAAACCTCAGCCTGCTTTGTTCTATCAAAAATCTCTTCCTTCTTTTCGAAGGATATGTTGGGATAAAGTTTTTTCATATACTCAGTTATTCTTTGTGTGAGTTTTTCCTGCTCTTTTAGTGTTACTAAAGCCATGACAGTAACAATATTCAATGAGTATAAAAATGTTTTCTTTGCACATTTTATTTTTTTACTTCACCATATTAGTTTTACTTTTTTAATTATTTTACTATTATTGTTGATACTATTGTTGACATTTTTCTTGATATTTTTCTTCAAAAACATTCCTCAAAGAATTAGCAATCTTATCTCCAATCCCTTCTACTTTCTTTAACTCTTTTACACTGGCATTGGCAATCGCTTTTACAGAGCCAAACTGTAACAATAGACGTTTAGCCAGATCAGGTCCAACAGACGGTAAAGCCTCAACAATATATTCCTGTTGTTCTCTTAGGCTGCTTGATTTTTTGTTTGAATGCAATGAGAAAGCACTACCTTTTTCTTGCTCTCTGCGAGCCATGCTAACCAAGAAAGCAGCACCCTCCTTAGCATCTCTTGTAAAGATAACCGGAATACTATAGTTAACCATAATTGTGGCTAACATGCCGCGAATAGCATTAGGGTGTACATTCCTCTGCGAATAGATATCCTTCCCCTCAACAAGTACAATAGGCTTTTCAAAACTCTGCTTTAGTTTTTTCAGCTGCTGCAATAGTCTTCCATCTATCAGACTATTAACAAAATCCTCGCTATTCTTGTACTCAACAGCAACTTCACTACTCAACAAATAATCCGCTACATCTAGTTGCTGTAATCTTAAATCAACATTTTGCTCCAACAGTTCCTTCACAACAGCCGAGCCTTTCTCTCGATGGTCACAGAACATTTTAATGCTACTAAAATCATTCAACGTTGTTATTGTGGGCTTTCTCTTCAATGAATATTTGCTCTTTAGCTGTTCGAGTATACGATACATTCTTTTTTCTTTGTGGTGCGCACTCCATTTATAACCCATATCCCTCGTATCACTGGTTGCAAGCATTATAACCTTACCTCCTGTCAATCTCCCAGTTCTCCCTCTTCTTTGAATTGTCCTAATAGCAGAAGGAACAGGCTCATAGAATATAACAACATCCACAGATGGAATATCCAAACCCTCTTCGCCAACAGAGCTCATCACAACAACATTATACTTCCCTGTGGAAAAATCATTCATTATCTGTACTTGCTCTTTCTGGCTCAAGCCAGTACCATTCTTTTTTGTTTGTCCGACAAAAATAGCCGCATTAACGCCTTGTAGTGTTCTGATTTCATCATAGATCTTTGTTATAGAGTCACGGAACTGATTAAACACAATTATTTTTGCTTCTGGATTTTTCCTTAGCTCTTCAGAAATTAATCTTCTCAGTCTCAATAATTTAGGGTGCTCTACTTTTTTCTCTGCTAATGTTTTAGTTCTTATGTAAGCTGACCTGAAGTTAATATCTCTTGAAAGATTGATAATTGCTTTAATCTTTGTTCTGTAAGACTTGTGCATTAGTCCTTCGAGATAATTGTTTAATGCGTATATCCCTTGCGTCTCAAGTAACTCTAAAGCATGCTGCACTTTTATGGCCTCTGCCATCAAACTAACAGACTTCATTAGGTCGAATGTCCTATTTCCCGACGCTAATTGGCCTTGTAATGCTCCTTGAACTTTCAACATCTCTGTTTTTGACATAGTGGTGACAGCGGCATGATCGATATAACCGTATTTAGCAATCTCTTTTAGTTTGCTTTTATAACAATTCTGCAGAAAGGTTTGAATTTGCTTGAAAGATTCTGGTAACTCAACCTTCACCCAGTCTATTTTTACATTTTGTATATACGGCTTTATATCTGGATCCTTATCAGTTCTAGCTTCTATTTCCTCAATAAGGAGATTCTGGCAAACCTCATTTATCTTCTCCATGTCAGATCCGGGCGATGCTGTTAGTGCCAGAATCCTCCCAAAGCGTGAAACTTTATCGTATTGTTTAGCAATGTAAACATAACTGTAATCTCCTATTGCTCTATGACATTCGTCAAACACTAATAGCGAAACATCTTTAAGATCAATTTTTTTATTAATAATATCGTTTTCCAGTCCCTGGGGTGTGCTAAATACAATTCTTGCACCTTTCCAAAGCTCTGCTCTTTTCTCAGGCCTTATCAGGCCAGTAAACACAACCAATTCAACAGGATCGATATCAAGATGTTTTTCAAAGGTTTTCTTATGCTGCTCTACCAATGGCTTTGTTGGTGCCAATATTAAAACCTTTAAATTTGGGTATTGTTTTAAGCGATGGGCAGCTAGCATCAAAGCACAAAAAGTCTTTCCCATACCAGTAGGTAACACAACCAAAGTATTATAATTGATAGCTGTCGCTAATATTGTCTGCTGGTAAAGTCTCGGTTGAAAATTTTTTAGCATAGCTAACTTTATTCAAGAACCATTTATAAATATTATGCGTCCAGTAGACAATGTCCAGTGCTAATCTTTTAACTCTAACCCCCAACTTTTAGCTCTTTCAACTTTTAGCTAACCAACTTTGTTATTTATCAAAGTTATTTATAAGAGCCATCTAATGACTCATCTATCAAAACAAAAGAAAAAAACAAAAAAAGACATTCTTCGTCTCGTTTCAGTCATATCAGGCACCAAGGGACATTTGCAATCACAGAAGTAATTTATGTAATTCGTATAAAAATTTTTCATACAAACTAATATTTGACTTAATAATTTGATTTAATAATAAATTTAAACTCAATTTTCAGATTCCTACTGAGTTTTCTGGTACATTGAATAGTAAAACACAATAATTGCTACAACCACAACGCTGATAGAAATATATAAATTTAAAAAGTATGTAGCAAAAGCTGCAGCTATTAGTATAATTGACAAATATCCTAATATCTTTTGAGTTCTCTCATTCACGTCTCCTCACCAACAAACAGTAAGCCATAAAAAAAGCACCCGCAACTAACAAAAAAACAGCCATTGTAACATTAAATAATTTTAACACAAAAATTGAGCTAAGTAGAAACACAGCACCCATTGGTAAATAATAAGCTCTTATACCATAACCATAGCTAACATTTATTGCTTCTGTTTTTCCTGCAGGTTTTTCTTTACAAACCTTAACATTCTTAATCTTTTCAGATTCCATCTCGGGAAAAAATTGTCCAGAGTAATTACAGTTCTTACATCTCAATCTATTGATATCCCCCAATGCTACAGAAGCTGCACTTGTTATATCAGTAAAAACCATTGTGCTTCCACATCTTGGGCAGAACTTAATTCGTTCTTTGCTCTTTTCTTTCTTATAACCTTTCTTTTTGCTCTTTTTTTCTTTCTTTTTGTTCATTTTTAATATTCATTTCACATTCATTTTAAAGAGATGAAGCTATGATTTGATGTTTTGATGATTTGATGATTTGATTCTAGCGCCTCAACGACAAAATTTCAAGATTATTTTTAATTTTAAGATTATTTTCATTCCATTTATCTATTTTTTTAAGATTTTCCTAACACTACAATTTTCTTTGTTAAGCTTTTGTGCAGATAAACACTAAACTCATGCAACAGTTTAAGCTTTGTCTTTTTGATCAGTTTCTTAAAATCAACAAAATCCGGATAACCAACAACCGCTTTATAAACGAGGTGTTCGTCCAATAGTTTTAGAAAATCTAAATACAGCTTTTCGAGTTCCAGCGTCAATTTTGTGTTTCTTCCGTATGGAAGATCAGTAACAACATAATCAAGTTTTTTCTTTAATGTTAGAGCGTCCCTCTGTTCAAGTTCAACATACCTTATCCCATAATAATCTAAATTCTCTCTAGCCTTTTTTAAAACATAGTCATTTATATCAAGACCGATGGTTTTAAAGCCCATCATCCCTGCTTCTATCAGAATTCCACCTGAGCCACAGAAAGGATCATACACATCTCCTTTTTTAATTCCTGTAAGGTTAATCATTGCTCTCGCTAATCTTGGACTAAGAGAGGTCGGATGCAGTGCAGGTCTAAGATGAGATTTCCTTTTTAAAAAATCTTTAGTTACTATATGCAATAACTTTCCGCAATAAATCTTATTCGCTAACTTGAACAACTCAATTTTTGTTTTACAATATTTCAGCTCAACCCTTGGCTCTTCAACAGAGTTCCACACATAGCTTGCAAGATCTTTTTCTTTCTGTTTAATTCCTCCATGAGTCCTAATGCAGAAATTTTCATCATAAATAGATTTCCAGTCAAATCCTTTCAATGACTTTTCTAGTTCATCTTCCTTGCATGAAAAGAGAAATCTATAGATGGCTTTTGTGAATGCTAATCTCGCATAAAGTCGTTCTTCTTTTGTATCAAGAATCAAAATATTATCATCCACCTCATAATTCGCTGCATTTGTTAAAGCAAGCACTTCAGCTCTTGCAAGTTCGATATTTTCCTTTGAAAGCAAAAACATCTGTTTCATGCTACTCTATTATTCTTCAGATTTATAATTCTATTTATTTTTATACCTATATTTATTTTCTATAGAGAAAAAAACGAAAGATTTATATATGAAAAATATCTCATTAATTCTTATGCCACGAGGAAGGCCAGTAAAATCAAGAATAAGACAAAACATAGTAGAGATACTTTATTATCTTAAGGAAGGCTATGCATACGAAATCTATAAAATCTACAGAAGTATTTTTCCAAAAGCAACAATGCGTTCTATTTATTATAATTTAAGAAAGGGCGTTTCTTTGGGTGAATTTAAGATCAGCAGAATCGAGCGTGAAAAGGGAGACTATTCATGGGGGCCTGAAGCAGAAAAAACATATTACTCTCTTGGCAGAAACGCATCTCCTTCTATGAAAATTGATGTTAAGGAAGCTGTTGAAAAGTACATAGAAAGCAAGAAATAAATAAGCAAATTTGATCTGAAAAACTCTATTAGTTTTAAGACTCATGCAAGACTCATCACTTTTGGTATAACCAAAAAGCCAGTCACTAACAGAATTACAATGATTACCCCAATTATTGTGGTTATTATTCCGCACACAAGCCCTGCCAGTGCCATACCTCTTCCACCATAAGTTGCTGGATCGTTTTTAATTTTGTATAGCGCAATGGTTGAAAGTATTATTGCCAACGGTCCTAATATAATTTGAGAGGTAATAAAACTCACTATACCAACGACCAATCCTGCGATTGCCAATCCTTTCTTCTGTCTCGCTAGAACTGGTTTATGAACAGGTTTTGGTTGAACAGGTTTTGGTGCTTCTGCTTTTTTTTGTGTTCTCTTTTTGACTTTCTTTTTAGCAACAATCTTTTTAGTTTTCTTCTTGGCTTTTTTCTTTTTAATTTTAGCCATGACGACACCTCCTTTTGTCCAAGTAAGTAATTATGATTTATAAACTTTACTTTAACAGCTAGCTAACTTCAGCTTCTTCAAAAATCCAAACAAAGCAAATAATTCCCGTCTAGTCAACATAGCTTTTCCAATCATTCTCCTCCATACCGCTTTTTGTGTTTCCTTCTTCTCTTTTGTAACAAAATCTAAACCATCAAGGACATCGTCCAACATTGCAAAAAACTTCTCTTTCTCTTTAGCACCAGCAGGCTTATGATAACTTTCTTTACTTTCTTTAACCTTCGCCTTAAACAATTCGTATAAAATGATTGCCACAGCATGACTCAAGTTAAGCGTTCTATACTGTCCTGCAGGGATAGTTATAACAAAATCGGCTTTTGCCAAAAGTTCATTACTTAGACCCGTTCCTTCAGGTCCAAATAGTAGACCTATCTTGCTCTTAACCTTAGTAGCCTTAATCCCAGCCTTAACCTTAGTACTCATAATTTTCTCTGCTAATTGCGAAGGTAACAGCGGCAATCTAAGGATGTTATAGCTACTTCCTAACTTAGCTGTCGTTGCAATAAGATAATCATATTTTTTCAAGCTATTTTTATCCTTAATTTCGATTCTTCTCAAAACATCCTGGGCATGCTTAGCCCGCCTCTTAGCTTCTTCGTCAACTTCACATTTTGGGTCGACCAAAATTAAAGTTTTAAAATCAAAATTTTTCATCACCCTAGCAACAGCCCCAATATTTCCACTAATTGCAGGTTCATATAATATGATGTCCATAGATCACAAGAAAAAACACAGCTATTTAAATCTTCACTTAACCTCTATTTAACCTTCATCTAGCCTTTGCTTAACTTCGCTTAAAATCTCACTTAATCTTCACTTAACAAACTGTACTATAAAAATTAAAATGATCAACACCAGTGTCGTTATTGAGACAACCCCCCAGATATGTCTAGCTTTGTCTTCAGAATATTTGCTTCTAAGATAAGTCAGCACCATCCTCCCCCCGTCAACAGGACCAAGAGGCAGTAGGTTAGCTAGACCAATTCCACTACATAAAATAAAAAACCATATTACCAAGTCTTGTATAAACTTAACAAAATTAAACCATGCATGACTAACATCAGTCTTTTTTTGAAAAAATGTTCTCGGCCTAAGGATATTTCCTCCGTAAAGACCAAAAAAACCTCTTCTGTCTCCTGGAAAATTTGGGTTCCTGACGGTTGTAACAGTATAATATGTTTCATTTGATCTGATTGTTACTGTTTCGTTTGGTCCAATCGTTCTTATAATTGTAGAAAAATTATCAACATTCAAAATAGGAACACCATTGATTTCATTAATAACAATGCTTTCATTAATGCCTGCCAATTCTAAGGGATAACTTTGGTTTAATATGGGAATTATAACAACACCAGCAGGCTCGACAGCTGTTGCATTCAAGCTAGGAATCGCAAAAATCAAGATTAGATAAGCAACAACAGCCATAACAATGTTTACAACAGGCCCTGCTGCAAAAATAGAATATTGTTTACTATCAGACATCTTACTCAATTGTTTCTCATCAGGCTCTACAAACGCCCCCAGAATTGGTCCCCACATCAAAAAGCCAGAACTTTTTATTTTTACTTTATGAGCACGAGCAACAACACCGTGTGCAAACTCATGACATGCTGCAATTATAAAGATTGATATAAGCCAGTGCCAGAATGGCAATGTACCTAAACCAGGAACTTTTAATAAACCAGGCAAGGCAACACCAACCTGAGCAGTAACTACGGGTGTTATTAGCATTTTTATTAAAATAACAAACATATAAACTATAATAAATGCCATTCCTATAAAACCAAGACCGATACTAATATAACCAAGCAGTACTATGAAACTTCTAAACCTTGTTGAAAGATCGTCCATCCATCTTAGACCAAGTTTGGTTTTCCACATCACTATGAACTTATGCTCAATGCGAAGTTTTTTCCGAAAGAAATATACAAGCAACAGTATTATTGCATAGAATATTATTATAGAACCATACTCCCAAAAACTCACCATCATTACCTCGTTTTAGGCAGATTATTTTCTTCTAATAATCCTTAATGCTTTGCCTTTGCATTTTCTACACTTAACCTTTCCTGCCATCACTTTCATGTTACTAGCTTTAATAACAGACTTACATCTTTTACAAACAAACTTCCCCTTAAACAACCTTGCTTCTGCTTCAGGAAACCGTACCATAATAACACCAAATTATTTCTTAATAGCACTATTATTCTACTATTATTTTACTATTATTCTTGTTTTATCTGTTTCATAACTTTTTGGTCTAAAATCTCCCAGTACAGTACATTACTTCCTTCTTTACACTCTGATTTTAGCTCTTCAGGAATCTTAAGATCAAATGTTTCGTATGTTTCAGAGTCCATTACATTTGCAGTATCGCCACTTATTGACAACACTTGTGCTGTTCTCTTGTCAATAATAGGAACATCAACTTGTTCATGACCAGGCAACACCAGGTTACGTTTCTTACCATCTATAAGTCCGACAGCCATCAGGTTAACCTTAGCATGACCATGTTTTCCGGGTCTTGATGTTGCAGTATCAACAATTTTGCAAGCAACACCATCTATTACTATATAACTTCCTTTTTGCAGGCTTCCTATGCTAGCTTTCTTAACCTCTCCCATTCTATCGCCTCCTTTGCCTCATTGGAAATAAGGTTGATTTATAAAGATTGTGTATTATAAAGATTATATAAGCTTATAAGATACATGATAAGGTTCGTGATACATTAGCTATTATTTTTTAGCTATTATTTATATTTATTTTAGCTATTATTTTTGTAGTATGCTATTTCCAAAACACCTGTATCAGTATGAAAACAAATAACTAAAACCACCAATTATAACTAAAACCATCTATTTCTTCTAACAATTCTTGGTCTAACAATTCTTGGTTTCCTAAGCCTCTGCAGCTTCTTTTCTATCACGTCTTGATTTTCAAACAGTTTCTCCATTTTCCTAAACTTAGATGTATGGTACCTTGCGCGACCATTCTTGTGCCTGTACTTCAACTTCTTATGCAACATTTCATGGTACATTATATAATCCAAAATATCTTCATCTGCATTCTTTAACAAAGAACTAACAATAATTGTGTCATTTGCGTATTCATAAGCACCAAGCTGATTAGCACTTTCAGCACCCCACTTTATGTTAGGCATCTCTAGCATACCGTTGAAGTATTTTTCGTTAACACGATTAAAGCTTTCTTCCAGCTTTGGTTCAGGCTTCTCTTTGAGAACAGCAATATGCAGTTTTTTAACAAAGTGGTTATAAAGATCCACATTAATTGTGTTTTTCTTTTTTGTATTAAAGATCTTCATTAACAATTCCTGTAACAATCCTATTTGTATTTCTCTACTGACAGCTTTCCATTTTTTACTAAGATGAAAATCTATATAATTTCCAAGCATCTTTACATTAGCACCATAATCCTTGAAATGCCCACTATATTTGATCGAGAAATTATACTTATTAGCATCCTTATCTGGGAATAGCTCTACAAACGCCGCCCTTATAACAGCCTCATTCATAATACAAAAGAGAACTTTAGTAATTATAAATATTACGCATATATTGTATATACAACATAAAGAAACATAAAGAAACATAAAGAAGATACACAGGAAATACAAACAAGATAAAGAAAAATACAAAAAGGAATATAAGATCTTTTGAAGAAAAATACAAAGGGAGTATAAGATTTGAAGAATACTCGAAAAATACTGAAGAATATTGAAGAATGCAAATAACTATCTCTCTGCTTCATACCTCAAAATAGCTGCAATGCCACCCATCTCCTTTAGCTGCACTCCTTCTCGAGTTTCAACAGAAATAATCCTGACTTCACTACCCATCTCTTTTGCTTTATTCTCTAGTTCTTCTATCAACTCATCATCAACAGATTCTGACAAAAGCAAAGTATCAACCGCACCAATCTCTAACATCTCTTTGACATCTGCCAGTCCATAAGCCACTTGCTTTTCCTTAGTATTTAACAAATCAAAAAACTTTCCCATTATCTTTTTTTCACCAGAGACCTCTTCTGCTGAAAGCAAATCTTTACTCCTATCTAAAAGTTCTTGTAAGCCAAACTCTCCCGTATAACTCAAATCCTTAACTCCTATTATCTTCTTCTTAATATCACCCGTCAAATAATCCTTATGAATAAAATCTGTTGTTGTCGTGCTTGGTCCACCAATGATAATTCCTTTCAAATTATCACCCATCGGCAAGAACTGCTCCTTCATTAGATCAGCAATCTTTTTGTAATGTGCCTTTATGCTTCCTTCCCTGATACGTGCAAAGCGAGCTGCTGAATTATGCACGACTAAACCATTTGCAATAAAGTTTTGGTTTTTCACAGAGATATCTATCATTTCAAATTCACCTTTTTCTTTCATTATTTTTATTATTTTTATTTTATTTATTTTATTTATTTTTTCTCTTTTTTCTTTGACGCTATTTTTGAATTTTAATAAAAAATCTCCTACTTTTAACTCTTTTGCAGGCACCTCCAAAGTTGCACCATTGTTTTCTACAAAAAACAAATGATCTTCTGACACAATAATATTTCCAGCATCTGTTTTAATTTTTAACTGTACATCTTTTCGGGTTTTCCAAATATTCAGGCATTCAGAAATGCTGGAATCATTATTTTTAAAATCATAGGTAATCAATTTATCTCCTATTTTTACGTCTTTAATTTTTATTTGAGCGTCCCTCAATAGAACCAAAGTATCAGGATGGCAACATTGACCCCCTGCCTTAAACTTTCCGGGCACCTCAGAATGTGTTTTCACTAATGGCACTATCGCCTTTCCTTTCAATAGCGCAAGCATAGCATCCCTTCTGTCCAAAACAACAAGACCATACACTTCTTTAGTCTCACACATTTCTGACAATGGTTCTAACACAAACTCTTTATCACACCTATACAGCCTCTGCTTTAGAGGTACAGGCGGCTCAATACTCCAAATCCTCAAATCTTGCTGACCTTCTTTAGCTGCAACATTCCCAGAAAAAACCGCTAAACCATTCTCAGGGGTTTTCTTAAACAATCTTAAATGTTGGATCATCCTTTCAAGGGCATCAATCACATTTTTTCTTGTAGAAGCAGATTTTATGTTTGTTGCTGTACCCTGCTCCTGTTGTAAATGGTTTATGATTTTATTCATGTCATACCCTTGCGGAATATATACACTAACTAACTCTGTATGGCGCCCCCTATGTTGAGCTAATTCTCTTATAAATTTCTTTAGCTTAAATATTTGCGAACCTTTTAGCACCATGAGATAACAGAATAAAATGGAGTTTATAAATTTTTACTATTATAATAATAAATAAAAAGCTACAAAAAAATAATAAATAAAAACTATAAAAGCAGACCGAAAACTTTTTAAACATACTAATTAGAAAATTTGTTATGAACGTGATAAATGTAAAAAAAAGAAAAAGAAAAAACAAAAAGAAAAAAAATGAGCCTAGGAAAGAAACATTTAAACAGAAAAAGAAAATTCGAAGTATGATTAAAAAAAGATTGAAGAAAGAATCTTCACAAAAAGAAAGAAAAATTTTAATCATTATAAACAAGAAAGCACGCAAGGTTAATGAACAGAGAATCAGACCTAAGATAAAAGCAGTTTTTGGCAAGTACCCTAATATTAAACTAGATATAAAAAAAACGCCTAATGAAAAAAAAGCTACAAAACTAACAAAAAAAGCTATTAAAAAGGGTTACGATACCGTTGTTGCTGTTGGTGGCGATGGCACGATTAACAGTGTTCTCAATGGTGTTATTAACAAAAAAATAAAATTAGGAATAATTCCTCTTGGGACTGGCAATGCTCTATCATACGAAACTGGTTTAATCAAGAAGATCGAGCTTGCCTGCGAACTTATAGTCAATGGTAAGGCAAAAAAAGTAGATACTGGCAACATCAATGGCCGTTATTTTTTGCTGATGGCTGGAGTTGGTATAGATGCATGGGTACTTGAAGAAACCGAAAAAAATCCTTTTTTCAAACAATACTTAGGAAAATTTCCTTATTTAATGACGAGTTTACGTGCAGGACTATTCTATGATCAACCAAAGGTTAAAATCACTGTAGACGACAAATACACAACAGAAGGATACCAAACCGTTGTCAGCAATATCAAGTACTATAGCTTGATATTTAGCATGACACCTTATGCAAATATGCAAGATGGATATCTAGATGTTTGTGTTTTTAAATCAAAGAAGTTCTTTAACAATGTTTACATATACATTGCAGAGTCTACTCGGGGTACACACCCGAAAAGAAAAGACATCTTTTATCACAAAGCAAAAAAGGTTAAGATTACATGCGACATTCCTGTACCAGTTCATGCTGATGGCGAAATCCTTGGCAACAAGAAATCCATCACGATCAGGGTTGTACCAAAATCTGTTAACCTGATTCTACCATGATATAAACAATAGTTAGATAAAATATTTAAATAACTAAATATAACAATCTCTAAATGGCAAAAAAGAAAAAAAAGAGGGCGAGCAAAAAGCCGACATGGGCATGGTCTAGTTCTATTCTAGGAGATATTTTAAATTTTAATAAATGGTTAGATACCCAATTTAACAACAAAGCTAACTTTCTTATGGGTGCTTCAGGTCTAATCCTAGTTTATACCGCGGGTGTTTTAACAAGAAAAGAATTTTTAGATTATCCTCTACTCCTAAAGATAGGCTGGGGGATAATAGCAATAGGATGTTTTTTTTCATTTTTGATGGCAATTCTAATCGTCACACCAAAAATCAGAATTCTTTCAAAAAAAGAGAGAATTAAAAAAGATATATTCTACTATAAAAACATCAGCCAATATTATACAAGAAACGAATACATCAAAGAGCTAGACAAGCTAAAAAAGAATAGCAAAAAGATAACAGAAGCTTTTGAAAATCAAATATATTCATTAAGCCAGCACATATTACCAATAAAATCTAGGCTACTCAAACGAGCTGGATGGACACTAGTTTTTTCTTTGGTTATCGGTATCGGACTAATCATGATAAACACACGCACAGCGTAACCTTTAAAAACCAACATCATTTTTTAATCCAAGAGGGGCTGTGGTGTAGTTTGGCTATCATTCGAGGTTTGGGACCTCGTGACCCGGGTTCAAAACAGAAATTGCATGAAATCTGCGATTTCATGAAAATCCTGGCAGCCCCAGTTTAATATTTTGATTTGCCTTGAACCTTATTTTCTATATTTATTTATTTTTTATTTTATTTTTATTTTATTTTCCAGTTTATTTTCCCTATTGAAAATTAAATAAAAACATACCACTATCTTTATAAATAAACCAATATTCCTTTGAGTATTGAGTAAGCTAAAAATGGCAACATCTAAAGGAATAAAGTCAGTGAAACGTTTTGGTTCTCGTTATGGTAGAACAGTAAGGCATAAGTTTGGCAAAATCGAGGCGCAACAACGCCGTGCCTATAAATGTCCTTATTGTAACAAGAAAGCAGTCAAAAGAATTGCAATAGGTATCTGGCAATGCAAGAAATGTAATGTGAAATTTACTGATCAAGCTTATACAACAACAAAGAAAAAAGAGGGGTATTAAAATGGTAGCTTATAAATGTTTCAACTGTAACAAAGAAATCACAGAATCACTGCTAAGAAAGAGAGTCAGATGTCCATATTGTGGCTCAAAAATACTCTTCAAGCAAAGAACAACAGTCACAAAGGTAAAAGCAAGATGATGAAAAGTACCATCAATTTTAATGACACAAGAATATATCCTTGTCTAATCCCAGAAGAAAAGGCTTTGAACTTTAAACGCTCAACATGCGAGATTAAAATTAACGACAAAATCGAATTCATCATAAAAGCAAAAGATGCAACAGCTTTAAGAGCGACAACATTCGCTATTAAAAATCTGTTGTTAGTCTATGAAAAAACGCGCAAGGTTATAGAAAATGGATAAAGAAACGCAACAAAAGATACAGCAACTCCAATTGATAGAACAATCATTACAAAATTTTCTAGCGCAAAAACAACAGTTCCAGGCGCAACTGATGGAAATCGAATCAGCACTCTCCGAACTTGACAAAGTAGACCAAGCGTATAAAATAATTGGTAACATAATGGTTCTTTCTGATGCAAAGAAGCTGAAAAAAGATCTTGAACAAAAAAAAGAAACAACCGAATTAAGGATAAAAACAATAGAAAGGCAAGAAAACTCTACAAAAGAAAAAGCTGAAAACCTACAAAAAGAAGTGTTAGAAAAAATAGAGAGAAAAAAATAAGGGATAAAAAATGACTGAATTGGAGAATGCAATAAAAGCGATCGACATGCTTCTTGAAGATACCACTGTTCCAAAAAACATAAAAATAAAGCTAGAAAATATCAAAGCTATTTTAAATGAAGATGCTGAATTGTCCATCAAAGTCCACAAGGCACTAAATGAATTAGACGAGATTAGTAACGATATAAATCTACAACCATATACAAGGACACAATTATGGAATATCGCAAGTTTATTGGAAATGCTTTAATGTTCTCTTAGTAGAGTAACACGTTCTCCAATGAGGGTTGTGTTAGGTATAATGATAACATCGTTCTCTTTTGTTTTGATTCTAGTTTCAAAAATACCTAATTTAAGAATTTGACCTTTGATATCACCAACTTTCACCAAATCATTTGGTTTAAGCCGACCTCTTCTATTAACAAGCATGCCTGCAATTATATTTAAGAACATATCCTTTGCTCCTAATAAGAAAAATATTATTAGAAAGAAGCCAAACACACCAAACAGTGCGAATAAAACAATTTTTGTTATATGCAATAATCTAAGAACATACAATATCGTGATCAAATAAATAATTAAAGTAACATCGATCCCGACAATCTCTTCTATGGTAATTTTTATGCCAGCACTTTGAATTATTTTATTAAGATGAAAGCTATGCAAAAAGTTTTGTGTGAGTTTTCCAACAACTCTGCCTATAAGAAAACCCAAGAAAATAACAATCAACACCAGAACAATCTTGTTGTAGACAGGAGATTGTAGCTTATTTAGGAATGTTAGATAAATACTTTCATCAGTTCCTTGTAGCAAGGTAGCAGTTGCATTTACCATAGCTAAGATAAAAATATTCAAGTTTATAAAGGTTCTTGTAGCAAAATTAAAATGAACCTCCTTGGGCTAAAGCCCAAGGTATCGATTAAGCAAAAGAGCCGAGCTTCTTTTGCTGTGGTAAATCCCAATGACCTTGGGAATGTGAAACGTAATGCTGAATTGTTTCGGCT